>NZ_JTIZ01000001.1:0-1919 GCF_000801125.1 Rhodococcus sp. Chr-9
TACCCGAGTAGCACCGGGCCCGTGAAATCCGGTGTGAATCTGTCGGGACCACCCGATAAGCCTGAATACTCCCTGGTGACCGATAGCGGACTAGTACCGTGAGGGAAAGGTGAAAAGTACCCCGGGAGGGGAGTGAAATAGTACCTGAAACCGTGCGCTTACAATCCGTCAGAGCCGATGCACGATTCAGTTCGTGGTGGGTGATGGCGTGCCTTTTGAAGAATGAGCCTGCGAGTTAGTGGCATGTCGCGAGGTTAACCCGTGTGGGGTAGTCGTAGCGAAAGCGAGTCCGAATAGGGCGCATGTAGTGGCATGTTCTAGACCCGAAGCGGAGTGATCTACCCATGGCCAGGGTGAAGCGATGGTAAGACGTCGTGGAGGCCCGAACCCACTTAGGTTGAAAACTGAGGGGATGAGTTGTGGGTAGGGGTGAAAGGCCAATCAAACTCCGTGATAGCTGGTTCTCCCCGAAATGCATTTAGGTGCAGCGTCGCGTGTTTCTCACCGGAGGTAGAGCTACTGGATGGTCTAGGGGGCCCACAAGCTTACCGAAATCAGCCAAACTCCGAATGCCGGTGAGTGAGAGCGCGGCAGTGAGACTGCGGGGGATAAGCTTCGTAGTCGAGAGGGAAACAGCCCAGATCGCCGGCTAAGGCCCCTAAGCGTGTACTAAGTGGAAAAGGATGTGGGATCGCTGAGACAACCAGGAGGTTGGCTTAGAAGCAGCCACCCTTGAAAGAGTGCGTAATAGCTCACTGGTCAAGTGGTTCTGCGCCGACAATGTAGCGGGGCTCAAGTACACCGCCGAAGCCGCGGCACTCACACAACACCCATTCGTTCCTGCGGGAACGTGTGCAGTGGTGTGGGTGGGTAGGGGAGCGTCGTGCAGCCGTGGAAGCGCCGGAGTGATCCAGGTGTGGAGGCTGCGCGAGTGAGAATGCAGGCATGAGTAGCGAAAGACGAGTGAGAAACTCGTCCGCCGGATGACCAAGGGTTCCTGGGCCAGGTTAATCCGCCCAGGGTGAGTCGGGACCTAAGGCGAGGCCGACAGGCGTAGTCGATGGACAACGGGTTGATATTCCCGTACCCGTGTATCCGCGCCCAATGGCGAATCAGTTGTGCTAACCGTCCAAAAGTTTCCGCTGTTCCTTCGGGAACTGTGGGGATGGCTGCACGGGACCCTGATTGTAGTAGTCAAGCGATGGGGTGACGCAGGAAGGTAGCTGGGCCAGGTGATGGAGTACCTGGTGTAAGCCGGTAGGGCGAATGGTAGGCAAATCCGCCGTTCATACAGCCTGAGAGGTGATGCGTACCCGTTGAGGGGAATTCAGTGATCCTATGCTGCCGAGAAAAGCCTCTAGTGAGTTGGTACACGGCCCGTACCCCAAACCGACACAGGTGGTCAGGTAGAGAATACCGAGGCGATCGAGAGAACTGTGGTTAAGGAACTCGGCAAAATGCCCCCGTAACTTCGGGAGAAGGGGGACCACGCCCGGTGACGGCCCTTGCGGTCCGAGCTGGGGGTGGTCGCAGAGACCAGAGAGAAGCGACTGTTTACTAAAAACACAGGTCCGTGCGAAGTCGTAAGACGATGTATACGGACTGACGCCTGCCCGGTGCTGGAAGGTTAAGAGGACCGGTTAGCGGAGCAATCCGCGAAGCTGAGAATTTAAGCCCCAGTAAACGGCGGTGGTAACTATAACCATCCTAAGGTAGCGAAATTCCTTGTCGGGTAAGTTCCGACCTGCACGAATGGCGTAACGACTTCTCTGCTGTCTCGACCACAGACTCGGCGAAATTGCATTACGAGTAAAGATGCTCGTTACGCGCGGCAGGACGAAAAGACCCCGGGACCTTCACTATAGCTTGGTATTGGTGTTCGGTTCGGTTTGTGTAGGATAGGTGGGAGACTGTGAAGC
>NZ_JTIZ01000010.1:0-1435 GCF_000801125.1 Rhodococcus sp. Chr-9
TACTACAGCTGTAGATCGAGCTCAAGGATGCGCTGACCTGCGGTTCTGATGACATATCCGAGCTCGTTGCTGATGCTGTCGCCGCCAGATCGACCAATCCAAGACCCGACTACCACCGAGATGTAATGGCGTCAGCACCAGAGCGACGAACAACCGTCGGAATTCATTGATGCTCAACCGAATCAACGAGGAGTTACCCTGCTCGACGGTGCGCTGGGTAGCAGTAGCCGCAGCGAGAAACGCGTGGGCGAGCATGACCAGAACGGTCCAGCGATGCCAGGACGTCCACGTGCGAAGCTGATGTTGATCCAATCCCGTCAGGCCTTTGCCGGTCTGGAAGGATTCCTCGACGGTCCAGCGGCGACCGGCGACGCGCACCAACTCGGCCAACGTCACTGGGGCGGGGCTGTAGCAGTGGTAGTAGGCCAACTCCCCGGTCGTGTCGTTGCGGCGGGCGAGCACCGAGCAGTGCCCACCGCAGGCGGGGGCATCGGTGGTGTCGATCCACGCCCACGAATACCAGCGCGGTCCCTTGGCTCCGTCCCCGGCCGACAGTCGCCGCCACGCTCGTCGTGGCAGCGCAGCAACAAGTTCGTCGACACGACACCGACCGCTGACGGTGTCCACCTTCCGGTTGCAGCCGATCGCCAGGACGTACCCGATCTGCCTTTCCTGCAATGCCGTTCGCAGGTCCGGGCAGGAACCGTAGACTTCGTCGCCGGCGACCCATGCGGCAGGGGTGTCGGCGTCGAGAGTGCGGGTGATCATTTCGGTGGCCAGGGCGGGCTTGGTCGCGAACTCCACCTCCTCGGGCACTCCGGCGTCGGTGCGGCGGTCGTGGTCCTCGGCCCACGAGCGTGGTAGGTACAGGGCACGGTCGATCAGAGCATGGCCTTTCGAGCTGGTGTAGGTCATGTAGACGGCAACCTGGCAGTTCTCGATCCGCCCGGCGGTGCCGGAGTACTGGCGCTGTACCCCGACGGTTTTCGTGCCCTTCTTCACGTGCCCGGTTTCGTCGACGACGAGCACCGCGTCGGGTTCGGCGAACGCGTCGATGATCATCGCTCGGAGGTCGTCGCGGATCTCGTCGGCCTCCCACGTGGCCCGCGACAGTAAGTGCTGCAACTTGTCCGGTGTGGCATGTCCTGACAGTTCGGCCATCGTCCAGCAGTTCTTGGTTTCCAGCGATGAGAGCACCCCTACGACGAACGCGCCCGCGTTCCGTGCCGCTTCACGGCGGGCGAACCGGGGCGTGATCGTGTCGATCAGCGCGTCCAGGCGCTGTCGCCAGCGTTGATGGTCTACCCTCAAACCCGCGGTTGCCGTGGGTGTCTTCGATGACTTCACAAACCACGAATCATGCCCCGGCAGCCGCCTTCACCAGAGTCAACGCGCCGCAATCCCGACAGATCAGCGATCTACGGCTGTAGTACTA
>NZ_JTIZ01000064.1:0-1067 GCF_000801125.1 Rhodococcus sp. Chr-9
TGAGGCTCCCCCCTGGGAGTGGACACCCTGACAATGGTTCGTACAAGAACCAGAAGGGATGCTCACATGGGACGCCGGTCTCAATACCCGGAGGAGTTCCGCCGGGACGCGGTCGCGTTGTATCGCGCGGCCGGTGGTGCCCGCACCTACGCGGCGGTGGCAGCGGACTTGGGTATCAGCGGCGAGACGCTGCGGACCTGGGTCCGCAAGGACAACGCCGTTGGTCGAGGTGCGGCGGACCGTGGAGCCGGCGGCGGCGAAACCGCAGCCGAGGAGTTGGCGCGCCTGCGGGCGGAGAACGCCCGGCTGCGCGGCGCGGAGAAGGAATGGCAGCTCGAACGGGAGATCCTGCGCCGGGCAGCCGCTTATTTTGCGCAGGAGATGAAGTGAAGACCTGCCGCTGGGACTTCATCTCCACCCACCGCAGCGAGTTCGGTGTGCAGCGGCTGTGCCGGGTCCTCGGCGCGTCCCGGTCCGGGTACTACCGGCACCTGGCCACCGCCGATGCGCGCACCGAGCGTGCCGCCGAGGAGGCCGCGACCGTGGCGCAGATCCGACGGATCCATACCGAGCATCGCGGCGGGTACGGTGCACCCCGCATCCACGCCGAACTGCGCGAACTCGGGGTGTGCATCAACCGTAAACGGGTCACGCGGTTGATGCGTGGCCACTGCATCGTCGGTCGGCATCTGCGCCGTGGCCGGCGCACCACCATCCCCGATCCGCAGGCAGCGACGGTGCCCGATCTGATCGGTCGAGACTTCACCGCCGACGAGCTCGACAGCCGTTGGTGTGGCGACATCACCTACATCCCGGTGGGATCATCGTGGCTGTATCTGGCGACGGTGATCGACATCTGTTCGCGTCGGGTGGTGGGCTGGTCCATCGCCGATCATATGCGTACCGAACTGGTCACCGACGCACTGCAGATGGCGGTCGACTCCCGTGATGGCGGCGTGGACGGCGTGATTTTTCACAGCGATCACGGAGCGCAGTACACCTCGACTGCATTTTCGGATTTCTGTGCTGCGCATGGGATTCGACAGAGTCGAGGTCGTGTGGGGTCG
>NZ_JTIZ01000065.1:0-1221 GCF_000801125.1 Rhodococcus sp. Chr-9
TCGCACCCAGCCGGCGCCAGTACCACTGCTAACTGCGAAGAGCCGGGTATGTGACATCGATTCCTGCGTAGTAGGCGATAATCTTCGATTCCTGTGCTGCGCGAATCAGCCTGCCGCGTTCATCGAACAGGTCGACGTCGGGTTCTGCGGACCACACGAACGTGGTATTTCGGACCTGTCCGGGTGGTTCGTACTCGGCGGTGATGATGGTCTGGGGCGCAACCGGTGCCGGCGCTCGATCGGGTGTGCAGCTTGCAAGGAGGGATGATCCGACAAGGAATGCTATTGCAGCGCAGATAATTCGGTTCATGTGCTCACCAGCCCGGGTAGGCGGGCAGGGTTTCGGGTGGGGTGGGGGAGATGATGGTTTCGGAACTTCTGTAGGGCGGCAAGCTGGGTTCGATGCTGCGACCCCATGCTTCGCATCGATACATCGTTTCGCCCAAGTCGCCCCCGAAGTCGATTCTGAGTCCCGTATCGGTGAACAGATCTTCCGTAGGAGCGGACCATTGGTGCTCGGTGGTGGGGAGAGAAGTCAGGTACTGATCGCTTGGTGTCGGTGGTTCCGGGTCGTGCCTGTGGAGTTGCCCTTCGAGCCGATGTTCCTCGGTGTCACGGGTGAACTCGACAAATTCCTCCTGCCCGGAAAATTGGTTGATGCGATAGTCGCCGTCTCGGACCCTGATGCCCACCTTCGACCATTGGGTGCACACGGTTGCTTTGAACCCAGCCGCCGTATCGAGCACCTGGAGGATGTGCGCCCGAAATGTTCCGACGAGGGACGTTTCCAGCGCAGTTGGGACTTTGCGTGCGTAGGAAGGGACGAGTGCTCCGGCGAACCCGGGATAGGTGGTATCGAGTCCGCCGTAGTGGGCGATGATCATGGATTCGTACGCGGCTCGGGTGAGGATGCTGCGTTGATCCGCAAGGTCGATTCCCGGTTCTGCGGACCACACGAAGGTGGAGTTTCGGACCTGTCCGGGTGGCTGATAGATCGTCGGCGTGGCGGGAGGCCGGCTGGTCTCGACCGGTGTGATCTCGTTGGTTGTACATGCCGTTGCAGCGATTGCAAGAGCACTCATTACCGCTACGAATAGCCTCGGCGGATAATTCATTGCGGACCTTTCGATAACGTGTATTCGTGAAGATGACGACGAAGATACAGCCACGAAATCAGGCTCTTCGCACTTGGTAGGGGCGGGTGTCGATCGACCCCGTTGC
>NZ_JTIZ01000066.1:0-26741 GCF_000801125.1 Rhodococcus sp. Chr-9
CCTTGCGGTCGAGCTTGCCGGACGCGTTGAGCGGGAACGCGTCGAGCACGGTCACCACCGACGGAACCATGTACGACGGAAGCGCCGCCGCGGCGGCCGTGCGGGCGGCGCCGGCGTCGATCACCGCGCCCGGCACCGGGACGACATAGGCGACCAGGTGCTGGCCGGTCGACGATTCGTGCACGAGCACCACCGCCGACAACACGGACGGATCGGCGGACAGGACCGCTTCGATCTCGCCGAGCTCGATGCGCTGGCCGCGGAACTTCACCTGGAAGTCGGTGCGGCCGATGTACACCAGTTCCGGTGCGCCGCCGGCCGTGCGGGTCCAGCGGACGAGGTCGCCGGTGCGGTACATACGCTCGCCCGGCGCACCGTACGGGTCGGCGACGAAACGGTCGGCGGTCAGGTCGACCCGGCCGTGATACCCGCGCGCGAGCTGGACGCCCGACAGATACAGCTCACCCGCGACACCGAACGGCACGGGACGCAGACGCGAATCCAGCACCAGAGCACCGGAATTCCACACCGGCCGGCCGATCGTCACGGTCGCGTCCGGCCGCACCGCGGCCTCGGTTGCGTGCACGGTGAACTCGGTCGGACCGTACAGGTTGTGCAGCGCGGCCCCCGGAATCGCCGCATGCACCTGGGCGACGGTGGACGGCGGGAACGCTTCACCGGCGACGAGCACGGCGCGCAGGGACGCGCCACCCCCGAACCCGAGTACCGAGACGAAGGGGCCGAGCATCGACGGCACGAACGAGACCATGGTGACCGACTGCTCGTCGATCAACTGCGCGAGATAGACGGGGTCACGGTGCCCGTCCGGCTCCGCGATCACCATGCGGGCACCGGCGAGCAGCGTGCAGAACAGTTCCCACACCGACACGTCGAAGGTCACGGGAGTCTTGAGCAGCACCACGTCGGACGAGTCGATCCCGAAGCGGTCCGTGAGCCACAGCACCTGGTTCACCACGGAGCGCTGCGCGACGGACACGCCCTTCGGGCGGCCCGTCGAGCCGGAGGTGAACAGCACGTACGCGGTGTTGTCCGGGCGCAGCACCGATCGCAGGTCGGCGTCGGCGACGGGCGCGTCGGAGACGGCCGGATCGTCGTCGCCCGCGACGAGCACGGTCCGGTCGCCGAACCGCTCGGCGTCAGCGGCGTCGGCCACCAGCACGCACAGCGGCGCGGCGGTGTCGAGGATGTAGTCGATCCGGTCGTCGGGCTGATCCAGGTCGACGGGCACGTAGGCGCCGCCTGCGGTGAGCACCGCGTACATCGCCATCACGAGATCGGCGGACCTGCGCATGGCCAGCGCGACCCGCACCTCGGGTCCGACGCCCTGCGCGATCAGCCGCCGCGCGAGCCGGTTCACCCGGGAGGCGAACTCGCCGTAGGTCAGGCTCTGCCCACCGGACACCACGGCGACCGCACCGGGGTTGTCCGCAGCGCGCGCCTCGAACAGCGCCGGCAGGGTCGTCGACGCGTCGATGTCGTGCCGGGTCGCGTCGACGCCCGCCACGAGCGCGTCGCGCTCGGCCGGGTCGAGCAGTTCGATGTCACCGACCACGGCAGCGGGATCCGCCGCGATCGCTTCCAGCACACGCACGAAGCGGGCCGCGATCGACTCCACGGTCGCGGGGTCGAACAGGTCCGTCGCGTACGACATCTCGACGAGCAGACCGTTGTCGGAGCCGTCGGGATGATCCGCAACCGTGACCTGCAGGTCGAACTTCGCCAGGTCGTAGTCGAATTCGACCCCGCTGACCGTCAGACCCGGCAGTTCGAGCCGGGTGCTGTCCATGTTCTGGAACGCGAGCGCCACCTGGAACAGGGGATGCCGGGACTGCGACCGAACCGG
The DNA here is from genome assembly GCF_000801125.1 of Rhodococcus sp. Chr-9. NCBI lineage: Bacteria > Bacillati > Actinomycetota > Actinomycetes > Mycobacteriales > Nocardiaceae > Rhodococcus > Rhodococcus sp. Chr-9. The sequence continues at coordinate 1,865 of NZ_JTIZ01000066.1, forward strand.
ATTGAGGACCTCGACGAGCCGCTCGAACGGGACCTCCGCGTGGGCGAAGGCCTTCAGGTCCGATGCCCGGACCCGGGACAGCAGTTCGGTGAAGTGCTCGGTGGGATCGACCGTCGAGCGCAGGACGAGCGGATTGACGAACATTCCGATCAGGTCGTCGAGCGCGACGTCCCCACGGCCTGCGACGGGAGAACCGATCGCGATGTCGCGCGAACCCGACAGCCGCGACAGCAGCACGGCCAGCGCACTGTGCACGACCATGAACAGTGTTGCGTTGTTGTCCCGCGCGACCGCGTTCAGCCGATTCCGGAGGCTCGCGTCCACAGAGAAGCGCAGCAGGTCACCGTGGCTGGTCGCCACCGCCGGACGCGGTCGGTCGGTGGGCAGCGGAAGCTCGTCGGGCAGATCCGCGAGTTCCCGCTTCCAGAAGTCGATCTGGCGTGCCGCGACCGACTCCGGATCGTCCTCCGAACCGAGCATCTCCCGCTGCCAGATGCTGTAGTCGGCGTACTGCACCGTCAGCGGCTGCCAGTCGGGGGACTCCCCCGCCGACCGCGCGGCGTAGGCGGTCATGACGTCCCGGGTGAGGGGACCCATCGAGAAGCCGTCCCCGGCGATGTGGTGCACGGAGAACGCCAGCACGTGCTCGGTCGCGCTGATCTCGAACAGCCCCGCCCAGAACGGCACCCGCTGCGTGACGTCGAACGGTGCCGCCATCTTCTCCGCGATCCGCTCGGCGACCTCGCTCTCCGACACGGCCACCGGGCTCAGGTCCGGGATGACCTCGCGGGTCGGCACGACCTTCTGGTAGCCGACGCCGTCGACCTCCGGGTACACCGTCCGCAGCACCTCGTGCCGCGCCAGCACGTCGGCCACCGCGATCTGCAGGGCGTGCCGGTCGAGAAGTCCGGACAGCCGCAGCGCGAACGGAATGTTATTGACCGCGGAGTCGGGTTCGAGCTGATTGAGGAACCACATGCGCTGCTGCGCCAGCGACAGCGGCACCCGGTCGGGACGCGGCATCGGACGCAACGGAAGCCGCGGCCCGGTTCCGCGATCGGCGGCCTCGTCGACGAGTCGCGCCAGATCGGCCACGGTGGGCGCGTCGAAGAACTCCCCGACCTCGACGTGCACCGAGAACCGCGAGTTGATCCGGGCGACGGCTCGCGTCGCGATGAGCGAGTTGCCGCCGAGCTCGAAGAAGTCGTCGTCGGCGCCGACCCGCTCCGCGCCGAGGAGGTCCGCGAAGATCTGCGCGACCGCCTGTTCGGCGGGCGTCGACGGTTCGCGGTACTCCCGCGCGGACGTGAAGTCGGGGGCAGGCAGTGCCTTGCGGTCGAGCTTTCCGCTGGCGTTGAGCGGGAATTCGTCGAGCTGGACGAACAGGTTCGGAACCATGTAGTCCGGGAGCCGCTCGCGGGCGGTCGCGGTCAGCTCGGCCGTGTCGAGGGTGGCTCCCCCCGTCGCGACGACGTACGCGACGAGGTGGTCGCCGGTGACCGGATCGGAGTGCACGACCACCACGGCCTGGGACACGTCGTCACGTCCGAGGATCGCCGCTTCGATCTCGCCGAGTTCGACGCGCAGTCCGCGCAGTTTGACCTGGAAGTCGACGCGTCCGATGTAGTCGAGCTGCCCGTCGGGGCGGCGCCGGACGAGGTCGCCGGTCCGGTACATGCGTTCGCCGTTGCGGCCGGCGGGGTCGGCGACGAAACGATCCGACGTCAGATCCGGCCGGGCGACGTAGCCGCGCGCGAGCTGCACACCCGACAGGTACAGCTCGCCGGGAACGCCCGGCGGGACCGGCCGGAGTGCGTCGTCGAGCACGTGCAGTCCGGTGTCGTCGACGGCGGCACCGATCGGGATCGTCCTGTCGCCGCGTGCGGTCGCGTAGTAGGTGACGTCGACGGCGGCTTCGGTGGGACCGTACAGGTTGTGGAGCTCTGCCGAACTGATCTCGTGGAAGCGGGCGACGGTCTGCGCGGGCAACGCCTCACCGGATGCGAAAACGTAACGGAGAGAGTCGGTTCGGGCAGCGAGCGGCTCCGCGACGAAGACGGAGAGCATCGACGGCACGAAGTGCAGTGCGGTCACACCGCGGTCGGCGATCGTGCGGGCGAGGTACTCGGGGTCGCGATGACCATCGGGCACGGCGACGACCAGGCGGGCGCCGACCTGCAACGGCCAGAAGAACTCCCACACCGAGACGTCGAACGTGAACGGCGTCTTCTGCAGGATGACGTCGGCCTCGGTGAAGCCGTACTCCCGCTGGCGCCAGAGCAGATTCGCGACGATGGCCCGATGGGCGACGGCCACGCCCTTGGGCAGGCCCGTCGAGCCCGACGTGAAGATGATGTAGGCGGTGTTGTCGGGGCGCAGCGGGCCGGTGCGGTCGGCGTCCGTGAGCGGGGCCGCGTCGAAACCGGCCAGGTCGAGCCGATCCACCTCGTGGAGCGGAACGTGTGCGGGCACCTCGATTCCGTCGCGCGAGGTCGTCAGGACCGCGACGGGGCGTGCTGCGGCGAGGACGTGCGCGATGCGGTCGGCCGGGTGGTCCGGGTCGAGCGGGACGTAGGCACCGCCGGCCTTGACGATGCCGTACATGGCGACGAGCAGATCCAGCGATCGGCGGATCGCGAGGCCCACCGTCGTCTCCGGACCCACGCCGATCGAGACGAGGTAGCGGGCCATCCGGTTGGCGGCGGCGTCGAACTGCGCGTAGGTGAGGGTCTCCCCCTCGAACTCGAGAGCGATCGCATCCGGTGTGCGGGCGACCTGCTGCTCGAACAGCGCCGGCAGGGTGTCGACCGCTTTGGCGACGACGGGCACGTCGACGACGTCGCCGGTGTCGCAGATGAGGGTCTCGACGACACCGGCGAGGCCACCGTCCGCATCGGATTCGAGCAGTGCGGGAACGAGGTTCGACAGCACCACCGGGACGAGGGCGTCCGGACCGAGCGCGCCGCCCATAGCGGCGTCGAGACCGGTCAGTTCGTCGTGGAGCGTTCCGTAGGTGACGGCGGTGTCACCGTGCGAGAGCGCAACCCGCTCGGGCGCTACCGCCGCCACCTCTGAGATCAGCCGCGGGAGGTCCTCGATGGTGAGAGATTCCTGACCGGGCTTCCGAACCGACATCTACCTTTTCCTCTGTGTCGCCAAGCTCTGCGCTTGGGTGATGAGTGACTCGATCAGTGCGGCGTATCCGTCGACGCCCAGGGCCGGAAGGATTCCCGGAACCAGACCGGACAGGGCCACCGAGACCTGCGCCTCCGGCTTGAGCGTCGCCCCCATCGCCTTGGCGACCGACACCAGTTTGTCGTTCAACGCACCGAAGGTGACGGTGGCGTCGCCGTGAGTCAGGGCGATCTCGTCGGGGTGGGCCGCCGCGGCGGCTGCCACCAGCTCGGGCAGGTCCGCGGCGGTGAGCTTCCGCTGCGGCGTCAGGCTCGCGCGTTCCTCGTCGTCGAGGATGTCGATCTCGCGGATCACGACGCCGGGGTTGTCGGTGACCGCGTCGACGACCCGCAGGTACCGCTTCGCGAAGCGGGCGACGGACTCCTCGTCGAACAGGTCGGTGGCATACGTGAACAGCAACCGGATGCCCCCACTGCGCCCGTTCTCGTCGAACACCTCCCCGCCGCTGAGCTGCAGATCGAACTTCGCCTGGTCGAAATTGCCCTCGACCAGCGACACCTCGAGGCCGGGCAACTGCAGCGAGCGCGGTGCCATGTTCTGGAACGCGAACAGCACCTGGACCAGGGGGGAATAGGCGGCGGTGCGGCGCCGGCCGAGCGCATCGACGACACGCTCGAACGGCACGTCCGCATTGCCGAATGCCTCGATGTCCCGGTCCCGGACCTGGGAGAGCAGCTCGACGAACTCTGCACTCGACTCGATCTCCGTCCGGAGGGGAAGGGTGTTGACGAACATGCCGATCAAGTCGTCGAGGGCGGCCTCGCCACGACCGGCCGTCGGGGTCCCGATGATGATGTCGTTCGTGCCCGTCAGCTTGGACAACAGGACTGCGAATGCAGCGTGCATGACCATGAAGACCGTCGAGTTGTGCTCGCGAGCAACCTTTTCCAGCATCTCGAATCGGTTCGGGTCGATGGCGAACTCGTACTCCGCCCCACGCATGGACGCCCGGGCAGGACGGGGCCGATCAGCCGGCAACTCGAGCAACTCCGGCGCTCCGGCGAGTCTGCTCGCCCAGTAGTCGAGCTGCCGGGCGAGCGTGGATTCCGGATCGTTCTCGTCGCCGAGGATCTCCCGCTGCCACAGTGCGTAGTCCGCGTACTGGATCTCGAGCGGAGACCAGGTCGGAACCTCACGTTCGACACGGGACGCATAGGCCGTCATCACGTCCCGGGTCAGCGGTCCCATGGAGAAACCGTCTGCACTGATGTGATGAACGACCATCACGAGAACACGATCCGTGGGATTGAGCTCGAACAATCGACCTCGCACAGGCGCGGTCGCAGTGACGTCGAAGCCGACGCCCACCACCTCCGCGATACGCTCCGGCAGCAGATGCTCCGGAACCTCGACGACATCGAGCGTCGGCACCGCCTCGCCGACCGGAACGATCTCCTGCACCGGCCCGTCCTCCGTATCCGGGTAACGGGTCCGAAGGATTTCGTGCCGTTCGAACACGTCCCGGACGGCAGCCCCGAGCGCCGGCACGTCCAGCAACCCGGACAGATGCAGTACGACCGGGATGTTGTAGGCCGCCGAATTCGGATTCATCCGGTTCAGCACCCACATTCGCTGCTGGGCGAGCGAGAGCGGCACCTGCTTCGGGCGTGGGGCACCGACGAGTGCACGCCGTGTCCCGGATCCCCTGCCGGACTCGGCACGGGAGGCGAGGGCCGCCACCGTCGGAGCTTCGAAGAGCGTCCGGACCTGGACCGTGGTATCCAGCGCCGCACCGAGCCGGGCCGTGACCTGCGTGGCGAGCAGCGAGTTGCCACCGAGCGCGAAGAAGTCGTCGTCCGCCCCCACCCGTTCGGTTCCGAGCACCTCGGCGAAGATACTTGCGACGATCTGTTCGACCGGGGTGGCCGGGGCACGGTACGACTTCGTCTCGAACATCGGCTGCGGGAGAGCCCTGCGGTCCAGCTTCCCGTTGATGTTCAGCGGCAACGCGTCGAGTACGACGAACGCAGCCGGCACCATGTAGCCCGGCAGGCGGTCCCCGAGTGCGGCACGTACATCGTCGACGGCGAGGTCGCTCCCCGCCGACGGGACGAGATACGCGACCAACTGGTCGCCGAGCCGGTCGTCGTGGTGAACGAGCACGACAGCCTGGGCCACCGACGGGTGATTCCGAAGCCCCGACTCGATCTCCCCGAGTTCGATCCGGAAACCGCGGATCTTGACCTGGAAGTCGGTACGACCGAGGTATCGAAGCTCGCCCTCTCCGGTCCATACGACCAGGTCGCCCGTTCGGTACAAGCGCCCCCCGGTCTCGGTCCCCGTCGCGAACGGATCGGCGACGAACCGCTCCGCCGTCAGGTCCGGACGACCGAGGTATCCGCGGGCGAGTTGCACCCCGGCGAGGTACAGCTCACCGGGGACTCCCGGCGGCACCGGATTCAGCCGCTGGTCGAGCACGTACAGGCGTGTGTTCCACTCGGGCCCACCGATCGCCACTGTGACCGTGTCACCATCGGTCACCTCGTGGCTGGTGACCGAGACTGCGGCCTCCGTGGGACCGTACAGGTTGAACAGTCGCACGTGCGGGTTCGACTCCCGCAGCGCCTGCGCCGACTGTGCCGGCAGGGTCTCTCCGATGGCGAGGATGCGCCGCAGCGATGACGGAAGCGCACCACCGGTTTCCGTCATGAGCACGTCGAGCATCGACGGCACTGCGTGCAAGGTTGTGACAGCGCCGGTACGAATCAACTCGTCGAGATACGCCGGGTCCCGGTGTCCCTCGGCACTCGCGATGACGAGACGTGCACCCGACACGAGAGCGGACCAGAACTCCCACACCGACAGGTCGAAGGTTGCGGCCGTCTTCAGCAGTACCGCATCCTCGGGCCCAAGCCCGAACTCGGCGTTCTTCCAGAGCATCTGGTTCACAACCGCGCGGTGCGACACTGCGACACCCTTCGGTCGACCCGTCGAGCCGGAAGTGAAGATGACATACGCGGTGTGGTCGGGACGCAAAGGTGCAAGTCGCTCGGCGTCCGTCAGCGGAGTGTCCCGGAACAACCCATCCGTCTCGTCGTCCACGACGACCACCTGTCGAGCGCTGCCCACCCCGAAACCGTCGCGCGTACTGGTCAGCACGCATACCGGATCGGCAGTGTCGAGAATGTATGCCGTGCGATCCACAGGCTGGTCGGGATCGATCGGTACGTATGCACCACCGGCCGCCGCTACAGCGTACATCGCTGTCACCAGTTCGGGAGAGCGACGTATCCCCAAGGCCACGAGCGATTCCGGACCCACGCCGAGCTTCACCAGACGTCTCGCCAGCCGACGGACTCGCGCACCGAACTCGCGGTAGGTCAGCACGTCGCCGTCGTACTCGATGGCCGGCGCGTCCGGAGTAGCCACGACCTGGGCATCGAACATCGAGACCAGAGTCGCATCCGGTACGGCATGCGAGTTGCTGTTCCATTCGACCAACATGCGGCTGTGCTCATCCGCCGAGAGGATCCCGATGTCGCCGACCGGCGACGTCGGATCTGTCACGATCGATTCGAGCACGCGCACGAACCGCTCGGCGAACGCCTCCACCGTGGACCGGTCGAAGAGGTCGGTCGCATAACTGAATACCGCGTCGATTCCCTCGGGCGTGCCTGTCTCGCCGTACCGATCGGTGAGGAACAACTGCAGGTCGAACTGTGCGACACCCGTGTCGAGTTCGAGCGCCGACACCGTCATACCCGGCAGTTCGAGCGTGGTGCGCGCCAGGTTCTGGAACGAGAATCCCACCTGGAACAAGGGATGGCGAGCTGTTGACCGCTCCGGATTCAGCACCTCGACGAGGCGCTCGAAAGGCACGTCGGCGTGCGCGAACGCCTCCAGGTCGGTTTCGCGCACCGAATCGAGCAATTCGTAGAAGGACATGTGCCTCGACACCGCGGTCCGCAGGACCAACGTATTGACGAACATGCCGATGAGATCGTCGAGTGCACGTTCACCGCGACCGGCGATGGGAGTGCCGACCGCGATGTCGTCGGTACTCGACAGTCGTGCCAACAGGACCACGAACGCCGTGTGGGCCGCCATGAACAGCGTCGCGTTGCGCCCGCGCGCAAGCGTGACGAGGCGTTCGTGCAACTCCGCATCGATCCCGAACGCGACTCGCCCTCCACGGAACGACTGCACCGGCGGGCGCGGCCGGTCCGTCGGCAACTGCAATTCGTCCGGAACGCCCGCGAGAGCGCTGCGCCAGTACCCGACCTGACGCGAGAGAAGCGATGCTTCGTCGTCCTCCGAGCCCAGCAGTTGTCGCTGCCAGATCGCGTAGTCGGCATACTGCACGGCCAACGGCGACCAGTCGGGTGCGTGACCCTCGAGGCGTGCGGCATAAGCCACCATCACATCGCGCGCTAGCGGCGCCATCGACGAGCCGTCCGCAGCGATATGGTGGAACACCAGTGCAAGCACGTGGTACTCGTCGGCGAGCTTGTACAGGCGGACCTGCAGCGGTACAGCGGTCGTCACGTCGAACGCAGTCGCAGCGAGTTCCGCAAGCAGTTCGGGCAATTCCTGTTCGGAGGTCGACACGACCTCGAGTGTCGGCGTCATCCGCGTGGGCGGAAGGACGACCTGGACCGGGGCACCCGAGCTTTCCGGGTAGACGGTACGCAGCACCTCGTGTCGCGCCGTGACGTCTGCGACCGCAGCACCCAAGGCAGTCACGTCCAGACGTCCGGACATGCCGAGTGCCATCGGGATGTTGTATGCCGTGGATCGGTTGTCGAATCGATTGAGGAACCACATGCGCGACTGTGCCAGCGACAGCGGTACCCGCGCGGGTCGCGGTTGCGTCACGAGGGCGAGACGACCCGAACCCGCGTGCAGTTCGAGCCGCGCTGCCAGGGCTTCGACCGTGGGTTCCTCGAACAGTTCCCGGACACCGAGCCGCATGTCGAGCGCCGATCCGAGCCGGGAGACGACCTGGGTGGCGACGAGCGAGTTGCCCCCGAGCGCGAAGAAGTCGTCGTCGAGACCGACTCGGTCGACGCCGAGCACCTCGGCGAACACCCCGGCGACGATCTCCTGGACGGGAGTCTGCGGGGTCCGGAAATCCCTGACCTCGAAAACGGGTTCCGGCAGAGCCTTCCGGTCCAGCTTTCCGTTCGGGGTCAACGGCAGCGCGTCGAGTACGACCACCATGTCGGGAACCATGTACGCGGCCAGGAACAGTGCGACGGATTCGCGAATCTGCGTCGGCTCGACGGTCTCGCCAACCCTCGGTACGACATAGCCCACGAGACGGTCGCCGGTCCGTTCGTCGCCGCGGACGACCGCAACCGCCTGTGCCACTCCGGGACAGCGCGTGAGGGCGGACTCCACCTCGCCGAGCTCGATTCGGAATCCACGCAGCTGAACCTGGAAGTCCGACCGGCCGGCGTACTCGAGCATCCCGTCGGTGTTCCACCGACCGAGGTCACCCGTCCGGTACATCGACGACCCACCCGTCGCGGAGCACGCGTACGGGTCCGCGATGAACCGTCCGGCCGTCAACGCAGGCTTGTTGACGTAACCGCGCGCGAGCTGCGCACCGGCCACGTACATCTGTCCCTGGACACCGACCGGAACCGGACGCAACCACTCGTCGAGGACGTACACCTGTAGGCCGGGCAGCGCTCGACCGATCACACTCGCGGACGAGGACCGCACGATCTCACGGGTCAAAGCCAGGAACGACACGTGAACGGTGGTCTCGGTGATGCCGTACATGTTCACCAGCCGCGGTGCATCGTCACGGTATCGGTCGAACCAGCCGGCCAGCTTGCCCGGATCCAGTGCCTCGCCCCCGAAGATCACGTGCCGTAGCACCAGTTCACCAGCCTGTGCGGAGCTCTCACCCTCGGTTGCCGCACGGTCGGCCTCGGCGAACTGGTAGAACGCCGACGGGGTCTGGTTGAGCACGGTCACCCCGGCTCGGACAACCAGTTCCCGGAACTGCTCGGGTGACCGCGACGTGAAGTAGTCGACGACGACGAGGGTACCGCCGTACAGCAGCGGCCCCCACAGCTCCCATACAGAGAAGTCGAATGCGTACGAATGGAACATCGTCCACACGTCGGTTTCGTCGAACCCGAACAGAGGCTGCGCGTTCGCGAACAACTCCACGACATTCCGGTGCGTGACCGCCACCCCCTTCGGCAGACCCGTCGAGCCCGATGTGTAGATCACGTATGCCGTGTCGGACGAACGCAGCATCCCGGCACGGTCCGCGTCGGTGACCGGTCGGGTATCGAGTGCGTCCCAATCCAACTCGTCGAGCACCAGCACCTCGATCCCCGGAATCTCGGGGATCGACCGGCGCTCGGCCGTCGTCGTGAGAACGACCGCAGGTGCGCCGTCTCCGAGGATGTACGCGATCCTGTCCGCCGGGTTCGTCACATCCAGCGGCAGATATGCCCCGCCGGAGGTGAGGACCGACAGCAACGCGGTGATCAGCAATTCGTCGCGCTGCAACGCCACCGCGACGAGCGACCCGGGTCCCACGCCCGAGGCGATCAGACGACGCGCCAGGCCGTTGACGCGGGTCGAGAGGTCGGCGTACGAAAGGGACGATTCACCGGCCACCACCGCGACGTTCTCGGGCCACGATGCGGCCGCCGCAGAGAAGAGCGCCGGCAGGGTGGCCGCCGGATCGACCTCCGCGCCCGGTGTGGACCACACGCCGAGAACTTCGGCACGTTCGGCCTCGGCCAGCAGATCGACGGTTCCCACCGCCTGTGACGTGTCCGCCAGCACTCCGGCCAAGAGGCGCTCGAACCGTTCGGCGAAGGAGGCCACCGTCGGCTCGTCGAAAAGATCCGTCGCATAGGTCCATTCGACGGCGTAGCCACCGTTCGGAGCCGCGGTCAACGTCACCTGCAGGTCGAATTTTGCAACGTGCGGGTCGAATTCGAGCCCTTGCGCGGTGAGACCTTCGAGCTCGAGTGCCGCCTGCGCGATGTTCTGGAAGGCGAGCACCACCTGGAAGAGGGGATGGCGATTCTGTGACCGTTCGGGATCCAGCACCTCCACGAGACGCTCGAACGGAACGTCCGCGTTCCCGAATGCTCCGAGGTCGATCTCCTTGACCCTAGCCAGGAAATCGGCGAACGACTCACTGCCGTCCACGCCGATGCGCAGCACCAGCGTATTGACGAACATACCGACGAGTTCGTCGAGTGCCGCCTCGCCGCGCCCTGCCACCGGCGTTCCGATTGCGATGTCACGGTTGCCCGAGAGCCGGGACAAGAGCACTGCCAACGCCCCATGGACGACCATGAACGGTGTCACTCCGTGCGCTTGGGCGACACGGTCGATGCCGTGGCCCATGTCCGGGGCGATCCGCGACGAGAACGTCCCGCCGTGGTACGAGGAGACCGACGGGCGCGGGCGATCGGCCGGAAGTTCCAGCTGGTCCGGCAACCCCGACAACTGCGACTTCCAGTACTCGAGCTGTGAGGACACGATCGAGTCGGGGTCCGATTCATCGCCGAGCACCTCACGCTGCCAGAGCGTGTAGTCCGCGTACTGGACCTGTAGAGGCTGCCAGCCCGGCAGATCGGCACGCGAACGCGCAGCATAGGCAATCATGACGTCGCGAGTGAGAGGGGCCATCGAGAAGCCGTCCGCTGCGATGTGATGCACCACGAACACGAGAATGTGCTCGGTGTCGTGTACCCGAAGCAGTCGCGCCCGTACCGGTGGCACCTCCGTCACGTCGAATCCTGCACGCGCGAGATCGACGACCACCGCGCGCAGGTCCTGTTCTGCGACATCCTCCATTACAAGCTCGAGCGGGACTGAATCGACGGGAAGAATCTGCTGATAGCCGACACCGTCGACCTCGGGGTAGACGGTACGCAGCACCTCGTGCCGGCCTATCACGTCGGTTACCGCCTGACGCAACGCTTCGACGTCGAGGACACCTCGCAGTCGTATCGCGGCCGGAATGTTGTCCACCGCGGATCCTGGGTCGAATCGGTTCAGGAACCACATACGGGACTGGGCCAGCGACAACGGGATGCGAGTGGGACGATCGACGGCGACGAGCGCCTTCCGCGCTCCCGCACCCTCGGTCCGCTCGACCCGCGTCGCGAGCGCCGCCACCGTGGGTGCTTCGAACAGCGCGCGCACCGGCACCGATGTATCGAGGGCGGAGCCGAGTCGGGCCACGACCTGCGTGGCGATCAACNGACTCGAGTACGAGCGTCCGCTCGGCAGCGTCGAGCAATGGGAGTCGGCCGACCGAAACGGACGGGTCTGCCACCACGGCTTCGAGCACCCGCACGAAACGCCTTGCGAAAGAGGAGACCGTCGCCTCGTCGAACAGGTCCGTCGCATAGGTCAGTTCGGCGGGCATACCGGCCGGGATGCCCTCCTCGTCGATCGATTCCGACAGTGTCAACTGCAGATCGAACTTCGCAACCCGCGTATCGAAGCCGACCTCGTTCACCGACAGTCCCGGAAGCTCGAGAGCGGTCCGGCCGAGGTTCTGGAACGTCAGCATCACTTGGAAGAGAGGGTGCCGAGCCTCCGAGCGCGTGGGGTTCAACACCTCCACCAGACGCTCGAACGGTACGTCGGCGTGCCCGAAGGCCCCCAGATCCGTCTCGCGTACCTGCTCGAGCAAGTGCGTGAACGACTCGGACCAATCCACCGGCGTGCGCAGTACCAGAGTGTTGACGAACATTCCGATCATGTCGTCGAGTCCGGCTTCGCCGCGTCCTGCGACCGGCGTACCAATTGCGACGTCGTTCGTGCTCGCCAACCGGGACAACACCACCGCGAGCGCACTGTGTACGACCATGAACACGGTGCTGGAGCGCTCTCTGGCGAAAGCGATCAGCGCGGCATGCAGTTCGGGCTCGATGGTGAATCGAACGCTCGCCCCCGCGAACGACGCAACGGGCGGGCGCGGCCGGTCGCTGGGAAGGTCGAGCTGATCTGGAAGTCCTGCCAGCGTCGTGGTCCAGTAGTCCAACTGGCGCGAGATCAGGGAATCCGGGTCGTTCTCGTCGCCGAGCACCTCACGCTGCCAGAGCGCGAAATCTGCGTACTGCACCGGGAGCGGCGACCATGCGGGCGCATCCCACGAGGAGCGTGCAGCGTATGCAACCATCACGTCGCGTGCGAGTGGCCCCATCGACCAACCGTCGGCCGAGATGTGGTGCACCACCATGCCCAGGACGTACTCACGCTCGCCGATCTCGAAAAGGCGGGCATGCAGCGGGACCTCCGCCGTCACATCGAAGCCGACGGTCGCAAGCTCGAACAGCTTGCTCTCCAGCTCGTCCGGCTCGATCGGCTCCGGCGTCAGATCAGGAACCGTCTGTGCCGCGTCGAGCACGACCTGGCTCGGGCCTTCCACGGAGTCCGGAAAGACGGTCCGCAGTGATTCGTGTCGATCGGTCACATCGATGACCGCGACCTGCAGCGCGGCAATGTCGAGGTCCCCGCTGAGCCGGATCGCGATCGGAATGTTGTTCACCGCCGAATCGGAATCCAGACGATTCAGAAACCACATTCGCTGCTGGGCGAGGGACAGTGGAATACGTCCGGGACGGTCGACAGGCGCCAGGGCGGGTCGTCCTCCCCCAAGCGCGTGCTGCTCTACGCGCGCGGCCAGCGTACCGACGGTCGAGGCCTCGAACAGCACTCTCACCGGGACAGTGGTCTGCAATGTCGCGCCCAGGCGCGAAACCACCTGGGTGGCGATCAGCGAGTTGCCACCGAGATCGAAGAAGTCGTCGTCCACGCCGACTCGTGCCACCCCGAGTACGTCCGCGAAAGTGTTCGCAACGATCGCCTCCACCGGGGTCGACGGCGTACGGAACCCCTTGGTCTCGAACACCGGTGCCGGCAGCGCTTTGCGGTCCAGCTTGCCTTGAGGTGTCACCGGCAACTCGTCCAGCACGACAATCGCTGCGGGCACCATGTGGGACGGCAACCGGCCGGTTACGAACGCGGTTAGACCTTCGACGTCCACCGCACGGCCCTGCACGGCGGTCACGTAGGACACGAGCTGAGTCGTACCCGACACGCCGGTGTGTCCTACGGTCACGGCACGATCGACATCGCCGTGAGCAGCAACAGCAGCGTCGATCTCGCCGAGCTCGATTCGGAAGCCACGGATCTTGACCTGGAAGTCACTGCGGCCGACATACTCGATCTGCGGTGTCCGCGCACCCGGTACCCAGCGGACCAGATCGCCTGTGCGGTAGATTCTCTCACCGATTTCCGAATACGGGTTCGCGATGAAGCGTTCCGCTGTGAGACCGCTTCGTGCATGGTACCCGCGTGCAATGCCCGCACCAGCGATGTAGAGCTCTCCTGTGACACCTTCCGGAACGGGTCCGAGCCGGGAATCGAGCACGTACGTCGTGACCCCGCGGATGGGTCCGCCGACCGTGATCACGTCGCCGGCGACGAGGGGATCGGAGATGTTGGACGCGACCGTTGCCTCGGTCGGGCCGTACGCATTGAACATGGTGTGGCCCGGGGCCCACCTGGCCACCAACTCGGGTGAGCACGCCTCGCCACCGACGACGACAACCCGGAGATCGGGCAGGACGGCCGGATCCACGGTGCCCAGAGCCGCAGGAGTCAGGAACGCGTGCGTGACGCCACCTCGGGACAAGACCTCTGCGAGGTCTGCACCGCCGTAGACATCGGCGGGTGCGATCACCATCGTCGCCGATGAACCGACGGCGAGCAGCAGTTCGAGGATCGATGCGTCGAAGCTGGGCGAAGCGAAATGCAGTGTCCGAGAATGCGCATTCACACCGAACCGGGCGCGTTGCTCGGCCGCGAATGCCGCAAGTCCCGCGTGGGTGACCGCAACCCCCTTGGGGACGCCCGTCGAACCCGACGTGTAGATCAGGTATGCGAGATGGTCGAGACGGAGAGGCCGGACGCGGTCCGCGTCGGTGACAGGACCTGGTGAGACGACCGCGAGATCTCCGACGAACTCCGCGTCGTCGACAGCGAGCCAGGTGATGCCACCCGGTAACGACGCCCGGTACTGCACGGTCGTCAGACCGAGCACGGAACCGGAATCGGTGACCATGTGGTCGATTCGATCGCTCGGGTAGGACGGGTCCACGGGGACGAACGCAGCACCTGTCTTGGCCACGGCCCACCATGAGATCACGGAGTCGAACGATCGCGGCACCGCGACCGCGACCACCGTCTCCGGACCGATCCCCCGTCCGATCAGCACGCGTGCGAGCTGGGAGGAGACAGCGTCGATCTCCTTGTACGTCAGGGAACGATCGCCGGCGACGACCGCGGTGCCCTGAGGATTCCGAGAGGCCGCGTCGGTCAGCAACCGAGCGAGGGTTGCGGGTTCGGCGTTGCCGGCACCCCTCACGGACACGAGTTCGCGCCTCTCGCAGGTGTCGAGGATGTCGAGATCCCCGACTGCACAACCGACGTCCGAAGTGACGGCCGTCAGGATCCGTTGGAAGCGTTCGGCGAATCCACGAACGGTTGATGCATCGAAAAGATCTGTCGCATACACGAACTCGGCAACCAGTCCGACAGGAGATCCGGTCGTGTCCGTGCGCTCGGAAAGGGTGAGCTGCAGATCGAATTTCGCGACGTCGATATCGACCTCGCTTGCTTCGATGGTCAGATCCGGCAGTTCGAGACTGGTATCGCCCATGTCCTGGTATGCGAGCACCACCTGCACCAGAGGGTGCCTGGCCTGCGACCGCGTCGGCCTGAGGACCTCGACGAGACGTTCGAAAGGCACGTCCGCATTCGCGAATGCACCCAGGTCCACCTCACGCACCTGCTGCAACAACTCGGCGAAGGACATGCCGGGGTCGACATGCGTCCGCAGCACCAGCGTGTTGACGAACATTCCGATCAAGTTGTCCAGCGCCTGTTCACCGCGACCGGCAATGGGGCTTCCTACTGCGATGTCCTCGGTAGCCGACAACCGGGCAAGCAACACCGCCAGCGCCGAATGCATGACCATGAACATGGAGACGTTGTGTGCGCCGGCCAAGTCCGAGAGCGCGCGGAACGTGTGCGCGTCGATGTCGAAACCGACGCGATGCCCGACGAACGACTGCACGGCCGGTCGCCGTCGGTCGGCCGGAAGGTCGAGTTGCTCGGGGATTCCCGCGAGCCGGTTCGTCCAGTACGAGATCTGCTCTGCAGCAAGAGAATCTGGATCGGACTCGTCGCCGAGCACCTCACGCTGCCAGAGCGCGTAATCCGCATATTGCACGTCCAGAGCGGGCCAGGTCAGCGGGCCGCGTCCGGATCGCGCAATGTACGCCGCAGCCATGTCCCGCGCAAGGGGACCGAACGAGACCCCGTCGGCGGCGATATGGTGGATGACCATCGCGAGAGCGACCTCATCCTCGGTCACGCGGAGGATGCGGCAGCGAATCGGAATTTCCCTGGAGACATCGAAACCGGTCGAGGCGAATTCCGCGAGGACCGCCGGCAGTTCGTCTTCCGAGACCGATCCATCGGCAAGACCGAGATCGACTTCGGACATCGGCAGGATCGACTGGTATGCACCGGAACCGGATTCGGGAAAGACGGTACGCAGCGACTCGTGCCGTCGGACGACGTCGTAGAGTGCCGCCTGCAACGCGTCGACGTCGACCTTTCCGCGCATGCGTAGAACGAACGGCAAATTGTAAGTGGCCGCAGTAGGATCGAACTGGTTCAGGAACCACATACGGGACTGGGCCAGCGACAACGGAATCCTGTCCGGTCGCGGATATCGCACGAGCGCCGGCCGCCGCCGATCCGAAGCGCGGGACGAGGATGCGAACTCGGCCAGTTCGGCAACGGTGGGTGCTTCGAACACGGCTCGGACGCCGAGATGCACATCGAGGGCGGAGCCGAGTCGGGCCACGACCTGCGTGGCGATCAACGAGTTGCCACCGAGCGCGAAGAAGTCGTCGTCCGCACCGACCCGATCCACACCGAGCACATCGGCGAACACCCCGGCGACGATCTCCTCCACCGGAGTCGACGGAGCCCGGAACTCACGCGCCTCGAACACCGGAGGCGGCAACAACTTCCGATCCAACTTCCCCGACGCGTTGAGCGGGAACTCGTCCATGACCACCCACGCGTCCGGCACCATGTATCCCGGCAACACCCGAGCCAACTCGGCCTTGACGACAGCCGTATCCACGACCATCCCGGCCTCGGGCACCACATAGCCCACCAACTGCTGCCCCAGCTCACCGTCGTGCACCACCACGACCGCCTGAGCCACCACGGCCAGATCCAGCAACGCCGACTCGATCTCACCCAGCTCGATGCGCAACCCACGCACCTTCACCTGGAAATCGGCCCGCCCCACATACTCCAGCTCCGCACCGCCACCGGCACTCGAGGACGAACCCCACCGCACCAGATCTCCCGTGCGGTACATCCGCGCACCCGCCGGCCCGAACGGATTGGCCACGAACCGATCCGACGTCAGATCCGGCCGCGCCACATACCCCCGCGCCAACTGATCCCCGGCCAGATACAACTCCCCCACGACACCCGCAGGCACCGGCGACAACCGCGAATCCAACACGAACACCTGCGTGTTCCACACCGGTACACCGATCGGCACCGCCACCTGATCCGCATCCGACACCTCGTGGAAGGTCACATCCACCGCAGCCTCGGTCGGACCGTACAGATTGTGCACCCGAACCGACGGCAACGCCTCCCGCAACCGCGCCGCCACCGACGCCGGCAACGCCTCCCCCGAGGCGAACACCGACCGCAACGACACCGCCTCGCCCACCGACGACTCCGCCACGAACACCGACAACATCGACGGCACGAAATGCACCACCGACACCGCCTGCTCGACCATCACCCGAACCAGATAACCCGGATCCCGATGACCGTCCGGCCGCGCCACCACCAACCGAGCACCGATCTGCAGCGGCCAGAACAACTCCCACACCGACACATCGAAGGTGAACGGCGTCTTCTGCAACACCACATCAGCAGCGGACAGACCGTACTCGGCCTGCATCCACACCAACCGATTCACGATCGCCGCATGCGAAACCGACACACCCTTCGGGCGACCCGTCGATCCCGACGTGAAGATCACATACGCCGGCAACTCCCGACGCAACACACCCCGACGATCCGCATCCCGCACCGGAGCATCGGAGAACTCCGATACATCCAACTCGTCGACGAACACCACCGACCGGCCCTCGGGAACCACCAACCCGTCACCCGAGGTCGACAACACCACCACCGGATCCGCGACCCCGAGCACATACCCGATCCGCTCCGCAGGCTGATCCGGATCCACCGGCACATACGCACCACCGGCCTCGAGCACGGCATAGATCGCCGTCAACATCTCCACCGACCGGCGCATCCCCACAGCCACCAACGACTCCGGACCCACACCCTCGGCCACCAGGAACCGCGCCAACCGCCGCACCCGCGACGCGAACTGCGCATACGACAGCGACACACCCTCGAACACCACCGCAACCGCATCCGGCGTCCGCGCCACCTGATCCTCGAACAACCCCACCAAGGTCGTCTCCGGCACCCCACACGCCGTGTCGTTCCACTCGGTGAGAATCCGATTTCGCTCGTCGTTGTCCAGAAGGTCGATCTGCCGCACCCGGCGCTCGGGTTCGGCCTCGACGAATCTCGACAGGAATGCCAAGAAGCGGGCATGGTGTTCCGCGTTCTCCTGCGCGGTGTACCGGCCGGGATTCGCTTCGAAATCGATGTTGAGGCGATCCCCCGCAGCATTCTCGTACAGGTTCACACCGAGCGCCTCTACGGTGCCGGTCGACAGAATGGTCAATTCGCCCCTGATCGGACCGAACTGGATGCCACTGTGGAACAGCATGACATTCACGAGCGGACCGAACAGACCTCCGTTCGGGTCCGCCGAATCACGCCGGATGTCCTCGTGGCGGTACATCTGATGCCGCAGTGCGCTGGAGACGGCGGTCTGGACGTCCGACACCAGTTCACCGATCGATTGCTCGGCTCCGACGTGCAGCCGGAGCGGAACGATGTTGGAGAGCATGCCCCCGGAACGCCGGGCGACCGCAGTCACACGTCCGGTGACGGGCAGACTGAGAACGATCTCGTCACGACCTGTCATCCGAGACAGGAAGGCGGCGAACGCGGCGATGAACACCGTGGAGCGTGCCGAACCGTGCCGCTCCACGGCAGCGTCGAAACGCTCGGTCTGCGGCTTGGAAAGTGTTTCGGAGGCGAACTCGTTGCGGGAGGACGGCGGAGCAACGCGTGAACTGAGGTCGACGACCGTGTCGACTCCCCTGATCCGTTCGGCCCAGTACTCGCCGTCCCGCACGAACCTGGCGCTGTTGCGATAGGCCAGCTCGGCGGCGCGAAGATCGGCGAGGCTGCCGGCGGCGAGCGGCTCGGGCTCGCGGTGCTCGACCGCAGCCGAGTACAGCTCGGCGACACGCAACATGAAGTTCATGGCACCGACACCGTCGAGAACGACGTGGTGCACGCGCGCGTACCAGTAGTAGCGCGAATCCTCCAACCGGATGGCTGCAGCGACGATCAGGCGATCGTTGATGATGTCGATCGGAGCACTGTGCTCGTTTCGCATCCATTCGAGCGCCGCCTGCTCGGGATCCTCTTCATCGCGTAGGTCGACGCGCAGGAGGGTGGTGTCGAGAGTCGGGTCGATGACCTGGTGAGGTACGCCGTCGATCTCGACGAGCCGAACGAAACCCGACTCCAGTTCACCGGCGGCGATCCTGCTGACCCGTTCGAGCACCTCGGTGTCGAGAGCGCCGCGGAGGTCGACGTACTGGGCGTTGTTGATCGCCACATCCGGGCTACGGTATTGCGCATACCACAGTCCGAGCTGCGCCGGAGAAAGCGGCAAAGCTACCTCTTTCGACGTCCGGCCAGCGCTGTCGATTCCGTCGATTTCTCGCGGGTCCAACCGTTACCTCTTTTCCGGAAACCCTCGTTTCCCCCACCACTACGACTCGGCCCTCCGACTGTGCTCGCGGAAGACCGACCGCATCCACCGAAGCAACACGGTGCTTACTGTCTATCCGCGATCGGCCCTGCCTTGTTTCACCGTCCGAGCTCGTCCCCACCCGTATGCGGTCACCTCGAAGTCGAGTCCGTAGCCGTCGCCGATCCTTCGGCATCGGTTGGCAGAGCTTTCGGTGCACACACAGCAGCCCAATTTACAGTCCGTCTGCAGGGCGTCAGAACCGGCCGGTTGGAAGTCGTGAACCGGCCGATCGAGAGACACCACAGACCCACTGAAACAGTACCTACCGATAAGTAGGTGATCCGTCGCGCCGATTCACCACATGACGGCGATGATCACATTGAGAATGCCCAGACCACCGGCGACGTGGGCGAGCGTCGCGGTCGAGCCGGGATTCTGCTTCTCCTTCTTCAGGCCGATGAACGCCACGACGAGCACGGCGAGGGCGACCAGCAGCTTGATGCCGATCTTCATGTGGTTCACCTCGACGACGTCCTGCGCCTCCCGCAGACCGACCAGGGCCAGACCCGTCACGACCTGCAGGATGGCGCCGTGCAGCATGCCGGCGACGACGCGCGGTTCCTTGATGACCGCGAGCCACGAACCGATGATGCCCGCGAGGCCGATGAAGTGCAGGATGAGGAAGATCTTGATGGCGATGTCCATGGGCGCAATCCGACCATTCGGGACGGGGACTGTCCAGTTAGGTGACGCTCATGGTGTGCCCCGGATCACGCCTGGTCGCGGTACCAGTCGAGCAGGTCGGGTTCGTCGATCGCGGTGCGGTCGACGACGCGGCCGGGATCGGCTCCCTGCAGGATCCGTTTGAGGGGAACCTCGAGCTTCTTACCGGTGCGGGTGTGCGGCACCCCGGGCGCGGCGACGATCTCGTCGGGCACGTGCCGGGGCGAGGCGTGCTCGCGCACGGCCGCACGGATCCGTTCCTTCAGGTCGTCGGTGAGCGTGACGCCCTCGGCGAGGACGACGAACAGCGGCATGCGGTACGTGCCGTCGGGTTGTTCGATGCCGAGGACGAGCGACTCGACGACCTCGGGCAGGTTCTCCACGGCCTGGTAGATATCGGCACTGCCCATCCGCACACCGTGGCGGTTGAGGGTGGAGTCGGACCTGCCGTGCATCTCGAAGGTTCCGCGCTCGGTGATCGTGATCCAGTCGCCGTGGCGCCACACACCCGGATAGACGGAGAAGTACGCATCGCGGTAGCGACTGCCGTCCGGGTCGTTCCAGAACCGCACGGGCATGGACGGCATGGGGACGGTCACCACGAGTTCGCCGACCTCTCCGCGCACCGGCCGCCCCGTTTCGTCGAAGGCGTCGACCGCCACGCCGAGGCAGGGCACCGAGATCTCTCCCGGCCACACGGGCACCGTGGGGACGGCGCCGACGAAGGCCGTCACGACGTCGGTCCCGCCGGAGATCGACATCACCTGCACGTGCTCGCCGGCGTTGTCCGACAGCCACGCCGACGACGAGGCGGGCAGCGTCGACCCGGTGACCCCGACGCCGCGGAGGGCCGACAGATCGTGGTCGTCCTGCGGGACGACACCGGCCTTGATGCAGGCCAGCACATAGCCGGGGCTCGTCCCGAGCACCGTGACGTTCTCCTCGGCCGCGATCCGCCACAGGCGATCGACCTCGGGATGGGACGGGGCGCCGTCGTAGGTGACGACGGTGCATCCCACGAGCAGCCCCGAGAGCAGGAAGTTCCACATCATCCAGCTCGGGCTGGTGTACCAGAGGAAGCGGTCGCCGGGACGGAGGTCGAGGTGCAGCGACAACGCCTTGAGGTGTTCGAGCAGCACACCACCGTGGCCGTGCACCAAGCCTTTCGGTGGGCCGGTGGTGCCGGAGGAGAAGACCACCCACAACGGATGGTCGAAGGGAACGGGTAGGGGTTCGAGAGCGGCGTCGCCGGAGACAGCGTCCCGCCAGTCCAGAACGGTCCCGGTCTGCCCGGACGTGTCGAACCCGGACGTGTCGAACGATGTCTCCTCCTCCGACACGACGACCGTCAGGGCGAGGCCAGGCATCGCGGCGCGGAGTACGTCCACCTCGTCGACGCGGTCGTGCCGCCGTCCTGCGTAGCGGTATCCGGTTGCCGTGACGAGTGCTCGTGGTTCGAGTCTGCCCAGACGGTCGATCGCCGCAGGTGCGGCGTAGTCCTGTCCACATCCGGCCCAGACGGCCCCAATGCTCGCCGTGGCGAGCAGGGCGACGATCGCTTCGGGGATGTTGGGCAGGTAGCCGACGACACGATCACCCTCCCCCACCCCGTGCGCGCGGAGCGTCGCGGCGAGCGCGGCCGTCCGGCGTTCGAGTTCGGACCAGCAGACCTCGCGCCGGTGTCCCTCCTCGTCGAGGTGGACGATGGCGGCCTCGTCCGGGGGACGCTCCCGGAAGACGTACTCGGCGAAGTTCAGTCGCGCGCCCGGGAACCACACGGCACCGGGCATGGAGGCGTCGGCCAGAGCCGGGCCGGGGTCGGTGTGGGAGACGACGTCGAAGGCGTCCCACACTGCCTGCCAGAATGCGCCGGGCTCGTCGACGGACCACTGCCACAACGCCCGGTAGCCGGGCAGGTCGAGTCCGTGTCTCTCCTCGACGAACCGGGTGAATCCGGTGACGTTCGCCTGCTCGATGTCGACGTCCGTCGGAGTCCATTGCGGTTCCACCACAGTTCACCTCCCGGTCCGGGACCGTACCTGAACACGGACGAAGGCCCGCCCGGACCGGCCGGGAACCGTCGTGCACGGACGGACTGCCCGTGCACGACGTCCGAGACGTCCGAAACGGAGCCTCGCGCGAGGACTCTCGGCTACCGCCGCTCGCGCGTCGCAGACGTGTAGATGAGGGTGAGCACCACAGCGACGGCGATGGAGATGATCCAGCGGATCCAGTCGATGCCGGAGGTGTTCTCGTTCCCCTCGGACGAGATCAGACCCCAGATCCAGTAACCGATCAGCGCACCGATGATGCCGATGACGATGGTGATGAGCATCCCCATCGCCTGCTTACCGGGGATCACCAACCTGGCGAGGATACCGATGACTGCGCCGAAGATGATCGTGCCGATGATCTGTCCCATGGTGAGCCTCTCTGTTCGGCGCCGCACCCGGGGCGGCGCAACCTCGACGACCATGTACCCCATCAGTGTCGATCATGAACCCCTCACACGAGGCGGATTCGACGTGCCTGTCGAGTGAACATCCTTCTCCGGCAGGGCCGTGGTCTCACCGGCCCCCGTCCGCTCGTGTCGCCTCGAGCAAGGCGATCGCCTGCTCGCGCATCTCCACCTTGCGGACCTTCCCGGTCACCGTCATCGGGAACTCCTCGACCACGTGCACATAGCGCGGGATCTTGTAGTGGGCGAGCTTGCCGGTGCAGAACGTCCGGAGCGAATCGGCGTCGAGCGGTTCGGCGCCCTCGCGCATCCGGATCCACGCCATGAGTTCCTCGCCGTACTTCGTGTCGGGCACGCCGACGACCTGGGCGTCGAGGATGTCCGGGTGGGTGTAGAGGAATTCCTCGATCTCGCGGGGGTAGATGTTCTCCCCACCCCGGATGACCATGTCCTTGATCCGGCCGGTCACCGAGACGTACCCGTCCTCGTCCATGACGCCGATGTCGCCGGTGTGCATCCATCGGGCCGCGTCGATCGCCTCGGCGGTCTTGTCGGGCTGATCCCAGTAGCCGAGCATCACCGAGTAACCGCGGGTGCATAGTTCGCCGGGTTCGCCGCGCGGCACCGTCAGTCCGGTGACGGGGTCGACGACCTTCACCTCGAGATGCGGGCCGACACGACCGACGGTGCTCACGCGCCGCTCGATGCTGTCGTCGCTGCGGGTCTGCGTCGAGACCGGGGAGGTCTCGGTCATGCCGTAGCAGATGGAGACCTCGCTCATGCCCATCCGGTCGATCACCTGCTTCATCACCTCCACCGGACACGGTGATCCCGCCATGATTCCGGTCCGCAGACTGGACAGGTCGTAGTTGTCGAATCCGGGGTCGGCCAGTTCGGCGATGAACATCGTCGGCACGCCGTACAGCGACGTGCACTTCTCCTCGGCGACCGCACCGAGCGTCGCAGCGGGGTCGAATCCCGGCGCCGGCAACACGATGGTCGCGCCGTGACTCGTGCACGCGAGGTTGCCCATCGTCATCCCGAAGCAGTGGTACAGCGGGACGGGGATGCAGACCCGGTCGCGTTCGGTGTAGTGGCACAGCTCGCCGACGAAGAAACCGTTGTTGAGCACGTTGTGGTGACTGAGGGTGGCGCCCTTGGGGAAACCGGTGGTGCCCGAGGTGTACTGGATGTTGATCGGATCGTCGGGCGACAACGAGGCCTGGGCCGCGTCGAGCGGTGCCCGGTCCTCGGTGAGCGCGGCGCGGCCGGAGTCGACGAGTTCGTCCCACCGCGGCGAGTCGAGCAGGACGACGTCCTCGAGATCGGGGCAGTTGGGCCGGACGGTCTCGATCATCTGCGCGTAGTCGGAGGTCTTGAACGTCGGGGCGGACACCAGCATCCGCACACCGGCCTGCTCGAGGACGTACTGCAGCTCGTGCGAGCGGTAGGCGGGGTTGATGTTGACGAGGATCGCCCCGATCTTCGCGGTCGCGTACTGCACGAGCACCCACTGCCAGCAGTTGGGTGCCCAGATTCCGACGCGGTCACCCTTGGTGATGCCCGCCCGCAGCATACCGAGCGCGAGCACGTCGATGTCCGCGGCGAATTCGGTGTAACTCCAGCGCTTTCCGGCGGCAGAATCGACGAGCGCCTCACGGTCGCCGAAGCGGGCGGCGGTGCGGTCGAGGTTGTCGCCGATGGTGTCGCCGAGCAGCGGGACGTCCCAGGCACCCTGGGTGTAGCTGGGCAGACGGTCGACGTCGAGGCCGGACATCGCATTCTCCTTCACGAGGCGGGGAAACGGCTGTGGTGGCGGTCGTCGGGCTGCTGCCGGACGACNTGGATCAGAGGGCCCGGTCGCGGGTCTCCACGAGCGCCGCGGTGCAGACCAGGCTCACGAGGCCGATTCCGGCCAGCATGATCCCGATCGCGATACCGCCGTAGGAGGCGGCGAGCGGTGCGGCGATCATCGGCGGGATGGCGCCGCCGAGGACACCGGCGAAGTTGTAGCCCAGACCGGCACCGGTGTAGCGGTAGCGGGTCGCGAACATCTCGGGCAGCAGTGCTCCGCACGGCCCGTAGGCGATACCGAAGATCGCGAGGGTGATCATCATTCCGAGCACGAACGCAATCGGTGAGCCGGTGTCGAGGAGCGGGAACAACACCAGTGCCCAGACCACGGAGAAGGCGCACGAGACCATGATGACCTTCTTGCGCCCGAAGCGGTCGGAATACAGCGCGGACAGCACGATCGCGAGACCGAAGACGAGCGACGAGGCGATGCCCACCACCAGGACGAACGGCCGGTCGAATCCCAGCTCGGACGTCGCGTAGCTGGTCAGGTAGGCCGTGCCCATGTAGAAGAAGGCGAACATGATGGCCAGCGCGCCGCCGGCAAGGAAGATCTCCTTGGCCTGGTAGCGCAACGCGTCGAGGAAGGGCAGCCGGCGCGGGGCCTCGATCTCGGCGGCCGGGGCACTACGGCGGGCTTCCTCAGGGCCCCGGCAAAGTCGTGTAATTGCATGTCAGATGGTGTGAAG
>NZ_JTIZ01000067.1:0-1115 GCF_000801125.1 Rhodococcus sp. Chr-9
GGCCCTTCCGGATCCGGAGTGCGTAGCGGGGTTCGCGGCTGACGCGGTGAGGCGAAAATGAGGGGGTCCTGGGGCGTGTGAAGATGCAGATTCTCACACCAGCATCCAATACCCCCAGGACCCACCTTGAACGTTACTGCCAGCCTCATTGCCGACACCATCTGCCGCACCGTCGAACTCGGGGTGACCATCGACGATGCCGCGGTCGCCGGGGAGTTCACCTACCTGTTCTGTTCCCCGGCGGCACTTGACCCGGTCTGCGCCACCTGCGGGGTCGCGGGCCGTTTGCGGGATCACGTGGAACGGAAGGTGACTGATCTGCCGATCGTCGGCCACCCCACCAGACTGAACATCCGGGTACCACGCTTCACCTGCGACAACACCGAATGTCACACGACAATCTTCCAGCAACGCATGCCCGAGCTGGCCGAGCCACGGGCCAAGACCACTCGCCGCTGCACCCGCTGGATCCTGCAGCGTCTGGCCATCGACCGAACGAGCGTGTCGGCGGTGGCCAAAGCACTCGGACTGGGGTGGGATCTGGTCAATGACCTGGCGATCTCGAAGATCCGCACCATGGTCTACGACCAGCCCGGCCACTTCGACGGAGTCCGTGTCCTTGGGGTCGATGAGCACAAGTGGAAACACGTCCGCGGCGACGGCAGCAGCGCGTTCGTGACCGTGCTGGTCGACCTCACCCCGGTCGTCGATGGCATCGGTCCGGCCCGCCTGCTCGACATGGTTCCGGGCCGCTCAGCGAAGGTCCTGACCGACTGGCTTGACGCCCGTGACCAGGCGTTCCGGGATAGGGTCAAGGTCGTGACCATGGACGGGTTCGCCGGCTACCACTTGGCCGCGGCCAACGCCGTCCCTGCAGCTCGGACCGTCATGGATCCGTTCCACGTCGTGCATCTCGCCGCCGAGAAACTGACCCTGTGTCGCCAGCGCATCCAACAGGACACCACCGGGCATCGGGGCCGCTCCGGCGACCCCTTGTATGGGATCCGCAGGGCGCTGAACACTCGCGCCGAGCTACTGACCGACAAGCAAAAGGCCCGCTTGTGGAAAGCATTCACCGCGGACGATGCGCACGTGGCCGTGGAGGTCACTTACGG
>NZ_JTIZ01000068.1:0-548 GCF_000801125.1 Rhodococcus sp. Chr-9
CTTGTGCAGGTGACCTCAGGGGGCTTCTCATGGTGGCTCTGAGAAGCCAGGGAAACTGGAGGTGGGAGGGGCCTCTCGGGACTCCACTGGGCTTGGTGCATTGGAAGAGGGCCTCATCTCCAGTTGAGGCAGGAACCGCAGGGTACCTCTGATTTCAGACTCCGATCGCAGGGTCCCTGCAGACTGGGGACAGGAGAGTCAGGCCTCGTCTTGGGTTGAGGCATGGAACTCCGCTTGCCTCTCGAGATGTCCCCGGGGAGAGAGGCCGCTTGTCGAGCTGTATTTGGAACCTGGGGTTTTTTCCGAACGATGCACGGAAAAACTGCCCCTTCGTGTTGACTTCATTCACAGGGTGGAGTTCGGAGAGGTGTCCGGGCATCGGGTTCTTATCAAGAGGGGACCGGGAAATCGGGGTCCTACGGAATGTGGAACCACCCACGAGGCCACGTCTGGAATGTCTTCGTGAGACCGGCCTCATCCTGAGGTGCGACCGGAAGGTCGGGAACCCCTTCCAGACAAAGCAGGGGAGTCGACCCTCCTGTCCAGAT
>NZ_JTIZ01000069.1:0-252 GCF_000801125.1 Rhodococcus sp. Chr-9
GAGGTGCGTCCGTTGACCTGCGCCAGCAACCCTTGATCGCCGGTCAGATCGACCAGTCCGGTGTCCCACCGATCCACCCACGACCGCACACCGGTGTCCGGATCGGTTTCCCATTTCGCCTTCCCGCGTCGGGTTTCATCGATCCCGAGCACCATCACCGGCTCAGGCTCGCCGGCCAGGGCGGCGTCGGCGACCACGACGAGGTAGCCGTGGACGGTGTGCCAGGCGCACCCGTAGTCGCCCGCGACCGCG
>NZ_JTIZ01000011.1:0-5681 GCF_000801125.1 Rhodococcus sp. Chr-9
ATTCCGACTGTGATCGCCGAGATCCGAGCCGCGATTAGCCGGTCAATGCGGCGACAACGCCGCCATGGAATCGTTCTTCTCACTGCTGCAGAAGAACGTCCTCGACCGCCAGCCCTGGGCGATCCGGAACGAGCTCCGGATCGCGATCATCACCTGGATCGAACGGACCTACCACCGCCGCCGACGCCAAGCCAGGCTCGGCAGACTGACCCCTGTCGAATACGAGACCATCATGACCACACCAGCCACTCAGGCTGCGTGACCGAACCTGTCACCTGATCGTGCAGCAGTCCCCCGTTATCCCGGGATAATGCTGGTGCTGTGAGAAGCCCGTGCCCACCAAAACGAGTCCGTGAACCCGCCGGGAGTGTGCCTTCCTACTTGTGACGTTGGGAGATAGTCCTGCTGCACAGCATCCGGACGAACACTGCGGCGAATCGTAGGTGGGCCGCGACATCGCATCCGCGCCAGGTGAGCGACCACACCGTCGTGGTGGTGCTGGGCGGCAGAGGGTTACCCCCGAATCGATCGGCCAGCCAAGCCATCGTCATCGGGGTGCCGAGGTAGAGCAGGGCGAGGTGCGTACTCAGACGATCGCGGACGTAGCGCACGTGTGCGCCGGCGCGCCGGTATCGCTCGACGTGGCGGTCCACGTCCTGGACGGCGATCAGTTCGTCGTTGACACCTTGAATGACCAGGACCGGCATCGAGGGCGCGTGCAGCCCGGGACGGATGTCGTCGAGGATGGCGCGCATCTCGGGCAGGTTCAGCAGGTCGGCGAAGCTGGACTCGCTGTAGCGGTCCAGGTTTTTGCCCGCAAATCGTGACAACAGTGCCAATGTGGTGCGTGAGGCGGCGTCGGCGAGGAGGGTATGGAATTCGGGTTTGGCGTGCTTGGCCAGTAGTTGCTCGAGTTCTGGGTAGGCGCGCTGCAATGCCGCGACACAGACCGTGGAGAACCCGGACAGCAGTGAGCCGTTGAGCCGGACGAAGGTGGCCCCGGGATCACCGACGGGCGAGCCCGCGACCGCGCCGACGATATTGAGGTCGGGAGCATAGTGTGCGGCGACTTCTGCCGCCCACGCGGTCGCCAGCCCTCCGCCGGAATAGCCCCACAGGCCGACCTCGGTGGTGGGTGTCAAGCCCAGTGGTTCGAAGGCCAGTGCCGCGCGGGCGGCGTCGAGGGCGCGATAGCCGGGTTCGCGCGCGACCCCGAAATGCCCGCCCATGCCTCCGTGATCGGGGATCGAGACCGCCCAGCCTCGGGCCAGGGCTTCGGCGATGACCGGTAGTTCCAGTTGCGGAATCGCGCCGAGCGCTCGCGCGCCCCGGCGTAGGGCGTAGGAGGGGAAGCAGTTCGACCCGACACCGTCGATCGCGCATTGAAACGACACCAGCGGGCGGGCTATGGCCTCGGCGTCGGCCGGTAGCAGCACCGTGGTGACGGCGACTTCGGGGGTCCCGTGCAGATCGCTGGTGCGGTAGAGCAGTTGCCAGGCAGGGAACCGCTGAGCGATGACACCGAACAAGGCGATCTCGGTGACGCGTGTGCGCAGGATCGCGCCCGGCGGTCGGGCCGCAAGATCGGGGGGTGGGCAGTAGAACTCGTCGTTTTCCGGGCGGGTCGCTCGGGCGGCGGGATGGTCGGTGAGCGTCGGGGGCGCAGCATCGGAAACGCTGGGCGAGCTCATCCTGGTGGTCCTTTCGCGCGCCCATATGTCGGGGTACCGATACAGCAAAGGGGATAGTCGGCCGATCGACCGTATGCACACCCCAAACCTAGCGAGAACTGGTGGTGAGAAAAAATTGTCTTTCAACATAATTCGATCGTTTCGTTTGCACCCGCGGGGCAGGCTCGACGTCGGCATTGGCCGGGCACTGGGGGCCTCAACTCCGGAGGGCAGTGTTATCGCTGCTCGCAGCGCGTTGTGGTTCGAACACTGCGCCATCGAGGACTGGGGTGGAGAGTTGCGTGCGATCAGGGCCGCACGCAAGCGCCACACCCCGGTCGCACGAGTGCAGTTCAGCCCGGTCAGCGTGCCGATCCGGCGTAGCCGGTAGTCCACGGTGTTCGCGTGGACGCACATGGCCCGCGCGCTGAGTCGACGATTGAGATCGGTGCTGATGTGTACACGCAGAGTCTGCAAGAGTTCCGGGTGCTCGGGCTCGGGTCCAGCAGGGCGGCCAGGCTGTCACGGGTCGGGCCCGGCCGGGTGAGCTGGTATTCCAGGGCCAGATCCTCGAACGGGTAGAGCCCGGGGCTGCCATAAACCCTGCGAGCCACATCGAGCAGGTCGTGCGAGGTCTCCGCGACGGCGGGTATCGCCGCGGGGGTCGGCCCGGACCACCGACGCGGTCAGTGGCACCCGAGTCAGGAACGTGCACAGCCCCTCCTCGGCGTCCGCGATCGTGCCCGGGACCAAGATTGTGCCACCGAACTCGCTGAGCAAGGCCGGCACTGGATAACCGCACTGTCTCGCGGGCAACTCCTGCAAACGCGCCCATCGCCCGGGCACCGCGCGCGTCGGTGGCCGCGACCGCCAGGACGGTATAGCACTGTGTGAGGGGAACACCGTATTCCAGCGATACCCGGTCAGGATGGCGGCCACCGAACAGAGCACGCGCCACTTCCTGCTGCTGTGCGGGGCCGGTGCTTGGCGCAACTTCCAGATACGCTCTGGCCACGGTCGCGTTCACCGCGTTCTGTGCCCCTATCAGCTGATCGATCTGATTGCGCCGCAGCGGCGGTGATTGGCGATCGTCGAGGTGGGTGTCCAGGTGGAGTCGGAAGCCTTCGCGCACGAGCCGGTGCACGGTCTCGATTGGCACCCCGACTCCGGCCCACCGCGCTGCGGCGCGGTGGATGCGTTCCATCCTGGCGCTCGGGGCCATCGCCTCGCCGGCCACCAGGTCCAGGCATCCGGCCACGACGGCGTTGATCTCCTCGCGGAGCGGATCCCCCGGCCCGCTGTGACGGCGGATCCGCTCGAGCAGTTGCCGCACGATGTTCTCGGTCTGTGCGGCCGCGCACAAACCCGCGGTCACGCTGGTGGTCATAGTTTGCCGCCACCGCCGATCAGCCACGGGTTGAAGGTGCACACCGGCGCTGTCGCGGCGGCCGGGTCCAGGGCGTTCAGAGCGATGCTCGCCGAGCGCGGCGAGTACATCATGGTGAGGTGGTCGGACAGGTCCTGTTCACACCCTTCTTGCAAGGTGATGTTCTGCACGGTGGCTCCGGTGCCGGCGCGCAGGAATGCCCAGTCGTAGGGGTTGGTGACCTCGTCCCAGCGCGAGGCCACCGCGGTGTAGTCGACCCCGGGCACCGTGTCGCCGCCCGCATTGAGAGTGGCGTAGAACGGCGAGCCGACGGCCTGCTGGATATTCGACATGCCCGCGATAGGTTCGACGAACCCGAGGATGTTGACCCCGAGGTTGTTGATGGTCCGGCCAAGGGTGGCGATGCCCATCAGCGTGGTGCCGTGGTGGGTGGCGCCGAAGGTGACGAGTTTGGAGACCCTTTCGGCGCCGCCGTTGAATTTCAGGTAGTGGTTGGCCACGGTGCCGCCCTGGGAGTGCCCGACGATGTCGACCTTGTCCACCCCGGTCGCGGTGCGTACACGGTCGACGAATTCGGCGACCTGTAGTGAGGACTCCTCCATCGGCCCGACACCGTAGCGGCCGGGCAGCATCGCCCCGACTCCACCGCCCTGCACGAGACCGGACTTGCCGAAGTTCAGCGCGTAGACGCAGTAACCGGCCCTGGCCAGTTGCGGGGACAGGAAAGAGAAGGTGTCGAAGGCGTTGAGCCAGGTGCCGTGCAGCAGCACTACCGGTCGCGGATGCTCAGGACTGGGTTTGCAGTCCCACTTGTTGGCCCCGGCCGGGGCGACATCGGGGTTGAGCAGCCCGTGGGCGAAGGCCGCCAGCGGCGCGCTCAGCTCCGGGCCCTGCCCGACGGGGGCCGCAGCGGTGCTGCTGCCCCACCCCGAGCCGCTACCGGAGCCACTGCTCGATCCGCTGCCCGAATCGACAATCGCCTTGGGTTGGCGGCCGTCGGGGGCCGGGGCAAGACCCTCGGAGAGGGTGTCGGCGAAGGCCGCCAGCTCGGCTTCTGCCGAGGGCGCCGTATCGGCGGTTCCCACTCCGGGACTCTGCGCCAGCGCTACGCACGAAATGATCGCGGCGCAGACCGTCCAGCGCAAGTGTCGCCTCGTTGCAAGCATTTATGTGTACTTCCCATCTACTCCTCGCAGCGCCACACCAGGTCATGTGGCTCGGCGCATAGTGCGGCTGTTGCGTGATCAAAGCCGCTGCGCTTTGGCGGTACAGCGAGTTTGTACCGGGTGGCCGATGCCGTCACTGCACGCACGAACGAAGTACTGCAAGCGGTTCTTGTCGATGGAGACAAACCATCTCGCTGATCGTTCGCCGGGGTGTCCCTTTTCGATGTCGCGGGCCACAATCTCTGCATGTCCTCCGCTCCACCGCCGTTCGCCACCGACACCCTGCTGCTCACTCGTCTGCTGCCCCGATGGCCGCAGATAGCTGAACGGATACTCGCCGATGGACTGGGGGCCACACCACCAGCGGCGGATCTACCCGACGGACATTTCCGCCCCGAGGTACTGCCCTCCATCTACGCCTGCGGACGAGCGGTCCTGCAAGCCATCAGCGAGGGCCGCGCCCTGACCCGCGCCGAAGTCGCCGACTTCGTGGCCCCGGTCGCCGAACGTCACGCCGAGGACCGGTTCCCCTTGGCGAGCCTGATCGAAGCCATCCACAACTCGGCCCAGTCGGTGCTCGCCGAGGCCGCCACCCTCGCCGCACCCGAGGAGATCGACCAACTGGTGGCGATCGGATCCGGGCTGCTCGACCTGCTCAAGAACATCACCATCACCGTGACCGAGACTTATACCGAGGTCGGCCAGTCCATCCACAACGCCGACCGAGAAGCCCGCCGCGAACTGTGCTCGGCCCTGCTACGCGGGCGACCCGTCGAAGCGCTCGCCGCCCGCGCCGACACCCCGCTGACCGACTCCTACACCGTGCTGGCCATCCACGCCCGACCCGAAGACCCGAGCACCGCGACCGCAGACCTGCTGGCACGGCGACGGATCCGAATTCTGCACCACACCCTGGACACACTCAGCAACGGCACCGCGCTGGTCTCCTTCGACGGCTCCACCGGAGTCGCGCTGATCCCGGTGCACACCGACCCCGGGCATGGGCTGCGCACCGACTCCCTGAGCTCAATACTCACCGAGAAGCTCAGTGCGGTAATCTATCTCGCCGAATCGGTCGCGGTGCCGCGCACGCAGCTACCCGACGCCGCGGCTGAGGTCACCGAACTCGCCACCCTCGCACGCACCCTGGGCCGACCCCCCGGCGCGTATTGCCTCGATGACCTGCTGCTCGAGTACCAGCTCACCCGGCCCGGTGCGGCCCGCGACCGGCTCGCGGCCCGTATCGTGCCGCTGCTGGGGGCACCGCATCTGCTCGAAGCACTCGAAGCGCACCTGCGTTTCGGAGCCGACCGCAAAAGCGCCTCCGCACATCTGCACGTCCATCCCAATACCCTCAGCTACCGGCTGCGCAGGGTCGGCGACCTCACCGGAATCGACCCCGGCGAACCAAGTGAGGCTCCCCCCTGGGAGTGGACACCCTGACAATGGTTCGTACAA
>NZ_JTIZ01000070.1:0-24878 GCF_000801125.1 Rhodococcus sp. Chr-9
CAACGGGGTCGATCGACACCCGCCCCTACCAAGTGCGAAGAGCCGTGTATCGAGGGTCGTGGTCATTGACGGTCGCTTTCGTCGGTACCAGGGCGCAGGAAGGCATGGCGAAGAGACGGAATGCGAAGCCGTAGGGGAGAAGCTAGCAGAGCCTCGGGCAGCGTGCCGTGTTCGACTACTCGTCTGCGGTGTTCAACTGTTCGACGGCCTCGGCGATCCGCTGCGTGTCGATGAGCGTCCACCCCTCTGGGGACATCACGGCGGCCCAGCCGTAGGGGATGAGGTCCTCGTAGTTGTGGCCGTGACCGACGGGTGGCGACGTGCCGACCATGATGTCGGCCGCGACCTGAGCGAAGGTGACGATGGGGTACCACCGCATCGACGGTGAGCGATCCGCGCCCGGAGGTTCGGCGAGCCAGTCGGGTCGCTCGAAGAGCAGTCCCGGTCCCCACCACACCACCGGATCGGACGCGTGCTGCAGATACAGGACCCGCGGGTCGTTCCACGGTCCTTGCTGGTCCTCGAGCGTCTGCAGGTCCGAGGCGAACCGCACCGCGACGCCGTCTTCGTAGACGGGCAGGACCTCGGGGCTGCCGGGATCACGATGGTCGACGATGCTGCGCCACAGTTGGTTCGAGTTCGGCGGTCCGACGAACAGCGCGCCGTCGATCTGGCTGCGCATGTCAGTGAGGTCGTCGAAGGCGGCTTCGGCGGATTGCGAGCCGAGGCTCTCGCCGTAGACGACGAGCTTGGGTCGCTGGTCCTCCGGCAGTTGCGACCAGCGTTCGTGGACACCGTTGATCAGTGTGTTGCCGGCGGCCTTGGCGGCGGAGCCGTCGACGAGGAAGGAGATCCAGCTCGGCAGGAAGGAGTACTGGATCGCGGCGATCGCCGAGTTGCCGTTGTAGATCGCTTCGATCGAGTCGGCGGCGAACGGGTTCACCCACCCGGTCCCGGTGGTGCCGGCGACGACGAGGATCTCGCGCTCCCACGCCTTCGTGCGGTCGAGTTCGTCGAGGATCAGCTGCACCTGCTCATCGGTGGTGCCGTCGGCTTCGAGTCCCGCGTACACCCGTACGGGTTCGAGAGCGGGAGCGTCGTTCAGTTCGGTCAACTGCTCGGCGTCCATCCCACCGGCGACGAACGTGCGTCCCTGACGCCCGAGACTCTCCCACGACGACGTCGATGCCGGGCTGCCCGACCGCTCGGGAATTTGCGGCTGCTCCACGCCGGGGTCGGTGCTGTTGTTGTCGTCGGCGAACACGATGCGTGCCGCCATAGAACTGCTCGCGAGCAGAACCTGATCGACGAACACCACCACCGCGAGCACGAGGATCACCGGTGCGAGAACGCCGGCCGCGACGACCGGAACACGCAGGCGAGTCGCGAGGAACTCCGCGAAGCATCGTCCGACCCACCGCAATCCGCGTGCGATGTAGAGGAGGGCAGCGAAGAGCGCGACGCTCACCAGGCCGGTGCGGAGATACGCGAAACCCGTTGTGGTCTCGATGCCCATAAGGACACGGATTTCGTTCTGCCATCCCGCTGCGGCGAGCAGACTCCCCAGAAGTGTTCCCACCGCGACCAGAGCGACCAGCACCTCGGCGATGCGCCGGACAGTGTGTCGGCGTCGCCACCACGTGAGACGCGGGGCGATCCACCGCCGCGCGGGGAAGGCGACGAGCACACCGATGCCGTAGCCGACGATTCCCGTCACGCCACTGATGAGCCCCTGGAAATACCACTCGCGGGGGATGAGGGAGGGACTCAGGCTCCACGCGAAAAAGAACAGGGCGACGACGAGACCGAGAAAGTCGAGGCCGAAGACGGAGAGGTGGCGCCGACCCGTATTGCCTTCGCGCGGAGTTGTCTCGTCTGTATCGACTTGCGTGCTCACGGGAGCGACCCTAACCCGGTCGGTGACCCACCGCGGGCCGAG
The DNA here is from genome assembly GCF_000801125.1 of Rhodococcus sp. Chr-9. Classification (NCBI taxonomy): domain Bacteria; kingdom Bacillati; phylum Actinomycetota; class Actinomycetes; order Mycobacteriales; family Nocardiaceae; genus Rhodococcus; species Rhodococcus sp. Chr-9. The sequence goes on from NZ_JTIZ01000070.1 coordinate 1,940, forward strand.
CGAAGCCGGCCTCTCGTCGCCTTTGAGCTCAGGTTTGTGCGCTGCTGGGCGCGACGTATCCGGGTCCTGACGCCGCTGCCAGCGCCGTAGTGAAGGCATTCCGGCTCGGTGATGAGGGTCCGTCCGCCGGCTGGGACCCATGGAAAGTAGACGACACTTCCATGCAATCGCTGGGTGAGTCCACGAGGAAGGCGTTCTAGTTGCTAATGGTTCAATAGGGATCATTCGACTGATGCGCCGAAGTATCGCCGGCGCGTGGTCTCTGATGGGGTAATCAGGAGGATTTGTGAGTGACGGTTCGTGGAGCGGCGACGATTTCGATGCTCGTCTCCGCCGCGAGGCAATGGCATGGTTGACCATCCGCACGAATGACGGTCTCGATCCGATCAGTCGACAGGACCTCCTCGACTTCACGATCGATGGGGAGATGTTCCGGCTCATGGACCCGACGCGCGGGATCCGGAAGCCGAAGGAGCTTTCGTCAGCTCTGTCCATCAGTACGACGTATCGCGCGCCCGGTGCGAAGCGTCCGTACGAGGATCAGGTCGGCTCGGACGGACTCTTGCGCTACAAGTGGTCGACGACCGACCCGAACAACATGGACAATCGTGGTTTACGAGCGGCCATGAACGAGGGCGTGCCACTGATCTGGTTCTACGGCGTCGGTCCGAGCTTGTTCCAGCCCATCTATCCGGTGTTCATCATCGGGGAAGAACCTGACGAACACCAGTTCGTCATCGCCACCGAAGTCGCTCGCGATCTTCATCGTCCCGATTCCCGAGCGGAAGAGCAGCTTCGGCGATATGTCGTAGCAGAGACAAAGCGTCGGCTCCATCAGCCGGTTTTTCGTGCAACTGTGATGCGTGCGTACGAAACGCGATGTGCGGTCTGCGCTCTCGGTCATAGTGAGCTGTTGGATGCTGCGCATATTGTGCCTGACTCACACGAGGCAGGTATTGCGTCCGTGACTAACGGGCTCGCTCTGTGCAAGATCCACCACGCTGCGTACGACGTGAACATCCTTGGCATTACGCCGGACTTGGTCGTGGAGATCCGGAGGGCCCTTTTGGACGAGATCGACGGCCCGATGCTCGAGCATGGCTTGAAGGAGCGGCATGGACAGAAGCTGATGGTGGTTCCGCCGTCTCGTAGTGAGCAGCCTGACCGAGAACTCCTGGAAATTAGTTACGTCCGCTTTCTCAGCGCAGGCTGAGAGCTGACAGCAGCAGTCCCGCGTAGACCAGGACGATTGGACCTGGTGCACGACTCGGTGACAGTTTCGATCACGCAGCCTGTGCGGTTGGTGTAGTCATGATGTCTCGAACTCGACAGGCGTCAATCTGCCCAGTGGGAGCTGACGTTTCCAACGGTGATAAGTCCGCGCGATCCTCTTACCGCAAGCGGGTGGTGCCCCAGTGACGATCGCGACGCGCAACTGCTCGCAAGTGACCCAACGCTGCCGGTCGAGGACGTTGCGCTGGAGCAGCGCAAAGAACGATTCCATCGCGGCGTTGTCGCCGGCCGCCCCGACCCGGGCACATCGTCCTGACCAAGCCGTGACAGCCCCAGAACGCGAACGAATGCCGGCTGCGAAATTGCGATCCGCCATCGGGATGCACCACGTACCCGGCGACCGAACCGCGCCGAGCCACTGCGGATTCGAGGGCGGCCACAGCGAGTCGAGACTTCATCCGGTCACCAATCGAGTAGCCGACGATCTGGTTCGAGCAGACGTCCTTGATCACACAGGCGGAGCTTGCCCTCGTCGGTGCGGTGCTCGGCGGGGGTACTTCCCTTCGCGCAGTTCAGCGCTCTCACCGGCGGTGGTGCCGGGTGTGATGCGGTCTTCGACGTCAGCCTTTCGCATCCAGTTGGTCGAGCAGGATGCGCTGATGCCGAAGTCCGCGGCGAACTGCCGCAAGTGCTGGCCTGGTTCGCGGTGGCGGGCCACGCGCACGACGTCGTCGCGGAACTCTTTCGTGTAGGGCTCGGGCACGGGGTCGATCCTTCCAGCAGTGCCTGACGACACCGCAGTTCAGATGTCATCGATCCGTGCAGCAGTCCCGGTGCTCTGGCAACGCTGCCGAGAAATTCAAACCCGCAGTGCGCCGGCATCCATCGCAGAGAGCAGCTTCGAACTCGGGTGCGTAGCGCGGGCAGTCCGTCACGGATATCAGCGACCGTCAGGTCGACGTGCAAGCGCAGCCATCCAGGCCCGATCCGTTGTCGCGGCGGAACCAAGCCCAGGGTCCACGCCGCGAGGTGCGGCTGGCCTTCGAGCCGGCCCACGTCCACCAGCGCCGGTCGTTCCGATCGTCGCGCATGATGACCAAGGCGCCGTCGGTGACTTGGTCGGAGCGGTGCACCCGCTGACCGTCAAACGCCGCTACGGCTCGCCGCGTCAACGTCACTCCGGAGGGTATTGCACCCAGCAGGATATCGCGAATGTCGCGCGCGATCTCGAACGATGCACCGTCGGGCAGGGGATCCCACTTGGCGTGGTCTTGGATATGGGTTGGCTCGACGAACACGTGCCGTCGCTTCCAGGCGATGCGGGTGACCTTCTACGACCGTCCGCCGAGTAGCAGTATATGGGGCCCTCGACGTCGTCGGTGAGCACGCTGGTCTCCACAGAATCGATCTCTTGCCGGCCCGGCCTATACCGTGAACTCTGGGGCAGTGGCAACGCGGTGCGGTGCGCCAACTCGGTCGGTCCCTTGATGAGCTCCACTACAGCAGGCACCGGCGGTGCACTCTTACTGCGACCCGCCGCTGGGCGGAACCGGTAACAGTGCTCGCTTGCATGCCGATTAGTCCAACAAATCCCAGTCGAGAATGGACAAGTGATGAGCACGCAAGCGGGATGGTACGCGGACGGCAATAGCCCGGGCGTCGAGCGGTGGTGGGACGGAAATCAGTGGACAGAGCAGACTCGTCCCATGACGGGGCCGGGATTCGGAGCACCGGCTCCCGTCAATCCGGAGAGGAATGGGATGGGTCTGGCCTCGCTGATTCTGGGGATCGTTGGTCTCCTGTTCTGCCTGATGCCGATCACCGGGTTCATCGGCTTCATTCTCGGCATCATCGGGCTCGCTCTGGGTCTGGCGGGTATCAGCCGTTGCCGTAAGAACAAGGCGACGAACAAGAAGACCGCGATCTCGGGCACCATCCTCAGTGCCCTTGCCGTGATCTTCGGAATTGTTGGCATCGTCATATTCTTCACCGCCGTCGACCAGCTCGGGAGCGATCTCGACCAGATCGGAACCGACCTGCAGGATTACAGCGATTGCATCAGTGAGGCAGGGAATCTCGACGAAATGAACCTGTGCGAGTAGCCGCAGTTTCGGCTCTTCACGCTGCCTGAGCAGTTCGGCAGGGACACCTCACCGCCCTGCCGTGCGCGTCGTCCGGTAGCCACCCGTACTCGTCGCACGCTCCGCACTTCGCCGGTCGGATCCGTGGAACGGACAGTCCCTGCCACATCGGTAGCCACGCGTGCGCGTATCGCATCGGATCGCTGGGGCGATGCGCAGCCTTCGCGGTCGCTACCAGCGTCGGAACGCCGTGCGTCGCGATCAACGCTTCGATCGCGGCTGCGGCATCCGGCCTGAGGTACGCGAATGTTGCTGTCAGTCCGGATTCTTTACATGCCGCCGCCAACCGGGCGACCTCGGGACTGTGCGATGCGTTCGAGACCTGGGACGTGCGGTTGGTTTCCGTCCTTGGTGAATCAGTACTTAAAAGACCGCCTGGCTCTCCGATGTCCGCGTTGCCGCGGGTCGGATTTTCAGGGCCCGGCTGGACGTGCGGCTCCTCGTAGATCGTCTGAATGGTGATCCACTGGCCACGCTCGTTCTGAATCTTCTCGCGGATCAGATATCCGAGTTCGGCAAGCTCGCGGAGAGCGGAGCGGATGGCGTCGCGCCCTTCCTTCGGCGACTGGCCTGCGATCGAGTCGGACCGGGTACGCCAGTCGTCCGGTTTGGACAGCAACCAGATGAGCACACCGCGTGCGCGGAAGGAGAGGCGCTCGTCGTTGATGACGGCGTTGCTGAGGATGGTGAAGTTGCTGGCCAGGCGCGGTCCACGACGCACGCCGCCAGCCAGGGTATTCTGGCCCACGTTCGACTCCTGATCAGTCGGACATCCGGCCCGTCGGGAGTTGCCGCTCCTGGCGGGCCTTCTTCACTTGTGACGCCACGCGGATCGGTGACGATCTTGAGATTTTGGCACTCCTTCGGTTGTGCGCGCAAGCAGATCCTTCGAAGTCGCTTCAGCGCAACGGTTTATATGATCACGCGGGCCGCGACATCTCTGCGGCGATCGCCATAATCCTCTTCTGCCAGAGTTATGAAGCCGATCGGACCCAGTCGCACGCGTCTCGATGCCGAGCGAGCGCCGCAGCATCAGGGTGATGAGCGGAGCTTTTCGGTACTCGAATCCGCTTGCCCGCGAAGGCTGCATACTCGCTGCTCTCGAGCTGGGGAGCCACTGCGACTGTGAGGTCGCTGCGCACTGTCCACAGTTGCAGGTCGAACAAGGTGTGGAGGTCGGCGCGGAGGAGCAGACCATTGGTCACATGGTTGCTGTGCTCTCCGAAGTAGCGGTCGATATGGGCTGCTTCCAGGACCGCCTCGACGTCGCATCCGGTGACTGCGCAACGACGTTCATACGCTGCCAGCAGTGCGCGACGGAACTTGGGCTGACCGTATCGCACAGCAATGGCTCGTTGAGCGCGTTTACGGACGTCATCGCCCTTCTCGTACGTCGGGAGGCTCTTGGGTAACTCGACGTCGACGACGGGGAAGTGGGCGAAAGCGAGATCGGCTTCGGTGCCGAACAGTGAGCGTAGGCGACTTTCGGCAGACGGGTCGGACACCTGGTTGGCTCCGGCCTGTGCCGCGAGATTTTTGCCGAGTAGCTTCTGTAGCTGTGCCCAGGTGGGCGATGAAACTACGTCCTCACTGATTGTTTCGAACTCGAATCGGTTTGTGTAGCCGCCGGTTTGAACGTCGCTCCAGTGCGCGGGTTGCGAGCTCGGGGTGATTTCGTATAGACCGGAAGTCGCTCGTGCACGTGCAACAAACCCATTGCCCTGACCCGTGATCCAGAAGTAGATGTCGTCACCGGGCACAATCTTCTTGAAGTACGACGGGCTACGCACATCCCAGAAGCCGTCGTCTCGTGCGTAATCCCAGTGCTGTGGTGTCTTCTCGTTGATCTTTACGATCCAGCTGGTCATTGCCCATGCGCCTTCTCAGGTTCGCATCGGGTGGGGGCATGTCCTGCTGCGGAAGCCCGTCGGGCCGTGCTCGGTGTTCGGTAGTCGTCGTGAGGGTCAGTCGGAGATCAGTTGACGGAGCGCATCTCGCGTTTCGGCATCGGTCGAGTAGATGACGGTGCCGATCATTCCGCGGGTAAGCAGCACCTTGTAGACATTGCGGACCAACCTGTCGAAGCGCACGTCGGAAATTCGTGTGCGGTTCTTGAAATCGGGATCGCGGTTCGCCTCGCGAATCGTCGTGAACCGTCCGTTACGCCAGACCAGATCGGGTCCGAGGATGACTCCGTTCCAGTCGTATTCGAAACCCTGGGCCGTGTAGACGCAACCGACCTGCCCGAACCCGCCGTCCTCGGTAGCCCACAACGCAGCTGGGGGAGCGTCGCCGACCCGCCGGTCGCTCTTGCTGTTCCACGGGCGTGCCCAACTACCGATCCGAACGTCGGGCACCAGATTCCCGTCCTTGTCTGCGTCGCTCCACGGCCAGCAGTAGCCTGCCGTCATCCGCGCCGAATATCCGAGATCCCTCTGCTGGGAGAGAAGGTGCTCCATCTCTTCGGGGCTGTCCGCAATACGAACGGTGAACTGCGGATCGCCCTTCCACTCGAACGGCCCTCCGTCCGCCAGATCGAGCAGCCGCTTCACCCACAGCAGATACTCTTCGCTACCTCCGCAGCGGAACTGTTCTCCCAGATGGATGTGCTGTGTCTCGAGCCCGAGTGAGGCTGCATAATGTTCGATCTGGGCATAGGATCCCATCTCTCCGGGGCGTACCACCTGGTGCTCGTCGAGAAGGAAGACAGGGACGCGCGCGGCCGCGATGAGTTCGTCGACCTGCGGTCGGTCTGTGCGGAGTTCGGCTCGTGTGTACCGGTCGACGGAGGTCTCACGGATGCGGTGCGCCTCGTCGAGGATGAGGACGTCCAGTCCGTTGCGATCCGCCGTCATGAACTGGTTGAAGTACTTGAACATCTTCTGCACGCGCGGCGCGCGGTGCCCCGCAACCTTCCGCAGGGTTTGTGTGAACGATCGGGACCCTGTCGCATGCAGCACGGTTCGGCCGCGCCGGGCGAGCTCACCGAGTAGCGATAACGCCACGACGCTCTTGCCGCTACCGGGACCACCGGTGACGATGATGACGCGCTTTCGATCGGCGGCGCGAGACTGCTCCACCTCGTGAAGCACGAGGTCGACGGCGAGTTGTTGATTGCCGAGCAGATGAAACTGTGGCCGGTCGCGTACTTCTGCAGCGGCAACTTTGAGCAGTTGCTGCGACGGTGCGATTGCCGACTTCATCAGAGCGTCGGCGGCGGCGTAGCCGGGCGTGGGTGCGAGGCGACTCCGGAGAAATTCGATCATGTCCCCGCGCTCGCCAGCGGTGAACATGCGCCCGGTGACGCTCATCGGGTAGGAACGCAGATCGGCAACGGCTCCCGGATCGGTCGCATTGTGCAGATAGGCGATGCCTGCAAGAGCGTCCGGTTGATCGGACACCGTACGGGCGAAGTCCGCGAGGTAGTCGCAGTAACCCTTCACCTGCGCGGCAGGATGCAGCTTCGGTCCTCCAGGCATCCCGGATACCTCGACAAGTTCGGGGTTGTCCTCATATCGGCGCGCTGCCGACCATTGCTTCAGTTCGACGACCACGTACGAAGCCGCGCCGGTCTGTGGATGCGTCCCTGCGAGGACGACGTCGGCTCGCTGGGACGTCAACGGCAAGTGATATTCGAGCAGCATCTCGACGTCGTGGAGACCGGCGTCGACGAGATCGCGAGCGAGAACAGGCAGGCTCCGTGTCCAGGACCTCTGCTCGGCTTCCCCGGCACGTCGTCCCGTGCGGAACAGCATTTGCTCCAACAACTGCTCCGCGAGTGATTCAGGACGATCGAGGTCGACGATCCGGCGGGCGGTAGTACGAAGCAGCGTCACAGTCAGGTCCCCAAGGCAGCACGAATCCACTCGTGCGGGTGGGGGCATGTCCGTGGCTGCTCATCGCAGCGGAAGTCCGTCGGGCCGCAGGACAGAACTATATCGGTGAGAGCGGCCGCGGGTCGTTCAGGGCGCGTGCGGTTGGTACGTCCCGGACGATCTCCACAGCAACGAGCCGGCAGGCAAGGCCGCATACACGCCGTGAGCAGCCGACGCCGTCCGCTTGTGCAGGACCGGGATGCGGGTAAGGCTGGAAATCTCGGACAAGGATTGTCGTTCCAGGGCTCGTGTCACGTGGTCCTGCACCGGGATGCTCGCCGACTTGTCGAGGTTGCATCGTGCGTCGGTTGCCACCAGGTTGGCAACACCGTCGATGGGGATCATCGACCAAGGCACAACGTGATCGATGTGGACATCGGATTGCAGACGGCCGTCGCAGTAGAAGCAACGACCTGACTGCAGGTCACGGAGTGGGTCGACGAGAGCACGCAGTGCTGTGCGGTCGGTGCCGAAGAGAAACCCGTCGATGTCCTCGGCGTCGAGTTCGGCGCGATTGAGGTCGATGACGTCGTGCGCCCACACGGAGCGCACGAAGGTCCTGAGCAGTACGGATGTCCGTCGTAAGCCTTCGGGAACTCCTGGTCGCAGCACGATGACGGCGATTCGGTCGACGTCGCTCATGGTCATCTTCTTGTGGAAGCCCGCCGCGTCGTACATGAACTCGTCGCGGGTAGCGCTGTGAGGAACGCTCTGCAGGTGCGTAAGTGGCTGTTGCGCGATCGTCAGCCGTACGGAGCGAACGAGTCGTCGATAGACCGGATGGGCGGACTCGCGAGCTACCTCCGCGGTGCGAAGCCCGTCGAGTATCAGGACGTCTCTGGCTTCTGCGATTCGATCAGGGATCGAACGTCCGCGCCTGACCTGAGTAAGCCGTCCGTGGCGGTGGAACGACCGGACCTGATTCCAGTAATAGCCGATGACCCGATGAGTGATCTCGTCGATCGGAACAGTGAGACTCCCGTCGGGAGCAGCGGTGTTCTCGACGCAGATGTCGACGAGCGCCATGACGGTCGCGAGCTTGTACGTCGAATTGCGGCGGCCGGCCTCGAGCAGTTGCACGACACGGCCGGCGACGTCGAGGGGGTCAAGTGCCGCAAAGCTCATCCCGGCACAATATCCGCCGCTCGAGCCTGAGGCTTTCGCGCTACGAATTCTGAACCGAAGGTCGTGCGGTGAGAGCGTTCGGTCGATGCGGTTCTTCTGTCAATCCGAATCGTTCATCGAAGATGTCCTGCGACGTGAGAGCGATCTATTGCTCGGCTCAAGCATGGGCGAGCAGCATCGTGGCGTTGGCCACTGTATGGGGGCGGATCCGAATGGAGACAGGGACGACGAGCGACCGGCAATGATCGAACTCGAACCCGAATTTGATATGTGGACGATAGGGGATTGCAATGGGCTTCCTCGCGCGCCGAACCCGGGTTTGCTCACGCTACACGCGGGGCAAGCCTCGGGTCAGCGCGCGAGAGTTGTGGGGGCGCACGCGGCCTGGAGACAGGATCCCGGGCCTTCTGGGCTACGACCCCTTCCACTACGTCGTGTACACCCGACCGTCGTTGCCGCAAATGACTGCGTCGAGATTCTTAGCCTGAATCCACTGACGTGATGCCGAAGCCCATTCCGGCCGGGCGAGTGGATGTATGGGCAGTTGCGGACATGCGGTGACCGCTGGTTTGCCGAGCTTTTCCACGGTGCGGTTCCGGTCGTGCCGTCTCGGCGGGTCGGTCGGTGTTCAGGCGATAGCTGGCGGGCTGTGGCCGATGGTATTGGTCCACAATCGAAGCCATGCGTCCGACCAGGGCCAGTGCGTGGGTAGCCGCGAGATCGGTTCTCGTTGCGGTCGACACAATCGGGCCGGGATATCGACGATCTTGCGCCGTAGCGTCGCCCCACGGGCGCGAACATGCCCACCACCTGCAAGAAGGCCGGTGGCGCGCAGCAGGTTGTGGGCGATCGCCGCGCAGAGCACCCACGCGGAGTTCGCCCCGAAGCGCCCCGATGGCATGTGCGCCAGGGGTCCGTCGATGAGGTCGGCGAAGACGGTTTCGATGATCGCGTGCCGGCGATGGGTGACATCGGCGTCGGTGGCCGAGGTAGTGGTGTTGGTGAAGAACGGATGATGCCGCCACACCGGGAACAACGCGTCGGGGTAGCGGGCGTCCTTGACGCGGCGCACGATCAACCGGGCGGTAACCGGAGTCGTGGTGGAAGCAAAAGCGGTGTAGGTGGTTTCGGCGACCTCGGCATCTTCAGATCCACGCTCCGGTGTCCGGGTCGCGGACCGCTCCGGGGTACTTCACCGGGGTCCACGCCTCGTCGGCGATGGAGTCGATCGCGCACCGGACCGCGGTGTTCTTGTCCAGGACCAGCGAGAAGCACACTTTCGCGCGCAGGCACGCCGAGATGACCGAACGGGTGCCGTAGGCGGAATCACCGCAGGCCGTGATGGCACCGGCCGCGCCCGCTGCCCGGGCGGTGACGATGGCCTGGGTGACCATCCGACCTGCACCTTTACCGGATCCGGCTTTCCCGGCGCGTAGTCGCATGCCGGTGATGATCGGTGTGGAGTCGGCTGTGCTGATGGTGGTGGCCAGCGGGGACAGGCCTTTGCGCAGGATCTGTTTGCCGGCGATTTTCGTGTGTCCGTAGCTCGCGCCTTGTTTGGCGCGGTCGTAGACCGGGCGCAGCAGCGAGTCGATGTCGAGGAACGCCTGCTTGGCCAAACCGGGCAGGATCTCGACTCGGGCGGTGAGTGCGATCAGGTGTTCGCGGAGCACGGATTCGAGCTGACGGGCATGACCGAAGCTGAACTCGCGTAGCAGTGTTCCCACAGTCGAGGGTGCATAGACACCTGCGAACAGGTGTGTCATGCCGCCCGAGCGCAGCAGGTCGATATCGTCGATGCTGTCGGCNTCGCAGTCGGTCTTTCGGTGGAATCAGGGTAAGGGCAGGAATGAGATCGGTGTTGCCGAGGCGCGTCACACACGTGCGACAAAGTACCTCCCGCAGGTGGTGTCGGCTGCGTCAGAAGCTCGCGTCTTTGCTGTCATCGGCGTGCATGCAGCTCGGGAGGTTTCACAATTGTTCCACCTGGGTCTCGACGGAGAGCGCCGATACGCCGAGTTCGTTCACGACGGCCGTCCCCGAGCGTTCGTCTATCTCGACCATCCGTCGAGTGGCGGCAAGAAAAAGCGATTCGCGACGGCCGTGACACCAGAGCAGCTCGATCGCCTACGCACTGAGTTGGCGGCCACCACGATCTGACGCTGCGCGAGATCCTGGCCGTCGATGCCGACGCGACAACGACTTGGGTGGTTCCAGCCCCGCCATCCGGGGGTGGAACCACCCAAATCAGGAGGAGCTGCACCAGCTCGCGATCCACGTCCGCAGGGATAGCTCTACAACGAATGCACGTGATGGTCGATCATGGCTGCCAGGGAATTCTGTACGGCCCTGGCTCGTCCTCGACCGGAGTTGCGACAGGTGGCTGATGATCCCAACGCCAGCGGTAGTGCTTCGATGTCTTCAGTTCGGTCACCTCCGGTGGGAGAGTGCGAAGGATCCGTTCGATGTCGCGCCATTCGGCTGTGCCTGCGTCGACGCGGGACGCGAAGGCTCGAAGCGAGTCGGAGGCGGTATCGGTTCCTGCGAGCCGGCTCATCAGTGCTTCGTCGACGTCTATCCGCGTATCCCAGTCACCGTTGGACACATGGTCGGCACGGATGCGATGGGTGTCGATGGTGTATCCGGCGTCCTGGATCCTTCGGACGGCTGCTTCCAGATGGAAGGGGACATCTCTCATACGGCATCCGCCCAGGGATCGTCGCCGACGACATAGCCGGACTTGGGGGCATTGTATGTATCGTCTGCATCGGCCACGCTGGTGATGTCCATGGCCAGTTCGGCCTTGGTCTTGGTGTCGTTGTAAGCGTCGGTTATCGGTGCAAGCTTCTCTTCGAACTTCTCGTTGAGATAGCCGGACGGAGATGCCATCGCTGCAAGGAATCCTTCGAGCGCCTCGACTATCTCCCGCACGCTATTGACGAGATCATCGATCTGCGAAGCCGCTTGTTTGATGATCTCGACAATGGCGTTCACCTGGATGTACGTGCCGATCCAGGGAATCTTCTTGACGGCGAACTTCAATGCCTGGGTGGTGTTCTCGAGTGAGACTTCCTCCTCCAACATCGTGGCGAGTCGCTGAACCCCGCTTATCGCCGCCTGCCTGACCTTGTCGGAGGTGAAGAAGCACATCTCTTTCGCTACTCGGCCTACCGGGCCTTCCCACTCCATAGCTGCTGCTTGGCGTTCAGCATGCTCCGTGAAGCTCTGAGCGGCCGCACCGTCCCAATGCGGATCGAGTTGTTCATAGCCGGTACGGACGTTGGAACCACACGTTTCCATGCCTTCGGCTGCGATGCGATATGCGTCGCCGATACGCTTCAGTTCGTTCCAGTTTCCCGTCAAAGGCTCCACGAACTGCAAGAGCGGACTCCATCCCGTTGCAGCGTGAATGGCGTCGTCTACATCTCCGAGCCAACCTGCTGCGTCCGCGATGACCTGCCGAATATCCTCGGCTCCTACTTCGGGCAGCGAAAGGTCTACTTCCTCACCCTTCCGGTAGGTTACCGGGTCGATGAACGGAGCTGCGGGGCCGGGTGCCCGCGTGTACGAGTCGTAGTGAGTGTCGATCAGCTCTTCGAACAGTATGTTCGCATTGAGAGAGTCGTAGGTTCTGGCGTCCTGGTCGGCGTACATCCATGCAGCTCGATTCAGTTCCACACCTGTCGTTCTCGTCACCGCTGTCAACTCTTCGTACCGTGCCGACATGAAATCGGCGGTAGCGGCCAAAGGGTCGCTCAGCAGTGCGAGCACCCCAGCCCCTAGCCCCTGCTGAACACTGCATTCCGCACGTATGTAGTCGGTGGAGGCCGATGCATCGTCTGCAATCTGTTCGAACAGCACAGCCGCCCCGGCTACTTCTTCGGGAATGACATCAAAGTCTTCGCGCATGTGGCGCTGCTCCTCGCTGGCTCGGGTTACGTGGGGCGGAGGGTCGCAATGATTTCGTCTGCAACATCAGCGTCGTACGTGCCATCTATGCCTTGATGCACCTCGACCATCAGCACCATGGTTTCCGCAGTCGCGTATCCCGGTGTCGCAACAATGTCGAATCGAGCCGATTCGGGGTCGCACTCGCTGATCTGTGGGATGTCCGTGATATGGGCGGAGAGTCGGACGGATGGCCGGCCGGCCACCTCGAACCACACAGGTTCGGCGTACTCGACCGTCGGCAGTGTGCCCGCGTCGTCATCGAAGATCCACTCGACAGCTCGAATCTCCTTCGACGCGACCGCGAGAAGGTCGAGGTCCCGTGAACCTGCGGCACCCGACATCGCCAGTTGAGCGCTGTCGTTCTCCGAGCAGTAACCTTCGCCGAAATGCCCGATTGCCCCGAAGCTCGCCCGGTCGTCCTTGTTCGACCACCCAGCGATAGAGCGGTAGTCATTGGTCCAGTCCGCAGGAATGTCGTATGTGAGACCGTATCTGGTGCTGATCGGTTGCGGACCGCCCGGCGCGGCGGTCATTTGAGGCGGCGGACGCAGCATGGAGGGGAACCCCTCCGGCAATGGCGGGGGAGAGGTTCGTGGGCCTGCTTGTGTCGATGGCGCGGATGTGGTCGGTACCAAGGTCGGTGCTGATGGAACTTCGGGACCCAGAAGCGAGGACACTCGAGGAAGGAGCAACAGCGCCGTGATTCCGCCAACTATCGGCAGTACCTTGCGCAGTAGAACTGACTTCACGTGCCCCCCTTCGAGTTGATCTCGACCCCCTCGAGATCAGCGCGGAGACTGTAACAGGTGCCGCTGCTCGTGTCTCGAGTGCACCGCAGAGTCACCCGGTCGACTTTGGGATCCACAAAGCGTTGTGATGTCGATGACTCCAAGAGTTGATTACGTCGGTCGGAGCGTTGCGATGATGTCATCGGCGACATCGGCGTCGTACGAGCCTTCGTTGACCTGCACCATCAACACCATGGTCTGCGCCGTCGCATAGCCCGGGGTGGCAACGATGTCGAACCGGGCGGCGTCAGGTTCGCAACCGCTGACCTGCGGAATATCATTGATGAGGGCGGAAAGTCGGATGGCGGGGCGGTCAGCGATCTCGAACCATACGGGTGCGGCGTACTCGACCGTCGGCCGCGTGCCGGCGCTGTCGTCGAAGATCCACTCGACGTCTCGGATCCTCTCGGTAGCTACGGTTTCGAGGTCGATATCTCGCGACCCCGCCGCGCCGGACATCGCCAGCCAGCCTCCGTCTTTCTCGGGACAGGACCCGTAACCGAACGAACCAACACTGCCGTAGACGGCGTGGCCTTCCTCACCGGACCACCCGGCGCTGGCGCCGTGGTCGTTCTTCCAGTCCGCCGGAATCTCATAGGTGAGGCCGTATCTGGTGTCGATCGGTTGCGGTTGCCCTGGCTCGACGTCGATCTTCGGTGGGGGAAACAACATGGAGGGAAAACCCTCCGGGAGGGGAGGTCGCGTGGTCTGCGGTGTGGAAGGGCCCGGTGCCGCGGCGGTGGTCGGCACCAAGGTGGGTACGGACGGGACTTCGGGACCGAGAAACGAGGACACCCGAGGAAGTAGCAGCAGCGCCGTTATCCCGCCGACTATCGGCAGCACCCTGCGCAGCAGAATAGACTTCACGNCGCGAGAGTTATAGGGACGAAACCGTTCTCACGCCTACACGAGACGTCACCAGTGGATGGCTGCCACCGAATCCAGCGGTTCGGTGATCGCCTCCGTCGCGACCTGCAGATCCGCATCTCGCAACGCCTGCGGGAACCGCAGCCGGGCGCGTTGTTCGATCTCGGCCAGCGGAACCTGGAAGAGCCGGAACTCGTCGAGGTCGAGCACCTCGATCTGATCCGAGGTTCTGTCTCAGTAGGAAACCTTGCTCCTCGAGCTCGCCGTTCTCCATGAACACGAGCACCTTCCAGAACTCGCGGGGGATCTTCACCCCCCTGAAATCGCGGTCGTCGTCCGCGAACACGGGGCCCCCGAACGCCGACACCTTCAGGTCGTCGACCTCCACATCTGCGAAGACCGCGTCCTCGAGCTTGCCCCAGACGCCGTCGCGGGCGCTCTGGTTGAAGTCGTCCATCTGCGGGGTGATGTTGGTGTAGATGAACGAGTCTCTGTTCGCCTTCGTTGCTTCGCTCGTGCTGCCCCACAGCAGGTCGGCGCGTCGTGCGAGGTGCCCGCGATCGAGTCGGTTCGCTCGGTACAGTTCGTTGCCGACCTGGACGTCCGCCGCCAGACGTGGATCCTTGACGAAGTCGATGTTCTTTCGGCTGAGCTTCTTCCTCGAACCGCCGTCGATGTTTCACGCCACCCATGCGGCGAACCGACGCGACTTGCGCATCGCCAGCGAGAAGTGCGTGTAGTGCAGCACCTCGGAGCCGTCGTTCGCCTTCGCGATGTCGGGCTTCACTTCGGGAAGCGGGACGGGCGTCGACAGGAAGTTCGGGTCGAAGCCGACGTTCGCGACCGCCTCTTCCGAGGCCGGCGGGGTGAGGGTCACACCCAGCTTCTCGAAGACGGATTGCGGCAGGCACGCCAGCGCGTGCTCGTCGGAGCTGCCGTTCGCTTCGCCGGCGAAATGCAGCCCGGCCAGGACGGTGATCGTCGCCGCGCCGGTTCCGGACCGGAACATCCACGCGGCTCCGGAGTCGCCGCCGCTGCTGATCTCACCGTCGGCTGCCGGGTGCTTCGGAGCGGGTCCGATCTCGAACGCACCGATGGACTTTGTGCCGAGCCCGCAGATCTCCGGATCGAACTGCCGATCCTTGACCGTCGCCACGGCACAGTCCCCGGCCGGCCCCAGGTGCGACCGCACGAGTCGTCCTATCCGGTTGTCGTCGCGTCTTCCGGGGCGGCGTCGCTGCTTCCGGGACGCGATGGAATGCGGGTTCGTACGACCGCTCGATCACATCGGTCAGAACCTTCACACCGTTCACGGTGATGCTCTCGGGAAGCGGGGAGGTGCCCAATGCTTCGAGAGCTTCGGGCTCCGATACCTTCTCATTCACTGTGAACTGCACGGCGAGCTCGCCGGTGGGTTTGCCGTCCACATGCTTGTATCCGACGCCGACGGACGAGACGTTCGGATCATCGAGGTAGTCGGCGCACCCTTGGTGCGGAGGAACTTTCGCACAGCGACGGTGAGTTCTTCCCTCTCGGGGCGGGGTGTGCGATTCGTCGGCCAGAGAGAGTGCAGCGGCCTCGGCTTCGTCCAACAGCCGCCACTGTCCGGGTTGCGTACTCATTCTCGGGACTCCGAAGCGCGAGTAGTGGTGCACTCGAATTCGAGATGACCCATCACCCGATTTGTGTGGAATGAACCCCGCTGAGCGGGTCGAATCCACCGAGGATCGTCGAAGGAGTGACCGCATGCGTCCGACCGGCATCACCACGAACATCAACGTCCCGGACATCGGGGAGGCGCGGAGCTTCTACGCGGACTATCTGGGGCTGAGCGTCGAAGAGATGAACCTCGGATGGGTCGCGCGGTTCACCACTCCCGACGGTCGTGCCACCGTCCAGTTGGTCAGTGGCGACGAGACGGCTCCCGTTGACTCGGCGATCTCCGTCCACGTCGGCGACGAGGTGGAAGCGGCCTACGAGGAAGCGCAGCGTCGAGGGTTCGAAATCGTGTATCCGCTGACTTCGGAGCCGTGGGGAGTGCGGCGGTTCTTCGTCCGTGCACCGGACGGCACGGTCGTCAACGTCGTCAGTCACTCCGACGACACGCGGTAGGGGGACGAGGACGCCGTTCCGATCCGGTGTTCTCGACGGCGTATATGACGGTCGAGAACACCAGATCTTCCGGCTCGTCGCGCCGTCGCGTGCGGAGGCGAGGAAGTACCCAGTCCTGAAGCACGTCGGCATACATCTGGTGCATCGCCTGAGGCGGACACTGATGTGTGGGTTCGACCTCGGATAGCGAGGCTGAGTCCACACGGATCAGCTCAGACCGAGGTCGATCGCGGCGAGTCCTGCTTGGGTGCGGTTGTGGACGTCGAGCTTCGCGTACACGTGCTCGACGTGATTGCGCGTCGTCTTGTGCGCGATACCCAGCTCGTCGGCGATCTGCCGGTTCGAATAACCCAGAGCGACGAGTCTGAGGATCTCCACCTCGCGACCCGTCAATCCCGCAGGCCAGGGCGCGCGTCGCTTCGTCGGGTGCCCGGCCGCGAGCAGCACGGCCTCGACCGCGTCCGTGTCGAGTCGTCCGGCCTGCGCGTCGCGGCACATCCTGGCCGCCGCGGCCTCGGCCGTCAGTGCCTTGCGGTGCGGCCGAGGTTCTCGTAGCCGCTGATAGGTCTCCGCCGCGGCGAGGATCCGCGCCGTCACGCTCAGGTCGGCGGCCCGGAGTCCGCCGGGATATCCGGAGCCGTCGAGTCGCTCGCGGTGCGTCACAGCGACGGCGACGACGGCCTCCAACCCTCCGACACGGCTGAGGATCCGCCCGGTCAGATACGGATACAAGCGGACCCGCTCCCATTCCGCGGTGGTGAGCGGACCGACCTTCTCCCAGATCTGATTGGGCACACCCATCCGTCCCAGTCCGTGCACGAGACCCGCGCGGTAGAGGAGTTCGACCTCCGCGACCGGAAGCCCACGATGCCGACCCGCGGCCGCCGCCAGATCCGCCACACGTCGCGAATGCCCCAGCAGATAAGGACATTTGAGGTCGACGAAATCCGCCATCGCGCGCAGCATCTCGTCCAATTCGGGTCTGCTCAGGATGTAGTCACGATCGGACGCCTGGGCCAGCGCCGCCGACCATGCGTCCTGTTCGAGCACACCCGCCGTGATGGCGTCGACGTCGTCGACGAACACCTGCACCACACGAGGGCCGAACTGGGTTCCGCTTCGCGCACGAGCGACAGCGACCGCCTGCGCGGGCCCGCCGAGACGTACATACACCTCGGCGACGTCGGCCAGTTGCACGATCTGCATCTCGACCGGAATCTCGTCGCCGCGAACGCCCGAAGGTAGCCCCGCACCGTCCCAGCGCTCGAAGGTGAAGGTCAGCATCGCGCTCACCCGAGGATCCAGCCCGACGCGATCGGAGAGAACACTCGCGGACCCACAGTGGGACCGGATGAGTTCGGACACCTGCCGGCGCGCGGTGAACAGGAAGGCCGTGGCGTGGAAGAAGCGCTCAGCGTACGGCAGTCCCCGCCCGCTGTGGCCCATCAGCATGCGGAAGAAGGGGAGTCCCGTCATGTCCAATGCATAGGTGTCGGCGCGGAACGCGATGTCGTCGCCGAACATCCGTGCCAGTTCGTGGGAGTCCGCGTGACATCCGATCCAGGCCACCAGGTTCGCGTAGAAGACGACGTCCCTCTGGTCGGCGCTCAGCTCCATCCGGTCGGCGATGCGCGTGGCGATCACCGCCGAGCGCACCATGTGCTCCATCGGCTGACCGAGACCCAGATCGATCGCGAGGGACAGCGCGGCGACCAGCTCCGCCCGTCGCGGACCGTCACCCGTGGACGTCATGGACTCAGTGTCCTCGCACGATGCCCGGTCCGAAAGATGAGGCAGCGGCCTCATGACGTGCGGAGGCGGCGGGCACAGGATCGAAGTACCCGCAATCGAGGAGGACGACATGACCATCACCCCGCAGGCAGCCGCCCAGCAGTCCTGCGAACTGCCCCGGGTTTCCGGAGAGCGTTTCGCCGGCTACGCCGTGATCGGCGCGCCGTTCGCGAGCGGCCACTATCTCGCGCTGCGCAGATTCCCGACCAACAGCATCGGCGCCGGCTTCACGTCCGTGTGGCACCGCGACCCGGACGGCGCATGGACGGTGTACAGCGACGTCCCGGCCGAACTGAGCTGCCCGCGCTATCTCGGTCGCGCGCTGAGCCGCACCGAGCAGACCGACGTGTGCGCCGAGTGGACCGACCCCACGGACCTGCACGTGACCGTCGGTACCGAATTGGAGTGGGATCTCCGGATGACCACCTCGCCGGCGACCACCGTCATGAACGCGGCGGGCAGTCTGATGCCCGATGCCCTCTGGCACAGCCCGACGGTGCTGGCCGCGATGGGTCGCGCCGCCGGGCCGGTGCTCGGCGCCGGCCGGATGCGGCTCGGTGGGCACCTGCCGAACGGGCAGTGGTTCCGGGCCAACCCGCGGCAACTGTGGGTCGCGCACACCGAGCGTGCCGTCGTCGGTGGAGTGGATCTCGGACCGGAAGGTCCACTGACTCACCAGGACCGCTTCGGCGACTTCCGGCTCCCGCAGCGCGGCCTGTTCGCGACGGTGCAGGTCTGGCTCGAACCGTTCGACGCCCGGCGCCACCACTCGGCACGTCCCGACACGGTGTATGCGGACGGCGAGTGATCGGTGGGTGTTCCCGGCGGTAACAGCCTCTGGGGCAGAAGTGCCGCAAGGTTTCGTTCGAAAGTCGAGGCAACTCTTGCGCAAATGACACACAATGGATTTCGGTAACGAGTCGTCAAGTGGGAAAGGCAATTCAAGGTCAATTCACCCGCCCGCTCCGGTCTGGCTGACACTTGCGGGAGGCCTGGCGTTTTCGGGATGCGCGATGATCGAAGCAGTCTTGGGAATCCATGCGAGAGACTACGAGCCCGTCGAGGTTCGATCCGTCCCGCCCACACGGACGGACGACGACGCAGGGGGCGGCGTAGAACTCGGAAGACTGCTTGCCGTAGCGACTTTGACGCCTGCGCAGGCCGCGCTGCTCGTTACCGATACGGTCGATCAACTCGAACTCGCGCACACCCGGGGCCACCATCCGATCCGCCTCCGAGGCGACGCCGTGATGGTGTCCGAGGATGGTCAGCTCACCATCGACTGCGTCAAGAACGCGGGCTCCTGGGACGAGGTGCGCGACGCGACGGCCGGACTTCTTCGCCGAATCGTGACGAACTGCCGCAACGAAGCGCTCGAGGAGAGGGTGGACGCGGCGATCGCCGAGTCGTCGGATCTCGTCGGCCTGGCGAGACGCGTTCGTTATGCTGCCGCAACCGAATTCGACGAAACCGAGGTAGGAAGGAAACGATCGCAGATCGCCGCGCTCGTCGCGGTGGTGAAGGGACATGCTCGTCCGGTGGACGGTACGGCGGAACGGACGGATGTGCCGCGCCCGACGACGGAGAGGACCTTCGTCCCGAATCGGAGTCGCCCCCCGGCCGCGAAGGTGTGGCACCGCAAGAAGCGACGGTTACCGCGACGTCGCACGGTCATGGCGCTGCTCGCGATCATCGCGCTCGTCGGGCTGGCGTGGGTGGCGCCCGCGGCGTGGTCGGAACTGAATCGGGGCTGGCACACCCTTCTCGACCCGGTGGAGTCGTCGATGGACGACCGGATCGATCCGGTCTCACCACCGCCACCGGTGCCTGAAGCGGCACCGGAGGCGGGCGTGCCCGGTCCCGTCGACACCGGCCTTCCCGGAAGCGCCGGACCGATCACGCAGGTCGCCGCGAGCTTCGCGAACGGTCCCTGCGAGCCGGGACGCTCGTGCACCGTCCGCGTCGACGTCGGGCTCGACCCCGCGGCGAATATCGGTGCGGTCACATGGAATCTGACCGTCTACGACCGATGCACAGGCGTGACACTACCGGGCGGGGAGGTCACCGTGCCGGTGCCGCCGGGAGGCCCGGAGACCTACGGCATCGGCAGCGTCGACCTGCCGCCCGGATCGGCGCTCGCCGTCGCCGCGGTCACCACCGTCCCCGCAGCGGCCGCGTCCGAGCCGATGTACGTTCCCACCGAGAATGCCGCCTGTGTGCCCGGGGGCTCTCGTGACGGCGGATAGGCACCCATCCGACCCCTGGCTCGTCACGGCGGCCGTCGCACTGGTCGCTCTCGGCATGCTCAACATGATCTCGACGGGCATGTCGTCGCTCGCAGTGCGTCACGCCGTGCTCGCCGCCGTGGGGCTCGGTGCGATGTGGATGACCTCGCGCATGCGGATCGCCGCTCTGAGCCGTTTCGGGTGGGCGCTGTTCGCCGCCTCGGTGGTCCTGCTCGCGGCGGTGCCGCTGGTGGGTATCGCGACCAAGGGCGCTCAACGCTGGCTCGATCTCGGCGTGTTCACCCTGCAGCCCTCCGAGATCGCCAAGCTCGCGCTGGTCATGGTTCCCGCCGCAATACTGGCCGGTGGGTACACGCTCGGCAGGTTCGTCGGTGTCCTGATCGTGTCGGCGGTGCCGATCGCCCTGGTAGCGCTGCAACCCGACCTTTCGACCGCCGTGGTGCTCGTGGCGACCGTGCTGCTCATGCTGATCCTGGCGAGAGTCCCATTGCGGTCGCTGTTCCCGCTGTTCGCGCTCGGGCTCGCGTCGCTGCCGATGGCCGTGTTGTTCCTGCGTCCGTACCAGCTCGAGCGGATCCACGTCTTCCTGTCGAACGACGCCGACCCGCAGGGATCGGGTTGGGCGGCGTGGCAAGCGGACATCGCGATCGGCAGTGCGGGGTGGTGGGGTCTCGGGCGCGAACCGGACTACGATCTGCGGGCGCAATATCTCCCCGAATCGGAACACGACCTGGCCTTCGCGAGTCTCGTGTACGGGTGGGGCCTGGTGGCCGGCATCGCCGTCGTGGCGGCCGTCGTGATCATCGTGTGGCGTTCCGTGGTCGCCGCCCGCGTCGCACGCACTCGGGAGGCGGCACTCGTCGCAGCGGGTATCGGCGGTGTGTTCGGGCTGCACACCGTGGTGTCGGTGGCCCAGAGCCTGTCGCTGTTGCCGCACACCGGCATGCCGATCCCGATTTTCAGCTACGGAGGCACCGCCTCGATCATCGGGTTCGTCTCGATCGGCTTGGTGCTCGCAGTGCGCCGCGACGGGGTGACCCGGCCGCTGTGGGTGACCGAGCCCAAGAAGCGGCGTCTGCCGCGAGGAGTGTCGGTGGGTGCGCTGACGCTGACGGCCTCGCTCGCCGCGATGTCGGTGTTCGCGTGGCAGATGCAGACCGAGCACGGCACCGAGTTCCGCGCGACGAGCGATACCCAAATGCTCCGCTGCATCCGCCTGCCCGCCGAGCGCGGCCAGATCCTCGACCGGACCGGCGTTCCCGTCGCGACCAACGTCGCCGAGTACACCGTCGCCGTGGTCGCCCGGATGTTCGCCGAAGGTGCCCCGTCGGCGCGCTACGAACTCGCCGCGCTGCTCGGCATGCCACTGGAGAAGCTCGACGAGGAACTGCGGAGCAGTACGGGCGGGGAGATCCAGGTCGTGCTCGGACGCGTCGGGCCCGAACAGGCCCGGGCGATCGTGGACGCTCGGCTGCCCTGGGTGCTCGTCTACCCGACGGGCCGCAGACAGTACCCGCACGGGGAGATGCTGGCGTCGCTCCTCGGGTACGTCGGGATCGCGGACGAGCAGGACATGGAACTCTGGCCGACCCTCGCGCTCGGATCTCGGGTCGGCAAGGCCGGGCTCGAGCGGCAGTACGACGCGTTGCTGCGCGGCGTCGACGGCAAGCAGTGCGTGTACGTCGATCCGTCAGGACGTCCGGTGGGCACAGGGGAGCGGGTGGATCCGATCCGCGGCCACGACCTGCGGTTGCATCTCGATGTCGGCATGCAGCGGGCCGCGACCGACGCGCTCGCCCAGACGGTGCGCACCAGCGGAGGCGACCTCGGCGCCGCGGTCGTGATGGACGCCCGCACCGGCGCGGTGCTGGCGCTGGCCAGCGTTCCCGGCTACGACAACAACGTCTACGGACCCCCGGCCGACCTCGCCGCGATCGCGGCGCAGACCGCGGCATCGGGTCCGGGCCGCATGCTCAACCATGCGGTGCAGACGGCAGCGCCACCGGGGTCGACGTTCAAGATCGTCACAGCGTCGACGAACGCGGCGTTCGACGTGCTGTCCCCGGATGCCTTCCTGGCGGGCGGCGCGGCCTACACCTACGGCGGTCACACCTTCGCCAATTGGCAGCCGATGGGCCCGAACAACCTGCTCGGGGCGATCCAGTGGTCCGACAACGTCTACTTCTACCAACTGGCCGACCTTCTCGGTCCCTACCGCATCGCGCAGATCGCTTCCGAGCTCGGCGCGGGTGCCCCCTCGGGGATCGATCTGCCGGCCGAGTCCGCAGGCTTCCTCGGTACCCCGGACAACGTCGAGAGCATCGGAGGTGCCTGGTATCCGGGTTCGACCCTGCTCATGGGTATCGGCCAGGGCACCGTCACGGCCACGCCGATCCAGGTCGCGCGGTGGACGGCGGGTATCGCGTCGGGTCAGATGGTGACCCCGAAGCTCGCTGCCGCCTACGGACCCGGCGACGCGGTCCCGATTCCCACCGAGCAACCTCGGCCGTTGTCGTTCGCCGACAAACTCGAACCGGTGCGCGCCGGCATGCGGGCGTCGGCCTCGGCCGGCACTGCTGGTCAGCTCGCGAGCCTGCCGGTCACGGCCGCCGCCAAGACCGGCACGGCAGAGGATCCCTCGGCACCGGGCAAGGGGCTCAACGCCTGGTTCTCCGCGGTCGTGCCCGCCGAGTCGCCGGAGGTCGTGGTGACAGCGCTGGTGCGCGGTGGCGGTTTCGGATCGGCCACCTCGGGACCGGTCGTCAAAGGGGCTCTTCGCAGTTAGCAGTGGTACTGGTGCCGGCTGGGTG
>NZ_JTIZ01000071.1:0-290915 GCF_000801125.1 Rhodococcus sp. Chr-9
TGCCGGGAATCGAACCCGGGTCCTCCGCCGCCTCGCGAGGGCTTCTCCGTGTGCAGTTCGCTATGTCTCTACTCGGATCTCCCGTTCTCGCGAACAAGACGAGATGACGATCCCAGTCGCTGTTTGTTGTCCCGCACGTCTCCGCGACCGAGCCGTACGGTAGAGCTCTCTAGTCGATGCCAGGATCCGGGTCGAGAGCAAACCCGGGCTGACAGAGACGCGCTCGCTTAGGCAGCGAGGGCGTACTCGCGCTGAGTGGACTCGGCGCTTAATTGGTTACAGCGACGCTTACGGTGGTCTCTTGCCTGCACCGACACGCTTCCCCTTGCTCAACGTACGCAGTCGAAACCGTTCAGCCCCGTACGCGCCTGCGACCTTCGCAGGACTACCTACTGTAACGACCCGAAGGCCCGATGTCATTCCCATTTTCGAAAACGATTCGTTGCCGGGTCATGAGCCTACTCACACCGCCGCTCACCGGCAACGGAACCGGGTCGGGGTGACCCGAGTCCGGCGTCGCCGGGTGTCACCCGTAGCGCTCCGTCCGGTGACGCGCTTTCCACGATGCCGGGTCCAGCGCCTCCAGGATTCGTGTTCTTCCCACCCCACCCCGGATCAGCCGGGCAGGCTGACGAGTGCGACGGCCAGTCCGGCTGCGAGCAGGCCGAGCAGTTTCACCCGGCTCACGCGCTCTCCGAGCACGATGACGGCGAGTAGCACCGTCACCGCCGGATACAGCGCCGCGATCACGCTCACCAGCGACAGCAGGCCGTGCTGGTAGGCGAACAGCAGTGCACCGTTCGCGATCACGTCGATCACGCCGATCCCGATCAGGATCGGCAGGAGCGACCGGATCGGCCACACCACGGTGCGCCACGAGAAGGCGATCACCAGCCAGACCACGAGGGTGGCGGTCGCGCGGGAGGCGGCGAGCGGCCACAGGCCGGTGCCGGTGCCGACCTGACCGAGGCCGATGAACGACAACGCGAAGGCGATGCCCGATCCGACCGTCCACCACGCGATCCTCGACGTGAAGCGCGGGTGTCCGACACCGGTGACGGTCTCGTCGGATTCGCGGCTGACCAGCCCCACCGCGATCACCGCGACGACGATGCCGAGATAGGCGAGAAGACCGGGCCGGTCCCCCGTCGCGATCCCGAACAGCACGGGGATTCCGGCCACGACGACAGCGGTGACCGGTGAGACGACCGACATCGGCCCGTTCGCCAGTGCGAGGTAGAACCACCAGACGGCGATGCCGCCGGCCACGCCCGCTGCGGCACCCCACGCGAGGGACGCCGCGGTGAGGTCGCCGCCGACGATCGACGCGGCGATCAGGGACACGACGAGCGAAGCCGGGTAGGTGACGGCGACGACGCCGAGTGCGCTCGCGCGACGGGAGGCGGCACCCCCGGCGAAATCGCTGAGGCCGTACCCGACCGCCGCGAGGAGCGCGAGCGCGACCGCGATCAGCGGCTCATGCCCTTCACTCGCCGGCCGAGCTCGCGGGTCACCTCACGTTCGGCGGTCCGGCGGGCGAGATCCTGACGCTTGTCGTAGTCCTGCTTGCCCTTGGCGAGCGCGAGCTCGACCTTGACCTTGCCGTCGGAGAAGTACATCGACAGCGGCACGAGGGTCTGGTTGCCCTCCCGGGTCTTGCCGACGAGCGCGTCGATCTCGCGACGGTGCAGCAGCAGCTTGCGGGTGCGGCGCGGAGCGTGGTTGGTCCACGTGCCGTGCCCGTATTCCGGAATGTGCAGACCCCGCAACCACACCTCGCCGTCGTCGACGGTCGCGAATGCGTCCACCAGGGAGGCCTTTCCCTCCCGCAGGCTCTTGACCTCGGTACCGACGAGGGCGATGCCCGCCTCGTAGGTGTCGAGGATGGTGTAGTTGTGGCGCGCCTTCCGGTTGGTCGCGATGACCTTCCGGCCCTTTTCCTTCACGTGCAGGCCTTTCCGGTCCACGATCGATCGAACAGAACACCGTCCAGCATAGGAACCTCGCACGACACCTTATTCACGCACGTACAGACGCAAGGTCACATACGAGGTGAGAGCGGCCATTCCCACGCCCACGAGGACCAGGAACGGCGAGACCAGAAGGATGTCGCTGTCGGTGATGCGGGCGACGATGTTCGCGTCGTAGACCTCGGTGAGCATGTCGTCGACGAACATGCTCTTGGCGACGAAGAGTCCGCCGATGGCGAGTGCGGCACCCACGATCGCGGCGATCACCGCTTCGAGGAGGAAGGGCAGCTGCGTGTACCAGCGAGTCGCGCCGACCAGCCGCATGATGCCGACCTCGGTGCGGCGGGTGAAGGCCGCGATCTGCACCATGTTCGCGATCAGAAGCACGGCCGCGATCGCCTGGATCGTGGCGATTGCGAACGCGCCGTTGCGGATGCCGCCGAGCACGCCGAACAGACGCTCGACGAGATCCTGCTGGTTGAGCACGCTGTCGACTCCGGGCCGGGTACCGAAATCGTCCTGGATCGCCGCGAATCGATCCGGATCGGACATCTTGATCTTGAAGGAGGCAGGGAAGCTGTCGGCACTCACGAGTTCGGCGAGTTCGGGCTGATCGGCGAAGACACGATCGGTGGCGTCGAGGACGGCGTCGTCGCGGCTCAGGTACTGGACCGACACCACGTCGTCGGTGCTCTCGAGGTCGCTGCGCAGGGTGGAGCAGAGATCCTGCTTGCACTCCGGATCGAGCGAGGAGATGTCCTCGGTCAGGAACACCTGCACCTCGACCCGGTCGAGGAAGATCCGTTCCGTTTTGCCCGCCATCTGGACCACGAGCAGCCCTGCACCGAACAGCGCGAGGGAGATCGCCGTGGTGAGGATCATCGCGATGGTCATGGTGAGGTTGCGGCGCAGGCCGGTGGTGACCTCGCTGAACAGGAAGCTGGCACGCATCGGGTGGGATTCCTTCGGTTGCCTGGTGGGGATGCTCGGGTGACGGGATCTAGCGGCCGACGCCGTAGACGCCGCGTGCCTCGTCGCGCACGACGCGTCCGAGATCGAGTTCGACGACCCGTCGCCGCATCGAGTCGACGATGTGGTGGTCGTGGGTCGCCATGAGCACCGTCGTGCCCGTGCGGTTGATGCGTTCGAGCAGCAGCATGATGTCCTGGCTGGTCTCGGGGTCGAGGTTGCCGGTCGGTTCGTCGGCCATCAGCACGAGCGGCCGGTTGACGAACGCACGCGCGATCGCGACACGCTGCTGTTCGCCGCCGGACAGTTCGGCGGGCAACCGGTCGGCTTTGCCGGACAGTCCCACCAGGTCGAGAACCTCCGGCACCGTCCGTTCGATCACTCCGCGCGGCTTACCGATCACCTCGAGAGCGAACGAGATGTTCTCGGCGACCGTCTTGCGCTGGAGCAACCGGAAGTCCTGGAAGACGCATCCGAGATTCTGGCGCAGCTTCGGTACGCGACGCGCCGGCAGCCGGTTGACGTGGAAATCGGCCACGTGGATGTCGCCGGTGGTGGGCTTCTCCTCTCGCAGGAGCAACCGGAGGAAGGTCGACTTCCCGGATCCGGAGGGACCGATGAGAAAGACGAACTCGCCCTTCTCGACGTGCACCGAGACCCCTTCGAGCGCGGGACGCGTGGACGTCTTGTAGGACTTGGACACATTCTCCAGCCGGATCACGTGGACATGCTAACCGTTACCGGACGGTGACCTACGGCACCGGCTCGTCGGTGCTCTACGACGACGGAGCGTCGGTGTCCTCGGTCACCGTCGGATCCTGCTGGTCGTTCAGTCCGGGGATCGTGGGCAGGTCGAACGGGAACTGCCTGTTCGTCGTGGTGGGGGGCGCTGTCGTCGTGGCATCCTGCGGCGGCGTCCCGCCCTGTTCCCTGCCCGGCACGCCGGTCGCCGTCGTCGGCGGATAGGGCGTGTCGGTGGTCTCCGGCACGGACTTCTCCTGCGGGGCGGTGGTCGCCGGCGGCACGTACGGCACGTAGGGCGTCTCGGAGATGATCACGGCGGTCGACGGCGCATCGGGGGTGTCCTCGGGCGGGTTGAGGAACAGGTAGGTCACCCACAGCGCAAGCCACAGGGTGCACAACGCGAAGGTCGTGGTCCTGATCCGCCCACCGAGGAGGTGCGACGGGATGCGCCTGCGGTGCTTCTCCTCCGGCTCGGTGGCCGCGCCCCCACCCGACGTCCCTCCACCCGGTGTCACTGTGCCTCCACTCGATCGACCACGCTGGCGGTGTCGAGCTGGGGCGTGACGGTGATGCCCCGTTCACGCAGTGCTCGCGCGATCCGCGCACGCAGCAGACGGCCCACCTGGAACTGCTTGCCGGGCAGCGTGCGCGCGACCATGCGGACGCTGAGCTGATCCACCTCGAGGCTCTCGACACCCATCACACTCGGTTCGTCGAGCAACAGCTCCCGCAGGCGGGGTTCCTTGTATGCGGCGACACCCAGTTCGCGCAGCATCTCGGTGACGTCGGCGATGTCGGCGGTCACCGGGATCGGCACGTCCACCACGGCGCGCGCCCAGTCCTTCGACAGGTTGACGGCCTTGTTGATCTGCCCGTTGGGGACGGTGATGACCTCACCCGCCGTGCTACGCACCCGGGTGACGCGCAACGTGACGTCCTCGACGGTGCCGATCGCGTCCTCGGACGCACCGGTCACGGAGATCTGCACGGTGTCGCCGAAGCCGTACTGCCGTTCGGTGATGATGAAGAACCCCGCGAGGATGTCCTGCACGATGCGCTGGGCACCGAAGCCGAGCGCCGCGCCGAGCACGGTCGCCGGCGCGACCAGGCTGCCGATGGGCAGCTGCAGATAGTCGAACACCTTCAGGGTCGCAACGATGTACACGAACGAGATCGCCATCCACGTGACCACCTGGGCGACCGAATGGCGATGCTTCGTCGCCTCGGACCGCACGAGGTCGTCGGACTGCGTGTAGCGCTCGTCGATGCGGCGCGTGATGCGGCTGCCGATCCAGGAGACGAACCGGGCGATCAGAACCGCACCCAGAATCGTGAGTGCGATCAGCAGCCCGCTCGTCGACAACCAGTCGAGCAGTCTAGCTCCGGGAAGAAACGGCACAGGCCCCTCTCCTGTTTCCGATCACGATTTCTGCTCTTCTCGCATACGCCAGCGGATGCCCGATTCGAGGAATCCGTCGATGTCGCCGTCGAGCACCGCCGAGGGGTTGTTGACCTCGTACTCGGTGCGCAGGTCCTTGACCATCTGGTAGGGATGCAGCACGTACGAGCGCATCTGGTTGCCCCACGAACTGCCGCCGTCGCCCTTGAGCGCATCCATCTCGGCGCGCTCCTCCTGGCGCTTGCGCTCGAGGAGCTTGGCCTGCAGGACACGCATGGCCGCGACCTTGTTCTGCAACTGCGACTTCTCGTTCTGACAGGTGACGACGATGCCGGTCGGGATATGCGTCAGGCGCACGGCGGAGTCGGTGGTGTTGACCGACTGGCCTCCCGGGCCGGACGAGCGGTAGACGTCGACGCGGACGTCGTTCTCGTCGATGTCGATGTGGTCGGTGGTCTCGACGACCGGCAGCACCTCGACCTCGGCGAAGGAGGTCTGGCGGCGGCCCTGGTTGTCGAAGGGGCTGATGCGGACGAGACGGTGCGTGCCCATCTCGACCGACAGGGTCCCGTAGGTGTAGGGCGCCTTGACGGCGAAGGTGGCGGACTTGATGCCGGCCTCTTCCGCGTAGGAGGTGTCGTAGACCTCGACGCCGTAGCCGTGCTTGTCGGCCCAGCGGATGTACATACGCATGAGCATCTCGGCCCAGTCGGCGGCGTCGACGCCACCGGCGCCCGCGCGGATGTTGACGAGCGCGTCGCGCTGGTCGTACTCGCCGGACAGCAGCGTGCGCACCTCCATCGCCTCGATGTCGGCGCGCAGGCTCTCGCGTTCGGCCTCGGCGTCGGCCAGGGCGGCGGTGCGGGCCTCGCCCTCCTCGCCCTCGGCGAGCTCGTACAGAACCGGGAGATCCTCGAGCCGCTGGCGCAGGCCCTCGACCCGGCGCAGCTCACCCTGTGCGTGCGACAGTTCGCTGGTGACCTTCTGGGCGTGGTCCTGGTCGTTCCACAGCTCGGGGTCGGCGGCCTGGTGTTCGAGTTCGTCGATGCGCCGTCGCAGCTCCTCGACGTCGAGGACCGACTCCACGGTGCGGAGGGTCGTGTCGAGCTCGGTCAGGGCTGCGGAAACATCGGGATGCACGATTCAACAGGTTACCGGAGCGACGAACCGGCCCGCCGTGGGCAGCGATCGACACGGCAGGGCCCCGGTCGGGTCGAGCACCGCGCCGACCCCGGAGTGGACGGCAAGCTGCTCGGCCCCGGACGACGGCGGCTAGCGTTTCCGTCATGACCACCGACTACACCGCCGACCTGGACCTCGCACTCCGACTCGCCGACGCGTCCGACGCCATCACCCGCGACCGCTTCGGTGCGCTGGACCTGAAGGTGGACGACAAGCCGGACCTGAGTCCGGTCTCCGACGCCGACCTCGCCGTCGAGCGCGCCATCCGCGAGATGCTCGGCGAGCAGCGACCGGACGACGCGGTGCTCGGCGAGGAGTTCGGTGGCGACGCGGTCTTCCGCGGGCGGCAGTGGGTCGTCGATCCGATCGACGGCACGAAGAACTTCGTGCGTGGCGTACCGGTCTGGGCGAGCCTGATCTCGCTCCTCGAGGACGGTGTGCCTGTCGTGGGCGTGGTCAGCGCCCCGGCACTGAACCGTCGGTGGTGGGCGGCCGTGGACGGCGGCGCCTGGGTGTCGCACGACGGTGCCGAGCCCCGGCGCATCTCGGTGTCGGAGGTGACCGACCTCGCGTCGGCGTCGCTGAGCTTCTCGAGCCTGAGCGGCTGGCACGAGCGTGGCATCCGTGATCGTTTCGTCGCCCTGACCGACGACGTGTGGCGGGTGCGCGCCTACGGCGACTTCTTCTCCTACTGCCTGCTCGCCGAGGGCGCCCTCGAGATCGCGCTCGAACCCGAGGTTTCGCTGTGGGATCTGGCCGCGCTCGACGTGCTGGTGCGCGAGGCAGGTGGACGGTTCACGAACCTCGAGGGTGCGGACGGTCCGCACGGCGGCAGTGCGGTCGCGACCAACGGCACGCTGCACGACGAGGTGCTCGGTCGACTGAAGTGAGTGGCCGGCCCCACGCACGGATGGTCACGCGTGGGGCCGGGTTCGTCAGCGGACCGGGAGATGCACAGCGGTCTCGAGGTCGGCTTCGTTCGTGACGCCCGGATCATCGAGATAGACGTTGAAGTGGTGGGTGGCCACGTCGTCGTCGACCCGGGCCGCGGACAGGCCGTGTTCGGTCAGGAATTCGGCGATCGCCTCGTGGGCCCGCGGGATCGATTCGGCGTACGGCCCGGTCACGGTGGCGACGACCGCCCGGCGTGAGGGGAACTCGTGGACCGTCAGCGGCTCGCGGGCCGTGGTTCCCGGCGCCACCGGCAGGAACACCGATTCGTCGACGTCCGACTCACGGAACTCGCCGTCGTGTTCGATGCATCCGCCGGGTCCGGTCGGGACGATGCCCTGCTCCTGCAGGGCGGGCATGAAGCGTTGCCACAGTTCACCTTCGGCCGAGTAGTCGGCGACGGTGCCGCGGAGGCAGACGTAGGTCTGCTGAGGAATCTCGCGCGGCATCGGCGGTCTGCTCGGGGAGGTATCGGCGGTAACCGCTGACCTCGTCGACCACGGCGGGGATCAGCACTCCCTGCGAGTCGTAGTGCCGCAGCATCCGCACGCTGATCCGGGTCAGGGACGAGAACTCTCCGATGGACATCAACCTGGTGGTGTCGGCCATGGCGCCGAGTCTGCGACCTCACACGGTGTGAGAGTCAACTCGTGCTCGCGACACAGCGGACGATGCTGGGCGACACGCGTCCACCGCGGAACTTACTGCGCGGTAGACAGTGACCTTACTCAGAAGTAAGATCGGGAGTGTCCGCTGCCGCATCGAGAGACTTCTGGTGATCATGAGCAAGCAAGACAGCGTGGGCCGCCACACGCCTCGCGACACGTCCGCCGTCGGCCTCAATCCGATCAAACGCGACGCCATGGGTGCTGCCATGCGCGCGCTCACCCGGATCACGGGTTCCGAACTGGCCGACCGGTACAAGATCCGCGAGACGATCGACCGGATCACGTACCAGTCCACGAAGACCGGCTTCAAGACCCTCGGCGCCGCCACGCGCACCTTCAAGAAAATGTCCGGCGGCGCGAGCGGCCCGCAGCGTCTCACCACCGCGAAGAACGCCGACTTCTTCGATCTCACCCCGACCGACGATCAGCAGATGATCACGGAGACGGTGCGTGAGTTCGCCGCCGAGATCCTGCGCCCCGCCGCGCACGACGCCGACGAGGCCGCCGCGGCCCCGGCCGATCTACTCGCGCGCGCAGCCGAACTCGGCATCACCATGGTCAACGTACCCGAGGCGTTCGACGGCGCCGCCGACGAGCGCGGCGTGGTCACCAACGTGCTGGTCGCCGAGGCCCTCGCGCACGGCGACATGGGCCTGGCCCTGCCGATCCTCGCGCCGAGCGGTGTGGCCGTGGCGCTCACACAGTGGGGCACCGAGGACCAACAGAAGACCTACCTGCCGGCCTTCGCCGGCGACGATGTCCCCCAGGCGTCGGTCGTCATCGCCGAGCCGCGCGCCCTGTTCGATCCCTTCGCGTTGCAGACCAAGGCGGTGCGCTCCCCCAGCGGCTACCGGCTCAACGGCGTGAAGTCGTTCGTCCCGGCGGCGGGCAGCGCCGAACTGTTCGTCGTGGCAGCCGAACTCGACGGTAAGCCGTCCCTCTTCCTCGTCGAGGCGAAGAGCAAGGGCGTCGTGATCGAGGCCGATCCGGGCATGGGCCTGCGCGCCGCCGGACTGGGCCGCCTCCTGCTCGAGGACGTCGCGGTGCCGGAATCGGCACGTCTCGGCGACGACGACGCCGACGTCCGCGCCGAGCAGTACGCCGACGCCGTGCGCCTGTCGCGCCTGGGCTGGGCAGCTCTGGCGATGGGCACCGGTCAGGCCGTGCTCGACTACGTGGTCCCCTACGTCAACGAGCGCGAGGCGTTCGGCGAGCCCATCAGCCACCGGCAGGCGGTGGCGTTCATGGTGGCCAACATCAAGATCGAGCTCGACGGTCTACGTCTGGTCACCCTGCGCGGTGCGTCGCGGGCCGAGCAGGGCCTGTCGTTCGCTCGCGAGGCGGCCCTGGCCCGCAAGCTCGCCACCGACAAGGGCATGCAGTTCGGCCTCGACGGCGTCCAGCTGCTCGGCGGCCACGGCTACACCAAGGAACACCCCGTCGAACGTTGGTACCGCGACCTGCGAGCAATCGGAGTCGCCGAGGGCGTCGTCCTCGTCTGATCGGCCCGACCCGAACAAGGAACCTGTGATGATCAATCTCGAACTTCCCCGGAAGCTCAAGGCTTCCGCGAACCAGGCCCATCAGGTCGCCGCGCAGATTTTCCGGCCGATCTCCCGCAAGTACGACCTCGCCGAGCACGAGTACCCCATCGAACTCGACACCATGGCCGCGATGGTCGAAGGGCTCAACGACTCCGGCCAGGGCGCGGCGGGTGCCGCGCTCGGCCGCGACAGCAAGGCCAAGCAGGACGGCCCCGCCGGAAATGCCAACGGCGGCAACATGGCCGGACTCCTCAATGTCATCGAGACGTGCTGGGGCGACGTCGGCCTGACCCTGTCGATCCCCTACCAGGGCCTGGGCAATTCCGCGATCGCCGCGGTGGCCACCGACGAGCAGCTCGAACGCTTCGGCAAGGTGTGGGCCTCCATGGCAATCACCGAGCCCGGTTTCGGATCCGATTCGGCGGCCGTGACGACCACGGCCGTGCTCGACGGCGACGAGTGGGTCCTCAACGGCGAGAAGATCTTCGTCACCGCCGGTGAGCGTTCCACGCACATCGTCGTGTGGGCGTCCGTCGACAGGTCGAAGGGCCGCGCCGCGATCAAGTCGTTCGTCGTGCCGCGCGAGGCTCCCGGACTCTCGGTCGCGCGTCTCGAGAAGAAGCTCGGCATCAAGGCATCCGACACCGCGGTGCTCGTGCTCGACAACTGCCGCATCCCGAAGGACAACATCCTCGGCTCCCCGGAGGTGAACACCGAGAAGGGGTTCGCCGGGGTCATGCAGACCTTCGACAACACGCGTCCGATCGTGGCCGGCATGGCCGTGGGTCTCGGTCGTGCGGTACTCGAGGAACTGCGCACGATCCTGAAGGAGGCGGGCGTCGAGGTCTCCTACGACATCCCCGCGAACAACCAGCATGCCGCGGCCGCCGAGTTCCTCGCGCTCGAGGCCGACTGGGAGGCCGCCTACCTGCTCGCGCTGCGCGCGACGTGGATGGCCGACAACAAGAAGCCCAACTCCCTCGAGGCGTCGGTGTCGAAGGCGAAGGCCGGCCGCACCGGCACCGCGGTCTCGCTCAAGGCCGTCGAACTCGCCGGAACCTACGGGTATTCGCAGCGGCCGCTGCTCGAGAAGTGGGCACGCGATTCCAAGATTCTCGACATCTTCGAGGGCACCCAGCAGATCCAGCAGCTCATCGTCGCTCGGCGGGTGCTCGGAAAGTCGTCCTCCGAACTGAAATAACGCTCGGGGCATGGGGTCCGTCCGCGGGCGCCGGAAGGATGGGACCGGTGTCTGCGCACGGTACCGGACGTGTCGGAGGATCCATCGGGGTAGAGCCCTCGCCGCAGGTGCGGCGAGGGCTCTACCCGTTCCAGGAAGATCATCCGTGGAAGATTGCCTGGAATGTGAGCTACGTCACGGCTACTGTGTGTGCTGACGCCGACACACAGCTAGGGGGACGGATGCTCGGTCAGGACATTCTCGGCAGGATCACGAGTGGGCGGATCACGCTCGACGACACGATCGGCCAGGTCAAGGACACCATCGGATCACTCGCGGTACTCCATCGCGCAGGTCTGCTGCACTTTCCGCGCGTGGACCACAGCATCGGGACGATCATGGCGGCCAACAAGTACGGCCCCTTCGCCGGCGCCGTGCACGCACAGGCCGAACGCGGTCTCGACGCCGTCGCCCTGATCGACGAGGCCGGCGATGTCACCTACAAGGAACTCGAGGCCCGCTCCAATGCCCTCGTGCGTGCGTGGCAACGCGCCGGGGTGGAGCCGGGATCGGTCATGGGCATCATGGCCCGGAATCACCGCGGTCTCGTGTTGACGATGCTCGCCACCGCCAAGCTCGGTGTGCGACTGGTGATGATGAACACCGGTTTCGCGCCGCGGCAACTCGTCGATGTCGCAGCGCGCGAACAGGTCTCGACGTTCGTCTTCGACAGCGAATTCGCCGAGGTCGCAGCCGCGCTCCCCGACGACGTGCGCCGGTACGTCTCCTGGGCGGACGACGAGGTCCCCGGCATCCCGACGCTGGAGCAGTCGATCGAAGGGCTGGACGGCTCGTCCCTGCCCGCGCCGGAGGTCTTCGGTGGATTCGTATTGCTCACCAGCGGCACCACCGGCACCCCGAAGGGCGCGCCGCGCGGCCGCACGTCACCGTTCGCGTCGGTCCAGTTCCTCGATCGGGTTCCGCTGCGCCCCGGGCAGACGATGCTCATGGCCGCCCCGGCCTTCCACGGCACCGGCGTCTCGCAGTTCGCGCTCGCCCTCGCACTGGGTCAGACCGTGGTGATGATGCGGCGCTTCTCCCCCGTCGACACCTTGGGCCTCGTCGAGCAGCACGGAGCGATCGTGCTGGTGGTGGTCCCGACGATGCTGCAGCGGATCCTCGACCTCGGACCGGAGAAGATCGCCGAGTACGACACCTCGAGCCTGAAGATCGTCTTCTCCGCGGGTTCGTCGCTCTCGCCCGACGTGTGTCGCCGGACGACGGAGGCGTTCGGACACGTGCTCTACAACCTGTACGGCTCCACCGAATGCGCCGTCGCGACGGTCGCGACCCCCGACGACATCCGGCAGGCCCCCGGCACGGCCGGTCGCCCTCCCGTGACGTGTCGGGTGGTGCTGTTCGACGACGACGGCAACCGCATCACCGAGCCGCACGTCCCCGGCCGCATCTTCGTCTCGAGCGGCCTGTCCTTCGCCGGCTACACCGACGGTCGCGACAAGGAACGCATCGACGGGTTGCTGTCGATCGGCGACATCGGGCACTGGGACGAGAACGGCCTGCTCTTCGTCAACGGTCGCGACGACGACATGATCGTCTCCGGCGGCGAGAACGTCTATCCGCTCGAGGTCGAGAACCTGCTCGCCGAGCGGGAGGACATACTCGACGCCGCCGTGGTGGGTGTCCCCGATCCCGAGTTCGGGCAGCGACTGCGAGCCTTCGTGGTTCCCTCCCCCGACTCCTCCCGCAACGCCGAGGACATCAAGGCGTTCGTGAAGTCGAATCTCGCCCGGTACAAGGTTCCGCGCGAGGTGGTTTTCCTCGACGAGCTGCCGCGCAACGCCACCGGGAAGCTGCTGCGCCGGGTGCTGGTGGAGATGGATCTGCCCGAGGATCCCGAGAAGGGGTACACCACCGCCCGGGGGTGACCCCCTCGAACGAACGAAGGCCGGTCGTCCGAGACGACCNAATGAACCTACACGAGCACGGAAACGGAATGCAAATCGCCTCGTCGGACGCGGATGAGCCTCGACGACAACCGAAATCGCAACCCCGAGGTGTCTCGGTTCACATTTCCACCATGACTATCGCCACATAACGACGGTGTAACGATCTTGCATCGACCCCCGTTATCACCTTCCTGAGCTGCGAAGACTCAATCGTCCCATCCCATCAGGTGGACAAACACCTCTCCCGGCGGGGGATGACGCGCCGCGGAGCGCTTTGTACTGTCGGTCCCGGCTCGAAACAGCCGAGCCACCACCGGCCCGTCGCCGCCAGTCTGCCCCGCGGGATCCGGTGCCTACGAAGACCCGAGGGGCAGGGACGCAACCGACGTGGTCCCCGATCCGGACGGAGACATTTCTCCGTCGAGCGAGATCGACGAGGGCCGTCGCGCTCCGCGAGCGCGGGAAGGACTCCACAGAATGACCAACTTCAGCACGCGTGCATTCCGCACTGCCGTCGTCACCGGTGCACTCGCCGCGGTTCCGTTCGCGCTCGCCACCGGCACCGCGTCCGCCGCCCAGCACAACTGGGACGGCGTCGCCCAGTGCGAGAGCGGTGGCAACTGGGCCATCAACACCGGCAACGGCTACTACGGCGGCCTGCAGTTCTCGCAGAGCACCTGGGAGGCCAACGGCGGCAGCGGCCGCGCGGACCAAGCCTCGAAGGCGGAGCAGATCCGTGTCGCCGAGAACGTCCTGCAGACACAGGGCCCCGGCGCGTGGCCCGTCTGCGGTCAGTACCTGACAACCGAATCCGCGCCGGCTCCCGCCGCACCCGAGGCGCCCGCACCGGCACCCGAGGCTCCGGCACCCGCGGCTCCGGCCGCCCCCGAGTTGCCGGCCGAGGTCACCCAGGCCGTCGACACCGCGAACCAGCTCGCCCAGCAGTACGGCTTCGGCGCCGAGTTCGCGCAGATCGTCGATATCACGCTGGCCGGTCGCTGACGCAGACCGTCTCTGCGAACACGACGAAGGCCCGCGGTGCGAACCGCGGGCCTTCGTCGTGTCGGTTTCCGTTACCGGATCAGCCGCCGGTGGATTCAGCCGCCAGTGGATTCGTAGGCATCGACGGCCTGCTGCACCCGCCGCAGCGCCCGTCCGTAGGCTTCGAAATCGCCGCTGGTCTGCGCGTTGGCCAGCTCCGCGAGTGCCGAATCGAGCTCCGCGACCGCGGCATCGCGATTCGCGGGAGTCGTCGGCGCCGGCGAGGTGGGCTGCTGTTGCTGCTGATCGGAAGGCTGGTTCTCGTCCGTGGTGCCCTCGATCACCTCGCCCCGCGTCTCGTCCTCCACCTCGGCGGTGGGCAGCGCCTCGCCACCGGGAGCGGTGGCCGCGTCGCCGACGCCGGGACCGAACACCTGGTCGAGCGCACCGGCGAGAGTCGGTGCGTAACCGATCCGGACGCCACCGCTGGCACCCGGCTCCCGGTAGCTGACGAGCACGCGCGACAGCTGCGGGAAGGTCGACGTGCTACCCGCCGTCGCGTTGCGCTCGGTGTACATCGGCTGGACGTACAGGATGCCGCCGTCCGCGATGGGCAGGGTGAGCAGGTTGCCGTATTGGATCCGGTTGGACCGTTCGAGCAGGGTCCGTTCCGAAGCCACTCGGGTGTCGGAGATCATCGCGTTCTGCGTCTGCTCCGGACCGAAGGTCTGCGTATCCGTCGGCAACTGCAGGATCGTGAACTTCCCGTAGTTCTCCGGGTCGGATTCGACCGAGATGTACGCCGACAGGAACTGCCGGTTGTAACCCACCATCGCCGAGGTCAGACGGAACCGGGGATCCGCCGTCTCGCGATCGCCCATGAGCAGGTAGTAGGGCGGCTGGTTCGCGCTGGTGTCGACCGTCGGGTCCGCCGGCACCGACCAGAACGCATTGTTCGTGAAGAACTCGCGCGGGTCGTCGACGTGGTACTTGGCGAGCATCTCGCGCTGCACCTTGAACAGATCCTCCGGGTACCGGAAGTGCGCCCGCAGCTCGTCGGAGATCTGGTCCTGCGGGGTCACCGCATCAGGGAAGACACCCATCCACGCCTTCAGGACCGGGTCCTCATCGTCGACCTGGTAGAGCGTCACTGTGCCGTCGTAGGCATCGACCGTCGCCTTCACCGAGTTGCGGATGTACGAGACCTCCTTGCGGGGCAGCAACCGGCCGGTGTTCTGGTCGATGCTGTCCTCGACGAGGCCCTCGAGCGACGCGCGCTGCGCGTACGGGTAGTAGTCGAGCGTGGTGTACGCGTCGACGACCCACTTGATGCGGCCGTCGATCGCGGCCGGGTAGGCGTCGCCGTCGGCCGTCAGCCACGGCGCGACCTTCGTCACGCGCTCACGCGGGTCGCGGTTGAACAGGATCTTCGAGTCGCTGCCGATGGCGCTCGAGAACAGGATGTTGCGTTCGCCGTACTTCGCGGCGAAGGCGAGCCGGTTGAACCAGTTGCCGATGTCGACGCCGCCCGAGCCGGTGTAGGTGTACTTTTCGGTGTCGGTGTCGTACTCGCGCGGACCGGACGAGTCGGCGCTGTTGCCGACGATCGCGTAGTCCGGATCGGCCTCGGCGATGACCTCGCCGTAGTAGATGCGGGGCTGCTCGACGGGGATGACCTGGTTCTCCGCGGCGAGCGACGCCAGGTCGCTGACGAAGTAGACGGGATAGCCGCTGTTGCTGTTGGCGGCCTCCTCCGCCGAGGCACTCGCGGCGGCGTTCACGCGGTTGGCGGGCGCCGCGACGAGACCGTTGCCGTGCGTGTACACGGTGTGGCGGTTGATCCAGTCGGTCTGGTTGCCGGTCAGGCTCGTCGGCGAGAGCTCACGCGCCGCGACGATGTAGTCCTCCATACGACCGTCGAGCTCGTACCGGTCGATGTCGAGCGACTCGGGGTAGCCGTAGAAGTTCTTCAGCTGCGTCTGCTGCGTGAACGTGCGGGGAAGCACGTTCGGGTCGAGCAGGCGTGCGTTCGCGATCGTGGTGATGTCGGCCGGGATGTTCTCGGGCGAGGTGGTGCCCACACCCGGGTAGTCCTCGTACGCCACCTTGTCGTCGGTGATGCCGTACGCCTCGCGGGTCGCGGCGATGTTGCGCTCGATGTACTCGCTCTCCTTGTCGGCAGCGTTCGGGCGCACCGAGAACTGCTCGACCATGAGCGGGTACACCGCGCCGACGAGGATCGACGAGAGCACGAGCAGCGCCGTCGCGAGCGCGGGGATCCGCAGGTCGCGCAGGAAGATCGCGGCGAAGAACGCGATCGCGCAGATGACGGCGATCGCGAGCAGGATGAGCTTGGCCGGCAACACCGCATTGATGTCGGTGAAGCCACCGCCGGTGAAGGTGGGTTCCTTGCGGCTGCTCCACAGCAGTTCGTACCGATCGAGCCAGTAGGCGAACGCCTTGAACGCGACGAACAGGCCGGCGAGGACCGCGAGCTGCACACGCGAGGCCGTCGACATGCTTCCCCCGCGACCGGCGAGGCGGATGCCGCCGAAGATGTAGTGGGTGACGAGGTTCGCGATGAACCCGAGCACGATCGCGACGAAGAACCAGTTGAGCAGGAAGCGGTAGAACGGCAGGTCGAAGGCGTAGAAGCCGACGTCGAGACCGAACTGCGGATCGGTGGTGCCGAAGTCGCCGCCGTTGAAGAACATCTGGACGGTGACCCAGCCGGCCTGGGCGACCAGACCGGAGAGCACACCGAGCACGACCGGGATACCGATCCCGAAGGCGCGCATGCGCGTCATCACGGTGGTGCGGTAGCGCGCCACCGGATCGTTGGGTCCGGTGGTCGGCACGAAGACCGGGCGCGACCGGTAGGCGAGCAGCATCGCCAGCCAGACGACACCGCCGATGAACAATCCGACCGCCAGGAACAGTGCGATCCGGGTCAGGAGAACCTTGACGTATACGTCCCGGAAGTCGACCTCGCCGAACCAGAGCCAGTTGGTGTAGGTGTCCACCAACCGTGGTCCGAGCAGGAGCAGCACTGCGGCCACCACTGCCAGGATCAGCAGAACTCTGCTCCGCTTCGACAATGTAGGTACTCCGGTCGGGGGCCTCATGCCCACGTGCCACGCTCCCAACTCGTCCGGCGGCGCGATCGCACCGCATCTGTACATCTCGCGCTCGACGAAAGCGTGCGAGCACGCCTCGTTCTCACGGAGTGACCGTTTCGCCCCACTCTACGGAATCCTCGTACAGGGGGTCGCACGACGCAGGTCCGGCAGCGCACACCCGCGTACGGGTGCCAGGATAGGCCGGTGAACCAACGTCTTCCCGTACCTTCCGAACAAGGACTCGCGCGCGCCGTCCACGAGATCATCGATTTCGCGGATGCGGAGGGTTGGGACCGCCCTCCCGTCATGTTCGCGCTCGTCCCGACCGTGCTTCTCGCAGCCGCCGAACCCGCCCTCGCCGACCAGCTCGACGAGGGACACGAGTACACCCCGATCGCGCAGGAATCTCTCCCCGA
This sequence comes from Rhodococcus sp. Chr-9, assembly GCF_000801125.1. Lineage (NCBI taxonomy): Bacteria > Bacillati > Actinomycetota > Actinomycetes > Mycobacteriales > Nocardiaceae > Rhodococcus > Rhodococcus sp. Chr-9. Next base: position 17,091 of record NZ_JTIZ01000071.1, read on the forward strand.
CGACGTCGAGGGCGGCAGTCCCGCACTCGAGGAGTTCCTCGCCACGACCACCTGGCCCGGATCGGTTGCCGGGTGCGCTCTCGTGCAGGAGGTGGTCGTGCTGCCGCCGAGCGCCGAGAACGAACTCGACGACGCCTTCACGCCATTGCTCGCCGACGCCCACGCGGCAGACGAGGCGGCCCGGCTCGCAGCGCACAGTCACCCGGAACGACGCGCCGCCCGCCTCATCTCCGCGGTCCTGCGCGACGGGCCGTCACTCTCGCTCCTTCAGTTGCGCCCCCTCGACGACGACGATCCGTTCGCGGGCACTGAACTGCGGACCTACGACAACCTCGCCCCGCACGTCGTGGCCGCGTTGTACGCGACCCTCGAGGCGAGCGACGACGACTACTGAGAGGGCGATCACCGCACTGCCGGCCCCCGTGCGGCGCGCGGGATCGGCTGCCGACGGGCGGGATCAGCTGCAGGCGGGCGCGTCGCGTCCGTCCGCGATCGCTGCCAGCGCGTCGATCGCACCCTCGAGCGTCTCGACCTTCACGAGCTGCACACCCTCGGGGGCGCCGCTCTGCGCCTCCGCGCAGTTCTCGGCGGGCACCAGGAAGACGGTCGCGCCGTCCTCCGACGCCGCGGTGAGCTTGTGGGTGATCCCGCCGATCGGACCGACCATCCCGTCCGAGTCGATGGTGCCGGTACCGGCGACGTCCAGACCGCCGTTGAGCAGGCCCGGGCTGAGCTTGTCCACCACGGCCAGACTGAACATCAGGCCGGCGGACGGTCCGCCGATGTCGGCGAGGTTGAAGGTGACCTCGAAGGGCACCTCGGGAACCTCCTCGGTGGCGATGCCCAGGAAGCCCTTGTCCGGGTCGCCGGGCCGGGAACCGACAGGAACGTCGAACGACTCCTCGGCATCGCCGCGCCGGACGGTGACGTCCACCGACTCACCGGGCGGCACGTCGCCGACCGCGCGCTGGACCTGGCCGGCCGTGCGCATCTCCTCGCCGCCGACGGCGACGATCCGGTCGCCCGCCTCGAGCAACCCGGCGGCAGGGGCGTCCTGGCCCACCTCGGCGATCCGCAGGGTCACCGGCAGGTCGAGATAGTGCAGGGCGGCGAGTTCGGCGGACCGCTCCGACTGGGCGAACTGCGCCTGGTCGACGGCCTGGACCTCGTCCTTGCTGCGGTCGGGCGGGTAGACCTGCTCGCGCGGCGCCACGCCGTAGCGCCCGCTGATCCAGGCGGTGAAGGTCTGCGCGAGGGTGAGATTGTCGGTGACCCCGACGGTCGTCATGAACAGACTGCCCTCGGTCTCGTCCTCTTCGATCCCCTCGAGCGCGACGACCGGGGTGCCCTCGATCTCCCCGAGCGTGTCGAAGACGGGGCCGGGGCCGAGCGCCACGTACGGCGCCCGGACGTTGAACGCCACGACCACGATGACGAGGATCGGGAGCACGAGCGCGAGCGGCAGGACGTAGCGACGATTCACCCGGCCAGGGTAACGGTCGCCCGACCACCCCCTTCACACCACGACCGTGTCGTGTTCGCCATGAGCGTGACCACGACGCCGGTCCCCGCCCTGGACGCCTTGTACCGTTGGATACATGAGCGACACGCCCTTCGGATTCTCGAATCCCGACGACGACCCCGACCGTAGGAAGGACGAGGGTTCCGGTAGCGGCGGAGCCGGTGGCGGCATGCCCTTCGGATTCGGACTCCCCGGCAGCGGTGGGGGCGACAACCCGTTCGGCGGTCAGGGCTTCGATCCCGCGCAGTTCGGTCAGATGCTCAGCCAGTTCGGCCAGATGCTCGCCGGTATGGGCAGCGCCATGGGTTCCGGCGGCGGCTCGGGTCCGGTCAACTACGACATCGCGACGAAGCTCGCACGTCAGCAGATCGGGTCCGTCGACCCGGTCTCGCCCCGTACCGCCGACGCCGTGACGGACGCCGCGCGCCTCGCGGAACTGTGGCTCGACGCGGCCACCACGCTGCCCGCGGGTGCGTCGAAGGTCGTGGCGTGGACGCCCGTCGACTGGCTCGACAACACCCTCGAGACGTGGAAGCGCCTGTGCGATCCGATCGCCGAGCAGGTCAACGGCATGATGCTGAACGGTCTGCCCGAGGAGGCCCGTGCGATGGCCGGGCCCATGCTCGGGATGTTCTCGCAGATGGGTGGGGTTGCTTTCGGCTCCCAGCTCGGCCAGGCCCTCGGCCAGTTGTCGAAGGAAGTGCTCACCTCCACCGACATCGGTCTCCCCCTCGGCCCGGAGGGCACCGCCGCTCTCCTGCCGGCCGCGGTCGAGAGCTTCGGTGAAGGACTCGAGCAGCCCGCTCAGGAGGTGCTCGTCTTCCTCGCCGCACGCGAGGCCGCCCACCAGCGCCTCTACAGCCACGTGCCGTGGCTGCGTCAGCGGATGCTGGCGACCGTCGAGGAGTACGCACGCGGCATCCGCATGGACATGTCGTCGATCGAGGATCTCGCCCAGGGACTCGACCCGTCTGCACTCACCGACCCGTCCAAGCTCGAGGAAATCCTCAAGCAGGGCGCGTTCGAACCCCAGACCACCCCGGAGCAGAAGGCCGCACTCGAACGACTCGAGACGATGCTCGCGCTCGTCGAGGGCTGGGTCGAGACGGTCGTCGCCGACGCGCTCGGCGAGCGGCTCCCGGGTGCCTCGGCCCTCACCGAGACCCTGCGCCGTCGCCGCGCCACGGGCGGACCGGCCGAGCAGACCTTCGCTACGCTCGTCGGCCTCGAGCTCCGGCCCCGGAAGGTGCGCGAGGCCGCTGCGCTGTGGCGACGCCTCACCACCGACGCCGGCACCGAGGCCCGCGACCATGTGTGGGCGCATCCCGACCTGCTGCCGGACTCGTCGGATCTCGACAACCCGACGGCCTTCGTCGATCGTGTGATCGGCGGTGGCACCGGAGCCTTCGAGGATCCGATCGCCCAGCTTCAGGCGACCATGGAACGTGAGCAGGCCGAACGGGATCGCGCGGCCGAGGACGGATCCGGCGAGGACCGGCCCGGGGACGACAGCACCTCCTAGAACGACCCGATAGAGGCACCCGCGCCTGTGGACAAACTGCTCCTCGTGAGCCGTCCACGGGCGCGGATACTGTCAGTCTGTCTCCATGATCACCGCATCGCGCGAGACGACCACGAATCCCGCGCCGGCCGAGGCTGCGGTTCTCCGGGTCGATCCGGAACTGGCCGTGCTCGAGCGGTCCGACGGCTCGCTCCAGCTCGGCTGGGGTCCCGGCACCGCGACCGTCGTCCTGCCACCCCAGGGCATGGACAGCTTCGACCTCGGCGTTCTCGTCCGACTGCTCGACGGCCGGCTCACCCTCGACGAGGTGCTGGACGTCGCAGCCGAGCGCGGGCTTCCGTCCGGACGGGTCCGGCAGGTGCTCGATGAGCTCACCGCGACGGGTGCGGTCCGGCAGGTCCCCGCGTCGCCCGGTCCGGCGCGACCGCGGCGGGTGCGGGTCCACGGCTCGGGTCCGCTCGCTTCGGCGATCGTCGAGGATCTCCCGGTATGGGATGTGCGGTGGGTGCGCTCGTCGTCCGGTGACGAACTGCAGGACCCGGCCGACTGTGTCGTCCTCGCCGACGGGCAGGTGCCCGACCCCCATCTCGTGAACATGCTCGTGCGGGCCGGTGTCCCCCATCTCGCGGTGCGGATCAGGGACGGACGCGGCATCGTCGGCCCGTTCGTACTCCCCGGCCGGAGCAGTTGTCTGCGCTGCGCCGATCTCGTGCGGGCCGATCTCGATCCGTCCTGGCCGCGACTGGCGAGTCAGCTGTACGGGCGGCAGGGCCACGCCGGCAGGGCGGTGACGTCGGCGACCGCGGCGATGGCCGTCGGCCAGATCGAGGCGTTCCTCTCCGCAGATCCGTCCGTGACCCCGGCGGTCGACCGCACACTCGAACTGGACCTGCGAACCCACCGCATCGTCACGCGCCGATGGTTCCGTCATCCCCGGTGCGACTGCTCGGCCATCGCTCGGGTCGGTCAGGCATGATGGGGGGCGTGCCAGACATCCCTCGCAGAAGCTCGTCCCGCACTGCCAAGCTCGCGAGCATTCCTCTGGGAATCGCCGGGCGCGCCGCTGTCGGTTTCGGCCGTCGACTCGCCGGTGGAGATCGGGAGGAGATCGACGCCGAGATGACGGCGAAGGCCGCCGAACAGTTGTTCAGTGTGTTGGGCGAACTCAAGGGCGGCGCCATGAAGTTCGGCCAGGCCCTGAGCGTGATGGAAGCCGCCGTCCCGGAGGAGTTCGCCGAGCCGTATCGGGAGGCGCTCACCAAACTGCAGGCGGAGGCCCCTCCACTGCCCGCCCAAGCCGTGCACCGCGTGCTCGACCAGCAACTCGGCACGAAGTGGCGTGAGCGCTTCGAGTCGTTCGACGACGTGCCCGTCGCGTCGGCCAGTATCGGCCAGGTGCACCGGGCCGTGTGGTCGGACGGACGCGAGGTCGCGGTGAAGGTCCAGTACCCGGGCGCCGACGAGGCTCTGCGCGCCGACATGCGCACGCTGTCCCGGTTCGCCGGATTGTTCGCCACGATGATGCCGGGTGCCGATGTGCGTGCGCTGCTCGACGAGTTGTCCGCACGCACCGAGGAAGAGCTCGACTACCGGATCGAGGCCGACAACCAGCGAGCCTTCGCGAAGGCGTTCGCCGGCGACGAGAAGTTCGTGATCCCGCGTGTCGTCGCGAGCGCCCCGAAAGTCGTCGTGACCGAATGGCTTTCGGCCACTCCGCTGTCTGTGATCATCAGCGGTGGCACGCGGGAGCAGCGCAACCGGGCCGGTGCGCTGCTCGCGGAGTTCCACTTCTGTTCGCCCGCGCGCGCCGGTCTGCTCCACAGCGACCCGCATCCGGGCAATTTCATGCTTCTCGACGACGGCCGTCTCGGAGTCATCGACTTCGGGGCCACGGCGTCGATGCCCGACGGCTTCCCGCCGGTGCTCGGACGGATGGTCCGACTCGCCCTCGAGGAACGTTTCGACGAACTCACCCGGCTGCTCTACGACAACAAGTTCGTCCTGCCCGGCCGCACGGTCACCGACGAGGAGATCGCCGACTACCTCCGGCCGTTCACCGACCCGATCCACACCGAGTCGTTCCACTTCACCCGCACATGGCTGCAGCGGGTGGCGGGCACGGCCACGGACTTCTCGAGTTCGACCTTCAAGACGGCTCGGACGCTGAATCTTCCGCCCGAGTACGTGAGTGTGTTCCGGGTGCTGCTCGGCTCGGTCGGCATCTGCGCTCAGCTCGACGCCGAGGCACCGTACATGCGCATCCTCAGTGAATGGCTACCCGGCTTCGTCGAGGAGTGACAAAGCCGGGCAACCGTATTCACGCACAGACCAGTTCCTTGCGGGGTTCGGGCAGCGGATTCTTCCGCGGCCGGCCCCGCGGCCGCTTGCGGGCCACGACGACACCACGGTCGATGATCTCCCCGCCCCACACGCCCCAGGGTTCCTCCCGCTCGAGAGCGGCGTCGAGACACTGGGCACGCACCGGGCAGCCCGCACACAGCGTCTTGGCGTACTCGAGATCGGCCGGGGTCTCAGCGAACCAGAGGTCGGGGTCGTTGTCGTGGCACGGCAGGGTGTCGCGGTCGCGGTCGTTGCGGGAGACCGCGAAAGTGTCGCTGCGCGACAGGATGTCGGTACAACGCATCTCGTCTCCTTCCGTTCGGTTCGGCAGGCTCGACGGGTATTCGCTCGGCACGTGAGCTCCTTCGTTGGTTCGGTGGAATGCGATGCGAACCCGGCCGGAGAACGAGAAAGGCCACGGTCCGCTGGGCGGGGTCCGTGGCCTGGAGGAGACGAAAGGTCTACCGGGAAACAGTTCCCGATCGACTTCCGACCACGGACGAGACGGCGGCGGCGTGCACACGTCGGCGTGCACGCGGCGCGGCTGCCACTGCGGGTGCCACAGATGTGGCGGTGCGAGTGGTAGCGGCGGCCCCAGCGACACGAGGGGCCGCTGCCGCTGCAAAAGCATCGAAACCGAGCATCGGGGCCACCTCACTTTCTCGTCGCGCACGGACCGTCTCCCGTGACATCGTCATCCAGACTAGATTCGTGAGCACGATCGGCACAAGTTATTTTCTACCTGCGGTTTCGTGCCGCGTTCTTCGTCCCCGCACCAAAGTCGGAGGGCATGTCCCTCGCGACCACGAGACTCCTGCCCGACCTCGACGAGGCCGAACGCCTCGTCCTCGGGCTCGATGCGTTGCGCGCCGACGACGGCTCGAACAAAAGCACCTTCCGGGTGTTCCGCGACCGGCCGGGCACTACTTCTGCCTGTGCGCCGAATGAACACGGTCGGGTAGTCGTCAGAGGTCGAGGGTGTCGACGGTGCGCTCCCCCCGCACGAGGGCGAGCACGTCGGCACCGTACTGCTCGAGCTTCTTCGCCCCGATCCCCGGGATGGCGACCAGCGCACGATCGTCGCGCGGCTGCTGTTCGGCGATCGCGACGAGGGTGTTGTCGCTGAAGACGACGTAGGCCGGAACCTTCATCTCCTTCGAACGCTCCCGGCGCCATTCCTTGAGCGCGACCAGCAGATTCTCGTCGAGATCGGATGGGCAACCCTCGCAGCGGCCGAGCATGGTCGAGGTGGTGCCCATGAGCGGCTTGCCACAGACGCGACATTGCGGGCGCTTCTTCCGCGGGGAGGACGGTTCGGCGATCTTCGACGCGGGTGAACTGTCGGGGATGAGCCCGTGAAGGAATCGAGAGCGTCGCCGCGACCGACGTCCGCCCGCCGTGCGGGACAACGCCCACGACAGTTGCAGGTGCACACGGGCTCGGGTGACACCGACATAGAGCAGCCGCCGTTCCTCCTCGATGCCGGCCTCGTCGGGCGGTGTGTCCTTGTCGCCGGTGACATGAGTGATCGGCAGGGTGCCGTCGGTGAGTCCGACGAGGAAGACGGCGTCCCATTCGAGGCCCTTCGCCGCATGCAGCGACGCGAGGGTGACGCCCTGGACCGTCGGTGGCTGGCGCGCCTCGGCACGGGCCGCGAGATCGCGCAACAGACCCTGCAGATCGAGATCGGGTTCGTGCTCGAGCAGTTCCTCGGTGAGCTGCACGAGCGCGACGAGCGACGCCCAGCGCTCGCGTGCCTGCGCACCCACCGGTTCGGTGTCGGTCAGGCCCAGCGGCACCAAGGTGGCCCGGACGAGGCTGCGCAGCCCGGCACCGCGACCGGCATCCTCCGGCAGGTCGTCGCGCGTACCCACCTGACGCAGCGCGTTGACCGCCTGCCGGACCTCCGCGCGGTTGAAGAAACCTTCACCGCCGCGCACCTGGTACGGGATACCCGCCTGCGTGAACGCCTGCTCGTAGGCCTCGGACTGGGCGTTGATGCGGTAGAGCACCGCGATCTCGGCCGCCGGGACCCCCTTGCCCATCAGCTTCGCGACGGCCTTGGCGACCGCCTGCGCTTCGGCGGGTTCGTCGTCGAACTCGGCGAAGGTGGGCTCCGGCCCGGACGGACGCTGACCGATGAGCTTGAGCCGGGTGCCGGCGATGCGGCCCCGCGCCGCACCGATCACGCGGTTGGCGAGGTCGACCACCTCCGGCGTGGAGCGGTAGTCGCGTTCGAGGCGCACGACCGTGGCGTCGGGGAACCGGCGGGAGAAGTCGAGCAGGTGCTTCGGGGTGGCGCCCGTGAACGAGTAGATGGTCTGGTTGGCGTCGCCGACCACCGTGAGGTCGTCGCGCGCGCCGAGCCACGCGTCGAGCACGCGCTGCTGCAGCGGCGTGACGTCCTGGTACTCGTCGACGACGAAGCAGCGGTAGCGGTCGCGGAACTCCTCGGCCACCGCGAGGTTGTCCTCGAGGGCCGCGGCGGTGTGCAGCAGCAAGTCGTCGAAGTCGAGATACATCCCGTCGCCCGACCGGGTCTTGAGCTGCTCGTACGTCTCGTAGACACGCGCGACCCGCTCGGGATCGGCCGGTGGGGTGCGGTGGGCGCGGGCGGCCGCGGCGGGATAGTCCTCGGGCGCGACGAGCGTGCCCTTGGACCATTCGATCTCGGACAGCAGGTCGCGCACGGTGTCGGTGTCGGTCGGGAAGCCGCACCGGTGCGCCGCCTGCGAGACCGCCGCGAACTTGCGATCGAGCAGTTGCCAGGGTGTGTCGCCGACCACCTGCGGCCAGAAGTACCGCAGCTGCCGCAGCGCAGCGGCGTGGAAGGTGCGGGCCTGCACCTGCGTACCGTCGCCACCGATGCCCAGGGCGCGTAGGCGGGAACGCATCTCCCCTGCCGCGCGGGCGGTGAAGGTGACGGCGAGGACTTGGCTCGCGGAGACGTGACCGGCCGAGACGAGATGGGCGATGCGGCGGGTGATCGTGCGGGTCTTGCCGGTACCGGCGCCGGCGAGCACGCAGACCGGCCCGCGTGGGGCGAGCACCGCTGCTGCCTGCTCGGGGTCGAGACCGTCCACCACATCCGCACACATGGCCTCCATCATGACAGCGACCGCCGACAGCGCAGCCCACCGGTGAGATCACCCGGTGTGGTGAGGACCACAGCTCACCCCGTCGCGGAACATGTTCGGCGGCTGTGATGTTCTCGAAGACATGACGCCCACCGACGCACCCGCCCTCACCGTCTACTCCACCACCTGGTGCGGTTACTGCAGGCGGCTGAAGACCCAGCTCGACCAGAACGGCATCCCATACGCCGAGATCGACATCGAGTCGGATCCGGCCGCCGCGGAGTTCGTCGGCAGCGTCAACAACGGCAACCACGTGGTGCCCACCGTCAAGTTCGCCGACGGCAGCACCGCGACCAACCCGTCGCTCGCCGAGGTCCAGCGCGCTCTGGGTCTGTAGCTCCCGCTCTTCCGGTAAGGCCGGTCGCGTTCGTCGCGGCCGGCCTTACCCGTGTCCGGTCCCGACTCGATCCTGCGCCCTCTACCGCAGTGCCCTCTACCGCACGGCCTGCTACTCCTTGGCCCAGCCCTCGAGCATCCCGCGCGCAATGGAGATCGAACCGGGCAACAACAGCGGGGCGTCCTCGGCGGACGCCCAGTCGCCAGTCGCCAGCGCCGCACGGACCTCGTCACGAGTGAACCACCGCGCCTCGGTGATCTCCCCGTCGCGGAAGTCCAGCGCCTGCTCGGGATCGGCGATCGCCGCGAATCCGAGCATGAGCGATCGAGGGAACGGCCAGGGCTGACTGCCGAGATACCGCACGTCGCGCACCTCGACACCGACCTCTTCACGGATCTCCCGCACCACGCACGATTCGAGCGACTCACCGGCTTCGACGAAGCCTGCGAGAACGGAGAAGCGCCGCTCGGGCCACACCGGTTGCCGGGCGAGCAGCACCCGGTCGTGTCCGTCGTGTACGAGGCAGATGATCGCCGGGTCGGTGCGAGGGAACTCCTGGTGTCCGGTCTCGGTGCTGATCCGCGACCAGCCGGACATCGTCGGACGGGTGGGCGAGCCGTCGACCGCGCTGTAGCCGGCGTTGTCGTGCCAGTTCAGCAACGCGACCGCGCTGACCATCAGATCGGCGTCGGCATCGTCGAGACGCTCGCCGATGCGCCGCAGATCGGCCACCGTGCCCGTCTGCGCCAGGACGCGAGACGCCCAGACGTGGTGTCCGTCGCGGATACCCAGGAAGATCGCGCCCTCGACCGGTTCGGGACCGAGTTCGGACGCCTCACCGAGCACGAGCGCGTTGTCGGAGACACGGACCTGGTTGCGACGATCGACCCGCAGGAGTTTCGCACCGGCCCAGCCGGCGCGCAGGGCGTCCTCGTCCGAACGCAGTTCCTCCGCCCGGTCGACGACGGTACGTGAGAGCAGCGGGGTACCCGACAGAGCGAAACCGGTCACATCAGCACCCTAGCCACGCATGGCGCCCGGCGACGAACCCACCAGCCGGATGTAGAGCAGTTTGTCGTTCGCTTCGAGCGCGTCGACCTCGGGCGAACCGATCCGCCACATCCGCCCGTCGCGGACGACGGCGAGCACGATGTCCTTGAGATGCCGCGGGGATCCCCCGACCTCGCTGGGGTCGACATCGCGTTCGGTGATGGCGAACCCGGCTTCCGGGGTGAGCAGGTCCTCGATCATCTCGACAACGTTCGGCGTGGTCGTGGCGATGCCGAGCAGTCGCCCCGCCGTCTCCGACGAGATGACCACCGAGTCGGCACCGGACTGACGCAGCAGGTGGGTGTTCTCCGACTCGCGGATGGCGGCGACGATCTTCGCGCGCGGGGCGATCTCGCGGGCGCTGAGGGTCACGAGCACCGCGGTGTCGTCGCGGTTCGCGGCGACGATCACCGCCGACGCGTGCTGCACCCCGGCGAGCCGGAGCACATCGGACTTCGTCGCCGAACCCTGGACCGTCACGAGGCCCTGGCCGGCCGCGGACTCGAGAACCACCGGATCGGTGTCGACCACGACGATCTCGGACGGGGGTACCCCGTCGCCGAGCATCGCGTCGACTGCGGTACGGCCCTTGGTGCCGTAACCGATGACGACGGTGTGATTACGCACGCGGCGCCTCCAACGCTGGATCTTGAATGCTTGCCGGGAACTCTCGGTCAGTGCCGACAGAGTGGTACCGACGAGCACGATGAGGAAGAACACCCGGAGCGGGGTGATCAGCAAGATGTTGATCAGGCGCGCTTCGGGTGTGAACGGGGTGATGTCGCCGTAGCCGGTGGTCGAGAGCGAGACCGTGGCGTAGTAGACGCAGTCCAGCAGCGACAGTTCGTCGCCCTGGGCGTCGCGGTAGCCATCGCGATCGAGGTAGACCACGACGACCGCGAGGAACAGCGCCGCGAACGCGTAGCCGATGCGACGCGCGATCGCGAGTCCGGGACTCGTCTGTTCCTGGGGTACGCGCAGCACACCGACGAGCGCGAAGTCGGGGCGCTCGGTGAGCTGATCGGAGCGGCTGAACCGCGCACGCAACCTCCCGGGCATCGCGGTGTCCCACCTTCCTGCTGTCGGCCTCCACTGGTGGCCACCCTCGGTCGTCGCGGTACCGAACGAACTGCGCCCGGTACCGGATCGCAGCGTACCGCCGCGCGCTAGTGTGGCACGCATGTCCACGAAAGCGTCGCAGCGCTCTGCGATCCGGCTGGCAGGTCTACTTCTCGGCGTGGGGGTCCTGCACTTCGTGCGACCGGAACCGTTCGACGGCATGGTGCCCCGCGCCCTGCCGGGTGATGCCCGCACCTACACCTACGCCTCGGGGGTCGCGGAGATCGCCGTCGCCGGCGCGCTCGCCGTGCCCCGCACCCGGCGCCTCGGCGGTTCCCTGGCCGCGGCGCTGTTCCTGGCGGTCTTCCCCGCCAACGTGCAGATGGCCGTGACGTGGCTGCGCAGCCCGAAGCTCTCCCCCGCCGCCAAGGCGGTGTCGCTCGCCCGGCTCCCGCTGCAGGTCCCGCTCGTCACCGAGGCACTGAAGGTCCGCCGCACATCCTCCCGCTGAGCTGACCACACGCGGTGAGTGAGGTCACAGCGAGCGGGTATGCGTCGGTATGGACACCGCACGTGGCCTGAAGGTGGTCGTCGTCGGCGCGACCGGAAATCTGGGAACCGGGATCGTCGAGGCGCTCGGACGCGAACCCGACGTCACCGAGATCGTCGGCGTCGCGCGACGACCGACGGAATGGACGTCCCCCAAGGCGACCTTCACGGTCGCCGACACCACCACCGACGACTTCCGCCCCATCGTGCGGGGCGCGGACGCGGTGATCCACCTGTCCTGGCTGTTCCAACCCACGCACCGCCCGGAGGTGACCTGGGAGAACAATGTGCTCGGCGCGATCTCTGTCTTCGAGGCGGCTGCCGCGGAGAAGGTTCCCGCGCTGATCTACTCGTCGTCGGTCGCGGCCTATTCGCCCGGACGCTCGACGGATCGCGTCACCGAGGACTGGCCCACGCACGGGTGGCCGGGTGCCGCCTATCCCCGCGAGAAGTCGTATCTGGAACGTTTTCTCGACACCCTCGAACTGCGGGCGCCGGAGATGCGCATCGTACGGATGCGGCCCTACTTCCTCTTCAAGCGCGAATCGGCGACCTCACAGCGACGCCTGTTCGTCGGCCCCCTGCTCCCGGGAAACCTGCTGCGCAGCGGACTGCTCCCCGTGATGCCGCTGGTCGAGGATCTGCGTGCCCAGGTACTGCACACGAGCGACGTGGCCGACGCCTTCGTCCGTGCGACCGTCCGGCCCGTCCGCGGCGCGTTCAACCTCGCCACGGAACCGCCCGTGGACGGCGCGTTCCTGGCAGAGATGTTCTCCGCCAGGAAGATCCACGTACCGCGTGCAGCACTCCGCAAGGCCGTGCGGGCGGCCTGGCACGCGCATCTCGTTCCGGCCTCCCCCGGCCTGCTCGACACCGTGCTGCAACTTCCATTGCTCGACAACACGCGCGCCCGCACAGAACTGGGCTGGGAACCGCAGTATTCGCCGCCCGAGATCCTCGAGGAATTCCTGTCGGGACTGCGGGAGGGAGCCGGGATGCCCACCGCTCCCCTTGCACCCGATACCGCCGGACGCCGGGCACACGAAGCGGCCACCGGTATCGGGCAGCGCCCCTGAGGTTGCGTCACTCGCCGTCGGCACGCCCTCGCAGATTCCCCGCCTCGAGCACGAGGCGTTCGAGCATCGCCGCATTCGGCAGTTCCTCGGGCGCGACGGTGCGTCCGGTGCGGACGTAGTGGAAGGCCGCTCGGACCTTGTGCAGCGGCAGTTCGGCCGGTCGGCCGGTGAGCCGCTCGGTCCGCGCTGCCATCAACTGGGCCCAGGCGAGCCGGTAGGCGGCGAGCTGCACACCCACCGCGGCGAGCTTCTCGCCTTCCGGTTCGGCGCCGGTCTTCCAGTCGATGACCGTCCAACCGCCGTCCGGATCCTCGAAGACGGCGTCGATACGTCCGCGGATCACGGTGCCGCCCAGGGCCGTTTCGAACGGCACCTCGACCTCGACGGGGTTGCGCGACGCCCACTTCGACCGCAGGAATGCCTCCTGGAGCCGGTCGAAGTGCGAATCGTCGCCGTCCTCGTCGTCGGCACCGGGAAGCTCGTCGAGGTCGAGCAGGCGCGTCGCGCCGAATCTGCGCTCGAGCCACGCGTGGAAGGCGGTGCCGCGACGCGCGAGCGGATTGGGCCGGAACGGCAACGGACGACGCAGACGCGCGGCGAGGGCGTCGGGATCGGTGGCGAGATCGACGAGTTGGCTGACTGACAGCTGTGCGGGCAGCACCACCTCGGCGCTCTGCTCGGCGCGCTGTTCGCGTTCGGCCAGGAGCGCATCGACGTCGGTGGCCCACTCGTCGGGATCGTCGTCGTATTCGGTCGGGAGGTCGGTCCGGTCGAACTCGGCGAGGACCAGTGCCGCGCCGCGTTCGACCTCGGTGCGCCGGGCACCGAGCGGGTCGCGCGGCCACAGTGCGCTGCGCGGTGAGGCCGTGAGCGGGTTCTCCTCCTTCGGTTCGGGTTCCGGAGCCCAGTGGTCGATCGCACCGAGTTCGGGCCGGGCCGTGACGATCTCGTGCAGTTCCTCGAGGAACGGCGAGGGTCCCTTCGGTTCGGATCCGGTGTCTGCCCAGTGGTGGGCGGAGACGAACAGTGTTCGTTCGGTGCGGGTGAGAGCGACGTAGAACAGCCGACGGTCCTCGTCGAGCTTGCGGCGCTTGAGCGCGTCCTTGTGGGAGTCGATGGCCCGCTCGAGCATCTTGCGATCGGAGAGGTCGTCGAGCTCGAGCACGGGCACACCGTCGGTGCTGCCCGGATCGTCGGCGGGCAGCACCCGGTCGCCCCGCAAGTGCGGGGGAAGTTCGGTCGTCGAACCGAGCCAGGTCGCGGCGGCGGTGGAGGATGGGAAGACCCCGGCAGCGACATGTGGGACGGCGACGACCTCCCATTCGAGGCCTTTCGCGGAGTGGACGGTGAGGACCTGCACGCGGTCGGGGTCGACTTCCACCTCACCGGGCGCGAGCCCCTGCTCGATCTCCTCCGCCGCCGCGAGATAGGACAGCAAACCGGGCAGGGTCGCGTTGGTCCGCCCCGCGTAGGACGCGACGACCGAGGCGAAGGCGTCGAGATGCTCGCGGCCGGCGACACCGCGTCGGCGGCCCACGCGGGCCTCGGTCTCGATGCCGATACCGAGCACACGCTCGACCTCGGCGACGAGTTCGGTGAGCGGCTGGCCGAGCCGCTCGCGCAGGGAGGTCAATTCGCGACCGAGCGCGACGATGCGCGCGTAGCCGAACTTCGAATAGCGGCTGCTGTCGCCGGGATCGGAGATCGCATCAGCGAGACCGGCCTGGTCGGCATATTCACCGGGCAGCGCCGAATCGAGGGCGTCCTCGAGCGCGTCGGGATCGGTCACCGCACCGGCGACACCCCAGCGTCCCGCGATGGCCAGTTCCTGGGCGCGCTCCCACAGTGCCTTCAGGTCGGCGGCACCGAGCTGCCAGCGGGCGCCGGTGAGCACCCGCACAGCTGCGCTCCCGGCCAGCGGATCCGCCGCCAGGCGCAGCATCGCGAGCACGTCGGCGACTTCGGGCGTGTGCAGCAACCCGCCGATGCCGACGACCTCGACCGGAAGGTCGCGGGCGCGCAGCGCCTCGGCGATCGGAGCGGCGTCGGCGTTGCGCCGGACGAGGACCGCAGCGGTCGGCGGTGTGCGTCCGGCCTCGCGGGCGGCGGCGTACTCGTCGGCGATCCGGTCGGCGACCCAGTCGCGTTCCACCGCGACGTCGGAGTGCAACGCGAGGCGGACGTCGCCGGCGGCCGCGTCGGGGCGGGGACGCAACCGGCTGACCGACACCCCGCGATCGCGCAGAGGTTCGGACGAGACGTTCGCCAGTTCGAGGGCCTGCGGCGGATTGCGCCAGCTGGTGAGCAGTTCGCGGGTGGGTGCCGGCTCGCCGTCGGCCGCCGGGAAGTCGGTCGCGAACCGCGGCAGGTTGGCGGCCGACGCGCCGCGCCAGCCGTAGATGGACTGCATGGGATCGCCGACCGCGGTGACCGCGAGACCGGGATCGGCGCCACCGCCGAACAGGGCGGCGAGTAACACGCGCTGGGCGTGCCCGGTGTCCTGGTACTCGTCGAGCAGCACAGCCCGGAATCGTTCCCGCTCCCCGGCTCCCACCTCGCGGTGATCGCGGGCGACCCGCGCGGCGAGCGACATCTGGCTCCCGAAGTCGAGAGCACCTTCGCGACGCAGTGTCTCGGACAGCCGTTCGACGAGCGGAAGCAACTGCAACCGCGCGTGCTGGGTCTCGAGGTAGCCGAGCAGCGTCTTCGACGGTGCTCCGCGCTGCCCCGGGCCGGGCGGGAGGGTGTGCACCAGCTGTTCGAGTTCGACGTGGGCGTCGCGCAGCAGATCCGGCTCGACGAGGTGCTCGGAGAGCTGGCCGGACAGGGCGAGAACGGCCTCGGTCACCGATGCGGGATTGCGGTCGGTGTCGAGTTCGCCGTCCCACGAGCTGACCACGCGGTGCGCGACCTGCCACAGCTCGGTCTCGGACAGCAGCGTCGCCGACGGTTCGATGGGCAGCAGCAGACCGTGCTCGGTGAGCAGGCGACCGGCGTATGCGTGGTATGTGCTCACCTCGGGTTCGCTGCCGAGGATCCGTGCGCGCAACCCGCCGCTCGGATCGAGGTCGCGCAGGAGCGCCGATCCGGCGAGCTTGGCCAGGCGCGCCCGGATGCGGGCCGTGAGCTGCTGCGCGGCCTTACGCGTGAAGGTCAGGCCCAGCACCTGCTCGGGTTCGACGAGACCGTTGGCGACGAGCCACACCACCCGCGCGGCCATCGTCTCGGTCTTGCCGGCACCGGCCCCGGCGACGACCAGCATCGGGCCGGGCGGGGCCTCGATGACGGCGGCCTGCTCGGTCGTCGGCGGCAACTGTCCCAGTGCCTCCGCCAGGCGCTTCGCGCTCACCCGTGGTGCACTCATTCCCCTGTCACCTGCCTGCCTTCGTCGTGTGCCGGGCAGCTCGACAGCACCGGGCAGTGCCGGCACCCGTCGTTGACCCTCGCAACGAAGCGGGGGCCACGGGTCGCGGCCGCCGCGTCGTGGATGATCTCCCGCCACTGCGCGAGACCGTCCTCGTCGAGGGGCGGTTGCACGCGCTGCGTCGCGCCTTCCTTGTTGTGCGGCTTCGCCACGAAGACCAGGCGCGCGCCACCGGGCTCCGATGCCGGTTCGCCCTCGATCGCGCCGGCCGCCGCGGCCACCTGGTAGGCGGCGAGCTGGGCATGATCGCGCGCGGCGTCCTTCGACACCGGGTTCTTCGCGGTCTTGACGTCGATGACGACCGGGCGGCCCTCGGCGTCGCGTTCGAGCCGGTCGATGCGACCACGGAGCCGCACGCGGGGCTTGTCGTCGGAATCGGGTTCGAGGATGCCGTCGACCTTGATCTCGACGCCGATCTCGGTGAGCTCTCCGCGTGTGCCCTGCAGCCACGTCGAGAAGGTGTCGAGCATGCGGCGGGTGCGTTCGAGCTCGCGGCGGGCATACCATTCGGCACCCAGATCGACCGAGTCCCATGCCTTCTCGAGGGCCTGGTCGATGCGGTCGGGAGGGATCCGCCCGGCGAGCGCCTGGACGAGGGTATGTACCAGCGTGCCGGTGACGGCATGGCTGTTCTCGCCGTCGGAACCGCCGTGGCGCTCGAACATCCACCGCAGCGGACACGTCGTGAGCTGTTCGACCGTGGACGGCGACAATCGCACCGCGTCGTCGTCGGGATCCCACAGCGGGTCGGCGGTGCTGGGATCGGCCGTGCCGTACCAGTCGTCGGGGTGGGCGCCGCGCACCCCGGCGCGCGCGNTCGTTCGGGTTCGGTCTCGGCGATCTCGGGATCGCAGACCACGCTGCGCAGTTCGGCGACGAGGGCGGGCAGGGCCAGCACGCGGGTGCGGACCTCGTCGGGCGCCGGTTCGGCCAGGAGGTCGTCGGGCGCGTCGAGGTCGTCGGTGCCGACACCGCGCAGTTCGTCGACGAAACGGGACCGGACCAGTTCGCTGTCGCCGCTCACCGAATCGACGGCGGTCACCAGAAGGTGGGTGCGGGCGCGACTGCATGCCACCAGGAACAGGCGCCGCTCCTCGGCGAGCAGCGGTGCGGTGCGGGAGAGCCGCGAACCGGCCTCGTCGCCGCCGTCGGCACCGGAGACCGCGTCGATCAGGGCCTCGATGCCGAGCAGGGTGCCGCGGGCGCGCAGGCTCGGCCACAGCCCTTCCTGGACACCGGCGACCACCACGACGTCCCATTCGCGACCGGCGGCGGAGTGCGCGCTGACGACCGTGACCGCTTCGGATTCGGCGGCGACACGGGTGCGAGCCGTCGCAGGGATCTCCTGCTCGGTGAGATAGTCGACGAACCCGGCGATGTGTGCGCGGGGCAGACGGTCGACGTAGTCGGCGGCGGCGTCGAACAGAGCCACGACGCCGTCGAGATCGCGGTCGGCCTGCGCCCCGATCGGCCCACCCCAGGCCGACGCGGCGGCCCATCGCCGTTCGAGTCCGGTGGCCTGCCATGCCTCCCACAGCACGTCCTCGAGACCGCCCCCGCGCAGCGCCGCCGAGCGGGCCTTGCGCAGCACACCGAGCACCTTCCTCAGCGGTGCCGCCTCGACGTCGGTCAGCCCGCGGATCAGATGCGAGTTCCCGGCGGTGTCGTCGCCCTCGGTGAGCAGGATGCGCAGCAGTTCGGCGGAGTCGCGGTCGTTGCCCGATGCTAGCTCGACCCGCCGCAGACCACGCCGCAGTCTCCGCAGCGCGACCGGTTCGGCACCGCCGATGGGCCCGGACAGCAGGGCAAGTGCTTCGTCCCCGCCGAAGCCACTGTCGGATACCGCGCGCAGCACGAGCAGCAGTCCCGCGACGCTGTGCTGGCGGGCCAGCGGGAGTTCGGAGGCGGCGGTCGTCATCGGGACGCCCGCCGCGAGCAGCGCGCGACGCAGCGGCGCGAGTACCCGCGGCACGGACCGGACAACGATCGCCATGCGCGACCACGGCACACCGTCGACGAGATGGGACCGGCGCAGGGTGTCGGCGACCAGTGCCGCCTCCTTGGCCTGCGACGAGCACACCGCCACGCGGACCTGCCCCGGATCGCCCTCCTCGACGCGGTGCCCGGCCATACCCCGGTGCGGCGGCAGGCCCGGCAGTCTGCGGGTGATCCCGTCGGCGAGGGACGCCACCTCGGGAGCGGCACGATGGTTGACACCCAACACGATGCGGCGCGATCCGTCGGCCTCGCCGAGACTCTCGAGGAAGGAGGTGTCGGCGCCGCGGAAGCCGAAGACGGCCTGATCGGGGTCGCCGGCGATCGTGCTCGTGCGGGTGCCGGTACCGATCACGCGGACCAGGTCGGCGGCCTGCGGATCGAGATGCTGGGCGTCGTCGACGAGCAGGTGGCGGATGCGGCCGCGCTCGGCGGCCAGCAGATCGGGATCGGTCGCGAACGCCGCGAGCGCCGCGCCGACGAGTTCGGCCGCGTCGAGTGCCGGAGCGGTGGCCTCCGGAGCTTCGAGACCGACGGCACCGCGAAGCAGCATCACCTGCTCGTAGCGCTCCGCGAAACGCCCGGCCGCGACCCATTCGGGCCGATTGCGGCGCTCCCCGAGCGCGACCAGATCCTCCGGGCCGAGACCGCGCTCGTTGGCGCGCAACATCAGGTCGCGCAGTTCGACGGCGAAGCCCGTCATGCCCAGTGCCGGACGCAACCGCTCGGGCCACATCCCGGCGCCGTCATCGATGTCGCCGCGCAGCAGTTCGCGCAGCACGGCGTCCTGTTCGGCGCCGGTGATCAGACGGGGCGGCGGATTGCCGTGCGCCGAGGCCTGCAACCGCAGCACCGCGAAGGCGTAGGAGTGGACGGTACGGACGAGCGGCTCGCGTGTGGCGCGGGGCACTGCGCCGTCGCCGAGCGCGATCAGACCGGCCGTGATCGCCTCGCGCACGGCGGTGGCGGCCCGCCGCGAATGCGTGAGGATGAGCACCGACTCGGGATCGGCGCCGGAGGCGATGCGGTGGACCGCGAGGTCGACCAGCAGGGACGTCTTGCCCGTGCCGGGACCGCCGAGGACCTGCCACGGCCGCCAGCGGAGGGAGGGCGGGGCGTCGTCGAACAGCACGCGCACGTCGTCGGGCCACTCGCGGGCCACCGGCGCCTCGGCGGACCTGCGCACGAGGCGCGCGGCCGGGCGGCGGACGCGATCGGGGATCTGCGGTTCGGACATGCGCGAGACGGTGGCGGGCAGGTCGGTGACCTGCGCCCGTGGTGGGTGCAGGTCGGGGATGCCGGTATCGACGTCGAGCATGACCCCATCCCACCAGACGGGTACGACAGCGTCCGGGGCACACCGCGGAGTCACGACTGGGATAGTGGTCGGCGTGAGTGCCACGGATCTTCTGCACACCCATCTGTTCGGCCCCGTCGACGGACCGGAGGTCCTCGCCCTGCACGGACTCACCGGTCACGGCCGACGCTGGCGGAACCTCGCCGAACGACACCTGCCCCACCTGCGGTTCGTCGCTCCGGACCTCCGGGGTCACGGCCGGTCGCCGTGGACTCCCCCGTGGTCGTGCGAGGCGCACATCGCCGACCTGAAGGCCGTGCTGGACGCACACACCACCGGTCCCGTCACCGTGGTGGGCCACTCCTTCGGTGGTGCCCTCGCGCTGCATCTCGCCGCCGCGGTGCCCGACAGGGTGCGGGCGCTGGTACTCCTCGATCCGGCGATCGGCCTCCCGGCCGACCGGATGCTCGAGATCGCCGACCTCACCCTCCACAACCCCGACTACACGGACGAGGCGGAGGCGCGGGCCGAGAAGGTCCACGGTGACTGGGGCGAGGTGGCCCCCGAGTTGCTCGACGAGGAGATCGCCGAGCACCTCGTCGAACTCGACTCGGGGCGTGTCAACTGGCGGATCTGCGTACCTGCGCTGGTGACCTCGTGGGGCGAGCTGGCCCGCGGACCCGTCCTGCCGCCGGCCGGTATCCCGACGATCTTCGTGCAGGCCGGGAAGGTGCAACCCCCGTACACCACGTCAAATTTCCGTCGCGACCTGGCGGAACGACTCGGCGACGACCTGACCCTGCTCGAATTCGACTGCGACCACATGATCGACCAGGCGCGTCCCGCCGAGACCGCCGAACTCGTGGCCCGGATGGTGTAGCCGGTGGTCACCACGGACGAGCAGATCGAGCGGGTCCGCGAACTCGTGGCCTCCGTGCCCGCAGGCCGGGTCGCGACCTACGGCGACATCGCCGGTGCCGCGGGCCTGTCGAGTGCACGCACCGTCGGATGGATCATGCGGACCGATTCCGCCGACCTGCCGTGGCACCGCGTGGTCCCGGCGTCCGGGCGACCGGCCTCGCACCTCGCGCGCCGGCAACTCGCGCGTCTCGAACTCGAGGGCGTCCCGATCTCCGGCGACCGGATCGATCTCACCCGTGCTCGACACCGGTTCCCGCCGGGCTCAGGCGAGCACGGCGGCGAGCCACGCGCAGACGACGAGTAGGTCCGGTCCCCGCGCCCACTGCCGGAGCAGATCGACCGGAATCTGCCCGACGGCCGTCTCGAGGATCAGACCGTCGTACCCGATCGGAGGTCGCGTGCGCATCCGATAGGCGGCCGCGCACCCACCGACGATGACGATCACGACGCTCGCCACCGACGCACTCCCGGCGAATCCCGTCACGGCACCGGCGACGACCGCGGCCGACCCCGGGACGGCCGAGAGTGCGCGACGCAGATACGTGTCGCTCGTACCGAGCAGGACGGCGAGATCGGGATCGCGGCTCACGTCGCGCAGACCCGCACCGAAAATCGTCGCCACGGTGAAGACGGCGACGAGCTGCACCACGACAGCGGCGGGCGGCGATACGACCGACATCAGCACCACGACGCCGAGCAGCGCCACGCACGCGACGAGCACGGGTGTGGGCCTACGGACATGGCAGAGCAGATCGGAACGGACGAGTGCCGCGATCCGGCGGCGCGGCAGGGCCCGCGAGCGGCGGGATCCGATGCGCAACCAGGCCTTCCGTTCGACCACGCCTGTCAGCAGCGAAGGATCGAGTGCCGTGAACGACGCCGACACACCGACCGCGGTGTCCGATCCCACCCTCCACTCCGGTGCAGCGATCCTGTCGCATCGACGCAACGCCGAGACCGCCGGTGCCGCAACGGCGATCCACGCCCCCACCACGAACAACGGTCCCGGCGGTGGCACCGCGACGCCGACGGCGGCGACCGTCACCACGCCCGGAACGGCGACGAGGCACAGCCCGACCACGACCCGCACGACCGCGGGCACGAGTACCCGGCACTGCACGAGCATCGGAAGGGCGACGGCACCGACACCGAGAGCGGCAGCGAGACATGTGAACGCGACGCGCCCCTCCGGGGTGGTCACGAACGTCGCGAACCGTCCCGCGAGAGCACCCGCGATTGCACCGCAGATCAGGAGCGCCGCGACTCTCGGGCGGAGTGCCGCACCGCGATCCACCGGTGTGGACAGCAGCCAGAACTCCGTCTCGGTACCGCACGTCACCGGACCTGCGGCCCGGGTGGACGCCGTCCCCGCAGCGACCGCGATCGCGACGACGGCCCATCCCCACGCCGAGGTGCACCCCGAATCGCGCACGATCGGGTCCCCGCACGCGAAGGTCGTCGCCGGAAGGGAGAACAACCACCACGCCAGTCCCCCGCCGACATACAAGCCGAGGACGACCAGCACAGCGAGGGCCGGACGATCCACCAGCGGCGCGCGCCGGCGCTCGAAGGCGTGACGGAGCGCGCGGAGGTCGCGCGCGCCGGGGACGGTTCCGGTCAGCTCCATCGGTCCGCCTCCACCACCTGGTCGGCGACCGCGTCCACCAGCGCGACATCGTGCGAGACCATCAGCACGGTGCCGCCCGCGCGCTTCTCGGCTTCCAGTGTGGACGCCAGCCACCGGCGACCGGCGTCGTCGAGATGCTGTTCGGGTTCGTCGAGGACGAGCAACCGCCGGGGCCGTACCAGCGCGGAGGCCAGCGCGAGCCGGCGGCGTTGCCCGCTCGAGAAGGCCAGCGGCAGTCGATCGGCCGACGCGGCGAGACCGACCTCCTCGAGGACCTGTGTCGCCGCGTCGAACGGGTCGGTCACGCCGTGACCGGTGGCGACGAGTTGCAGGTGTTCGTGCGCGGTGAGATGCGCGAATGTCGCCACGTCGCCGAGGACTGCGGCGACCTGCCGTCGCAGCGTCGGCGAGCTCTCGTCGACGGGGACGCCGTGGATCTCGACAACGCCCTCGTCGAGTCGGTCGACGCCGACGACGCATCCGAGCAGGGTGGACTTGCCGGTGCCGTTCGCGCCGATCACGGCGCAACATCGGCCGGGGGCGACGTCGACGTTCACCCCGGTGAAGACGGTCAGGTCACCGAACGAGCGGTGGGCGTTGCGGACGGACACGGCGGGTGTGCCGTGCGGATAGGGATCGAACATGGAAAATCTCCCGGTGTTCCTCGTCGGACGGAGTGTCGAGGGCGAGGACGGAACCGGGTGAGCGCGGACGTGGCCGTCCGGCGGTGTCGGGGTGGGAGTGGCGGCGGAACCCGCCGCGCAGACGTCGTTCCTCGGAGGTCGGGCCCCGGATGCTGCGACCGAAGGCGAACAGCGGATCCTCCGCGGCGGCGACGAACGCGAGTGCTGCGACGACCACCACCAGCAGGCCGAGGAGCAGTCCGGCGGTGTCGCCGGTGGAGACCGCGGTGACCGGAACGACCGCGGCGACGAGCCAGGACATGAGGACGACGAACACCGCCGCGCCGTTCCGCCAGCCGAAGAACATACCCGCCAGTCTATCCGCGACACGGCAGTGCGATCGGTGCCGGACACGGCAGTGCGATCGGTTACAGCACAGCGAGTACAGACGATCACGAGCGCGGCGGATGAGGCAGCATGAAGACATGAGCACGCTCACCCACGTCGAAGCCGTGATCGTCGCGGGAGGCCGCGCGACCCGCATGGGAGGCGTCGACAAGCCCGCTCTGACCGTCGGCGGCCGCAGGATGCTCGACACCGCCCTGGGCGCGGTCGAGGGGTGCGCGCGGGTGACGGTGGTGGGTCCGCACCGCGACGATCTCGACCTCCACGTGCTGCAGATCCAGGAGACACCGCCCGGCGCGGGTCCGGTCGCGGCGCTGGCAGCGGCGGATCCGGTCGCCGATCTCGTGGTCACTCTCGCCGCCGACCTTCCGTTCGTCACACCGACGACGGTTGCGGCCCTGCTGGAGGCCCTGAACGAGGATGCGACGGCCGAGGCCGCCTTCGCGGTGGACGACACCGGCCGGGTGCAGTTCCTGCTCGCCGCGTGGCGGACACCGGCGCTGGCCGCGCGTCTGGACTCTCTCGGTGGAGACGTCGCGAACCGGCCCATGAAGGCGTTGTTGCCCGAGCGGTACGTCACCGTCTCGGTGTCCGAGGCGACCGACTGCGACACCCCTGCCGATCTGGAGGCGGCGCGCGCCGGATCCGCGACGGCCCGTGTGGCCGCCGATCCGGACCGGGCGCGGAGAACCCTACGGGAAGCGTTGTCGCCGTTGCCTTCCCGCACCGTTCCGGTCGAGGAGGCGCGGGGCGCCACATTGGCGGCTCCGCTCGTCGCGGTGGAGGCGTTGCCTCGCGTCCGCACCTCGGCGATGGACGGTTACGCGGTGGCGGGCGACGGACCGTGGTTGTTGCGCAACGAGATCCGCTACGCGGGCGACGGAGGCTCGCTCACGCTCGGCGACGGGGAAGCGGCCCGGATTGCGACGGGCGCCCACCTGCCGGCCGGCGCGACCGCCGTCGTGCGCGACGAGTTCGTCCGCGTGGAAGGCGGTCTCGTCAGTCGCCTGCCCGATGCGCCCGTGCGCGACGATGCGCGGCGCCGCGGGGAGGACTGGGAGTCGGGGACGGTCCTCGCCGAGGCCGGCACCGCCGTGAGCCCGGCGGTCGCCTCCGCGGCCGCCAGCGGTGAGGTCACCGAACTCCGGGTGCGAGGTCCTCTACGGGTGCACATAGTGCTCACCGGCGACGAGATCCGACGCACCGGCCCTCTGCGCGAGGGGCAGACGCGCGACTCGCTGGGTCCGGTACTCCCGGACTTCGTCCGCTGGTGCGGCGCCACGGTGGTCGGTGAAGGGCATCTCCGCGACACCGCCGACGGATTCGATGCGTTGTTCACGGGCACCGATGCCGATGCGATCGTCATCGTGGGCGCGACGGGCGGTGGCGCCGCCGATCAGTTGCGCGGTGCGCTGGCGCGGGCCGGCGCGCAGGTGGTCGTCGAACGGGTGCGGTGCAAGCCCGGTGGATCACAGGTCGCGGCGACGCTGCCGGACGGCCGTGCCGTGCTGGGACTGCCCGGGAATCCGGTGGCGGCGGTGTCGACGCTGCTGGTGCTGCTGCCTGCGATCGTCGACGGCCGCACCCTCCGCACCCCGGCGACTCCTGTGACCGCTCCGCTGGCGAACGCCTCGGAGGTCGTCGGCGACATCACGCGGTTGCTCCCCGCCCGCCAGGACGTGCAGGGACGATGGTTGTGCGACAACACGATTCGCACCGCGCATCTCGCCGGCCTCATCGGGCGCAGCGCGATCGCCGTGGTGCCACCGGGAGCGGTGGACGGCGACCGCGTCGAATTGCTGCCGCTCCCCCGCTGATTCAGGCGCGGTGGCGAGCCGCTCCCACAGGAGCGAGGCGCAACGCATCGACTGCGGAGCGGTAGCGCCGGGCCACGAGGTCGACGACGGGTTCGGCAACACCGATCGGCGCAGCGACGCCGTCGGCGCCGACCTCCGCCAGGCGGTGGTGGAACAGACCGTCGGCGAGAAGATACGACGCGACGAACACCCGGTGTGCGCCGCCGGCGCGGACCTCGTCCACGACGGTCGCGACCCGCGGTTCTCCGGTGGCGATCCATCCGACGCGCACCGGGGTCTGCACGAGCGACGAGACCATGCGGGCCGTCACGTGGACGTCGTGGCGGGCGCGAGGGTCGGACGAGCCNGCCCTCGACCCAGCCGGCCTGCCGCAACCGCTCGACGAGGACACGGGCGAGAGCAGGATCGGGACCGAGCGCGGGGGTGATCGTCACCGCGTCGTTCCCGCCGGCCGCGACCTCGCGCGGAACGTCGGTGTGCACGTGATAGCCGGAGGCGAGGAAGGCGGGGACGAGCACGGTCGGACGGCCGGTGTCGCGCAGGACCTCCGAGGGCGACGGTCCGAGGACATCGACGAAGGCGACACGGGTGGGACCGACGCGGGAGGAGACGGCATCGGCGAGCGCCGCGATCATGTCGACACCGCGCGGATTGCGGGTGCCGTGCGCGACGAGCAGGAGCGCCGGGTCGGCGTGTGTACCGGTCATGGATGCATTCCTTCCGGGTCGACGGCGAGGCGGTAGCCGCGCTTGACGACGGTCTGCACGATCGCCGGTGCGCCGAGAGCCGAGCGCACCCGGGCGACCGCGGTTTCGACGGCGTGAGTGTCGCCGCCACCGCCGGGCAGGGCCGCGAGGAGTTCCTCGCGGGAGACGACGAGACCGGCGCGCGCGACGAGTGTGCGCATCAGGGCCATCCCGGTAGGGGGAAGGCACCGCACGGTGCCGTCGACGATCACGCAGCGCCCTCGCGGGCTGAGTACGTGACCGCCGGCCTCGATGCGCACAGCCCGCCGGGGCAGTTCCTCGGCGATGTGCCGGGCCAGCGAGCCCAGCCGGGATCGGGTGGGCATGCTGACGGGTACGTCGAGTTCGGTGAGCGGTGCCGCGGTGACGGGACCGACGCACACCGCGGTGACGCCGGTCCGCAGCGACCGGAGCATCGGCTCGAGCCAGCCGGTCTCCTTGGCCCGCATGAGCATCGACGCGACGGCCGGTGCACTGGTGAAGCTCACGGCGTCGAGTCCGCGTTCGACGATCTGCTCGATCATCCGGTCGAGCGCGGTGAGATCCTCGGGGGCCGTCCATCGGTAGACCGGGACGGGCACGACGTCGGCGCCCGCAGCGCGCAGCGCATCGCACACGTCGGTCCCAGGCTCCCATTCGGTGCGCTCGCCGTGCAACTGCACCGCGATGCGGCGGCCGGCGACCCCCTCCTTCAGCAGAAGTTCGAGCACCTCGGCGGTCGATTCCGAGGAAGGAGACCACTCCTCGCGGAGTTCGGCGGCCCGGATCGCGCCCGTGACCTTCGGGCCACGGGCGAGGATCCGGCTCGAGCCGAGTGCCTGCGCGAGGTCGTCGGCGAGTCCCCAGCCCTCCGCTGCACCCATCCACCCGCGGAATCCGATCGCCGTGGTGGCGATCGTGATGTCCGGGGGCTGCGCGACGATGCAGCGGGTGACGCGCTCGAGCTCGTCGTCGTCGGACAGCGGGATGATGCGGATGGCGGGGGCGTGCACGACCTCGGCCCCACGCCTGGTGAGGAGCGTGGCGAACTCCTCGGCACGCCGAGCTGCCGTCACGCCGATGGTGAATCCCCGCAACGGCGCGTTGTCGTCGCTCACGAACCCTCTCCGGTCGGCCCCTCGTGCCGCTGGTCACGGGGGACGAGGCTGTGGATCTGGACGACTCCCGCCCATACGCGCACCTCGTAGACGGGCAGACGCACCGACGGATCGTCGAGGTACCGGCCGTCGTCGAGGGAGAAGACCTGCTTGAGCAGCGGCGACGCCACGGTGGGCTCTCCGCCCCGGTCGCCCACGATACCGCGGGACATCACCGCGGCGCGGCCGAACGGATCGAAGTTGCTTACTGCGCGCAGCGTTCCGTCGTCGAGCAGGAACAGGGCCACCTGCTCGCCGCCGCGCAGCAGCACGGCCACGCCGCGGCCCGGAATGAGATGGCTGAGTGGACAGGCCGAGGTCCATTCCAGTCGCCCGTCGAACACGCTGTCGCGCGTCGATCCCCCTACGGTGTGCGTCTCGATGACGGTCATCGCTGTCCTCCTTGAAACTGCTGTCCTGAAGTGTGGGTGCCGGGTGTTTCGAGCGCGTTACCCGCTCGTTCCCTCGGGGTAAGCGGTCGTCACGCCCCGGTTCCGGGTCCGATGCCCGGCATACCCACGAGGACGGGGACCTTGCGGGGGCCGCTGTCGTCGAAGCGGACCGTGGGGTCGGGCTGCTCGGGCGCGTTGACGAACGAGACGAACCGCGCCAGCTTCTCCGGATCCTCGAGGACACCGGCCCACTCGTCCTTGTAGCCCTCGACATGCTTGGCCATCGCGGCCTCGAGATCGTCGGCGATGCCGAGGACATCGTCGCACACGACCTCCTCGAGGTGCGCGAGACCGCCCTCGAGTGCGTCGAGCCACGGCGCGGTGCGCTGAAGCCGGTCGGCGGTGCGGATGTAGAACATCAGGAACCGGTCGATGTAGCGGACGAGGGTCTCGTCGTCGAGACCACCGGCGAGGAGCTGTGCGTGCTTGGGCGACTGGCCGCCGTTGCCGCACACGTACAGGTTCCAGCCGTTCTCCGTCGCGATGACACCGACGTCCTTGCCGCGTGCCTCGGCGCATTCACGGGCGCAACCCGACACACCCATCTTGAGCTTGTGGGGCGATCGCAGTCCGCGGTAACGCAATTCGAGGGCGACGGCCATCCCGACCGAGTCCTGCACGCCGTAGCGGCACCAGGTGGAGCCGACACAGCTCTTGACGGTGCGCAGCGACTTGCCGTACGCCTGGCCGGATTCCATGCCGGCGTCGACGAGACGCTTCCAGATCTGCGGGAGCTGTTCGACGCGGGCACCGAACAGGTCGACGCGCTGACCGCCGGTCATCTTCACGTAGAGACCGAAATCGCGTGCCACCTCACCGATCACGATGAGCTGCTCGGGGGTGCACTCGCCACCGGGCATGCGCGGCACGACCGAGTAGGTGCCGTTCTTCTGGATGTTGGCGAGGAAGTGGTCGTTCGTGTCCTGCAGACCTGCCTGCTTCGGGTGCAGGATGTGGTCGGAGTCGGTGGACGCGAGGATCGAGGCGACCACCGGCTTGCAGATGTCGCAGCCGTGTCCGGTTCCGTACTGCGCGATGAGCGCGGAGAAGGTGCGGATGCCGGTGGCCTGGACGATCTCGAACAGTTCGGCGCGCGACTGCTCGAAGTGCTCGCACAGGGCCTTCGACATCTGCACACCCGACTGGGCGAGCAGTTGCTTGATGCTCGGGAGGCAGCCGCCGCAGGTGGTGCCCGCACTCGTGCACGACTTGATCTGCGCGATGTCGCAGGCGCCCTCGGAGATCGCGCCGCAGATCGCGCCCTTGGTGACACCGTTGCACGAGCACACCTCGGCGTCGTCGGGCAGCGCGCCGGCGCCCGGCTTCTCCCCCACCGGGGAGATCAGCGTGGCCGGATCACCCGGCAGTTCGCGGCCCACCAGCGGTCGCAGCGTGCCGTAGGCGGAGGCGTCGCCGACGAGGATGCCACCGAGCAGGGTCTTCGCGTCGTCGGAGACGACGAGCTTGGCGTAGGTGCCCTTCGCGGAGTCGGACAGCACGACCTCGAGGGCGCCGGGCGTCGTCGCGTGGGCGTCGCCGAAGCTCGCGACATCCACGCCGAGCAGTTTGAGCTTCGTCGACAGGTCGGCGCCGGGGAACTCGGCGGTGCCGCCGACGAGCCGGTCGGCGACGACCTCGGCGGTGCTGTAGCCGGGGGCTACGAGTCCGTAGCAGGTGCCCTCGACGGCCGCGCATTCACCGATCGCGTAGACGGCCTCGTCCGAGGTGCTCCGACAGGTGCGGTCCGTGAGCACACCGCCGCGGCCGCCGAGTTCGAGTCCGGCCTCGCGGGCGAGTTCGTCCTGGGGACGGATGCCGGCGGAGAAGATCACGAGCCCGGCCGCGAGGACGGAGCCGTCGGACAGGGTCACCTGGAGCGCCTCAGGTCCGGCCTCGATCTTCTCGGTGCCCACACCGGTGTGGGTGACGAGGCCGAGGTCGGTGACGAGACGGTCGAGGACACGGCCGCCGCCCTCGTCGACCTGGGCGGGCATGAGCCGGTTGTTGTACTCGACGACGTGCGGGGTCACGCCCAGCAGGCGCAGCGCGTTGGCGGCCTCGAGTCCGAGCAGGCCACCACCGATGACGATGCCGGCGAGGCCGGCGGCCTTGGCGCGTTCGGCGGCGGCGCGGATGCCGTCGAGATCGTCGAGCGTGCGGTAGACGAAGCAGCCGGGCAGGTCGTGGCCGGGCACGGGGGGCACGAAGGGGTACGAGCCGGTCGCGAGGACGAGGCTGTCGTAGGGCAGAACGTCGCCGCCGGCGGTGGTGACGGTGCGGGCCGCGCGGTCGATTCCCACGGCGCGGGTGCCGACACGCAGGTCGACGAGGTCGTCTGCTGCGTAGTCGTTTCCGGCGAGGGCGAGTTCCTTGCGGTCCCAGGCTCCGACGTAGGACGACAGTCCCACGCGGTCGTAGGCGGCGTCGGCCTCCTCGCCGAGCACGGTCACCGACCAGCTGTTCTGCTCGTCGCGGACGCGAAGGGCTTCGACGAAGCGGTGGGCGACCATTCCGTGTCCGACGACGACGACGTTCTTGCGGCTCATGATGTTCTCTTTCTTCGTGCCGGGATCGGTCAGACTGCGACGCGGGCCGGGGCGGGAGCCTCGGTGGAGGGCTCGCTCGTGGGGGTGGTGTTCGGGCGGCGGAGGAAGACGAACCAGGTCACCGCGATGCACACGAGGTAGAAGATCGCGAAGACCCAGAAGGCCATCGTCGCGGACTGCGCCTCGCCGCCGTAGGAGGCGCGGAAGACGAGGTTGATGCCCACGCCGCCGAGTCCGCCGATGGCACCGGCGAAGCCGATGAGGGCACCGGACATGCTCCGCGACCAGGCGGCCTTCTCGTCGCGATCCAGTTCGTCGAGATCCTGCGCACGGGCCTCGAAGATGGACGGGATCATCTTGTAGACCGAGCCGTTGCCGAGCCCGGAGAGCAGGAACAGGGCGATGAAGCCGAGCACCATGGCGGTCAGCACACCGCCGGTCGCGGCGCCGGTGGTGCGGTCGTCGAGGGTGCCGGCGACGATGAGCACCGCGGCGGCCAGGGCCATCGCGACGAAGGTGTAGAGGGTGATCTTCCCGCCGCCGATGCGGTCGGCGAGCTTTCCGCCGAGCGGGCGCGAGATGGATCCGAGGAGCGGGCCGATGAAGGCGATCTGCGCGGCGTGCAGTGCGGCCTGGGCGGGGGTGTCGCCGCCGGCGAGGAAGTTGATCTGCAGGACCTGACCGAAGGCGAAGCTGAAGCCGATGAACGAACCGAAGGTGCCGATGTAGAGGAAGGAGATGATCCACGAGTCGCGGAACTTCAGCGCGGCGCCCATGGCCCGCAGGTCGGCCTTCTGATCACGGAGGTTGTCCATGAACAGGGCGGCGCCGAGCGCGGCGACGGCGCACAGGACCAGGTAGACCGCGCACACGATCCAGGGCTCGGTGTTGCCGACGGTGGCGATGACGAGCAGGCCGATCAGCTGGACCGCCGGGACACCGATGTTCCCGCCGCCGGCGTTGAGTCCGAGGGCCCAGCCCTTCAGTCGCTGGGGGTAGAAGGCGTTGATGTTGGTCATCGACGAGGCGAAGTTGCCGCCGCCGACACCGGCCAGTGCCGCGACCAGCATGAACGTCGTGTAGGAGTGACCCGGGTTCAGCATCAGGTACAGCGCCCCGATGGTGGGGATCAGCAGTACGAGGGCACTGAAGATGGTCCAGTTGCGGCCACCGAAGCGGGCGGTGGCGACGGTGTAGGGGATGCGGAGGATCGCGCCGACGAGCGTGGGGACGGCGACCAGGAAGAACTTACCGGCGGCGTCGATGCCGTACACCTCGGTGGGCATGAACAGCACCATCACCGACCAGATCGACCAGACGGAGAAGCCGACGTGCTCGGCGATCACCGACCAGATCAGGTTGCGCTTGGCGACCTGCTTGCCGCCGGCCTCCCACGCCTCCACATCCTCGGCGTCCCACCGCTCGATGTTGTGCTTGCGCGCGAATTTGTCTCTGAGACTTTCTTTTTCGATGAAGGTCGTCATCGCCGTTCCTCCTCGGGTCCGTGTTGATCCCAAGGTAGGAAACGGGTGTTGCTACGGTGCTGCCCGCGGTGACCGTCGCGTCAAGAGTTGCTCACCCCGGCCCCGGCCGCCCTGTGAGGTGTTACAGGAGGAACCGCACGAGGTCGGCGGTGTGCGCCAGGCCCGGGAAGGCGTCCTCGGTCGAGCGCGGGTGCAGCGCGTGCACGGCCAAACGGAAGATGACCGCGCGCAGCAGCATCTGCGGCCATTCCGGCAGGTCCTCCCAGCGACCGATGAGCCCTTCGTCGGCACCGCCCCACGACAGTGCGTCGACGACGGCGACGGCGGCCGCCCACGAGGCCGGACGCCAGTAGGGGGTGATGTCGGTCAGCCCGGGTGCTGCGCGCCCGGCGAACAGGACGGTGCCGAACAGGTCGCCGTGGACGAGCTGGTCGGGCAGGTGCACGGGCTTGCGGAAGGTCGCGAGCTGGTTGATCAGGTCGAGACTCTTACGGCCGTCGGGGGTCACCGTCTCGGGCGCACCCGCCGCGCGGGCGCTGCGCAGGGGCACGGTTTCCCAGGCCGCGCGGTCGGCCGCGACGAAGACGTCGACGTCCTCCCAGGGTGCGACCGGAGGCTGCATGAGGAAACGGGGACGTTCGAGCTGCGCGGTGGCGGTGTGCAGCCGCAGCGACAGCGAGACCACTTCGTCGTGCCTGGGCTCGGACGTACCGACGATGTAGGTGTCGGCGCGCCATCCGGAGACCACGTAGCGACCGTCGGTGGACCGCACCGGACGGGCCAGCCGCACACCGTCGACGGTCAGGGTCTCCCGCACTTTGGCGGACCAGGCCGCGCGAGCATGATCGGCGACTCGGGACAGCACCACGTCTCCACACCGGAAACCGCCGTCCCAGTCGGGCCCGAGCGGGACCGGTTCGACGTCGCGGAGACCGAATGTGGAGCACACGTGCTGAGGCGGTTCGAGTGAGCTCACGCAGCTCAACCTACCGCCGCACACCGCTCGGATCGGGAAGGCACTCCGCTGTTTCAGGTCACAACGAGGTCACCGTCAGTACACCGGTAGCGAGGGATCCACCTGCTGCGCCCACGCGATCACCCCGCCGTGCAGATGTGTCGCGTCCGAGAATCCGGCTCGCACAAGCACTTCGAGCGCCTCGGCCGATCGGATTCCCGTCTTGCAGTACAGCACGATCGGCGTGTTCTGCGGCAGGTCGGCGAGGACCTCACCGGAGAGGATGCGGTCCTTCGGCACGAGCCGGGCACCGTCGATGCGGACGATCTCCCACTCGACGGGTTCGCGCACGTCGATCAGCGCGATGTCGCGGCCCTCGTCGAGCATCCGGCGCAACTCGCTGGGGGTGACGGCCGAGCGAGCCGACGCGGCGGCATCGGGAACGATCCCGCAGAAGGCCTCGTAGTCGACGAGTTCGGTGACGGGCACCCGTCCCGGATCCCGGCGCAGGGTCACCGTCCGGAACGACATCGCGAGCGCGTCGTAGATCAGGAGGCGACCGAGCAGCGGCTCGCCGATCCCGGTGATGAGCTTGATCGCCTCGGTCGCCATGACGGTGCCGATCGTGCCGGGCAGGACGCCGAGTACCCCGCCCTCCGCGCAGGAGGGAACCATCCCCGGTGGCGGTGCCTCGGGGTAGAGGTCGCGGTAGTTCAGGCCGCGCCCATCCGGGGCGTCCTCCCAGAACACCGACACCTGGCCTTCGAAACGGAAGATCGATCCCCACACGTAGGGCTTGCCCGCGAGGACCGCGGCGTCGTTGACGAGATAGCGGGTCGCGAAGTTGTCGGTGCCGTCGAGGATGAGGTCGTACTGCTCGAACAGCTGCACGGCATTGCTCGACTCCAGGCGCGTCTCGTGCAGGCGCACAGTCACACCGTCGTTGATCGCCAGGATGCTGTCGCGGGCACTGTCCGCCTTGGGCCGTCCGACGTCGGAGCGGCCGTGGATCACCTGGCGCTGCAGGTTGGACGTCTCCACGTCGTCGAACTCGACGATGCCGATCGTGCCGACCCCCGCCGCCGCGAGATACAGCAGGGCGGGCGAACCCAGGCCGCCGGCGCCGATACACAGCACCCGCGCGTTCTTCAGGCGACGCTGGCCGGTGACCCCGACATTCGGGATGATCAGGTGACGGCTGTACCGCGCGACCTCCTCGTGACCGAGCTCCGGGCCGGGTTCCACCAGCGGCGGAAGGGATCGGCGCGTCGACGGTGCCGTTGCGGTCACGGGTTCTCCTGTCGCGATGCGTCCTGCGTCACCGTCCATGGTGCCATTCCCTGCTGCGACCCCCACTCCGCCCGTCGACCCCCACCTCGCCCGTCGACTCCGCCCGGCCCGTCGACCCCGACCGGCGCCTACGCCCGCGGGTACGGCCACGGGTTGAACCGGCACCGCGCCCCGTCGGCGGGGACCGTGCCGCCCGGGTCCAAGCGCGCGATGTCGTCGTTGGCGGTGCCGAAGGTCTGCTGCATCATGATCGGCGCGAGGCCGCCGTCGGTGGTGCAGGCATCGTGTTGCGCCAGGCCGATGGCGTGGCCGACCTCGTGGTTGACGACGTACTGGCGGTACGACCCGATGTCGCCCTGGAAGGCGACGGCCCCGCGCACCCACCGCGCTTCGTTGAGGAACACCCGCTCCATCGAGGGGTTGAAGCACGATCCCTCGAGCGGGATGTCGTAGCCGCATCCTTCGCGAATGGTCATCTGCGAAGTGAGGGAGATCCGGAAGTCCGGCTCGCCGGTGTCGATCCGGCGGAAGGCGACCGCCTCGTCGCCGATCCAGCTGCGCGGGTCGGCGAGGGTCCGGTCGACCATCGACGCGAAGGCCGCGTCGCCGCCGTAGCCGGTGGTGTCGATGCCCTCCTCGAGTTCCACCGTGTAGGTGAACACACGGGTCTGCCCCGCGCCGACCTGACCCGTGGTGCCGGGCACGACCCGCCACTCCCGCGCACCGACCTCCGTGAATGGGCCGCCCTCCGGCAGCGCACCGGACTCGAGCGACTCGGGGAAGGTTCCCTCGGGTTGCGGGGCCTCGACGATGATCTCGGTGACCTCGCTCGCGTCGGTCTGGTCGGCGGGCTCCTCCGCTCCGGCGCCACGCGCGGCGTCCCACAGCACGATCAGGGTCACGACGGCGAGGATCGGAACGGCGTAGGCGCGCCAGCCGTAGGTGGCGACGAACCTGCCCACGCGGGTCTGCTTGCGGACGTCCCGTTCGGGTCGCGGTCGGCGCGGCGGCCGGTCCGGCCGTCCCACCGGGTCCCACACGGCACGCAGGGGCTGGTGCGACCGGCGACCCACCTCGGGTCGTTCCGTTCCTCGCGACCGGGACGAACCGGGCAGCGTCGGGGAAGGATCTGTCGGCGAGGAGCCCTGCGGGCCCCTGCTCTCGCGCACTCCTCCACGCTCGATCACGGATGTCAGGATGTCATATCGAGACCATTTCGATATCCGAAGCGCCGAACCTGCGCTCCCATTCGTGCACCGGGAACGGATACTGGGCGGTAGGCCGATCCGTTCGACACGCGACTTCACCTGTAACGTGCAGAGACGAGGAGCGCCGAGGTGGTACAGGCCACGTTCGGAAGTAGTGCAGATTGGGAGTAAGCATGACCGACGTCACCGAACGAGCATCCGGCCGGGGTTCCAACGGCAAACGGGGCGCCCGGATGCCGCGTGACGAGCGTCGTGCCCAGTTGCTCGAGGCTGCCAGCGAGGTATTCGTCACACGCGGTTACCACTCGGCCGGCATGGACGAGATCGCCGAGTGTGCCGGAGTGAGCAAGCCCGTCCTGTACCAGCACTTCCCCGGCAAGCTCGAACTGTATTGCGCCGTGCTCCAGAACTACGTGGACACCCTCATCAACGGCGTACGCCAGGCCCTGCGGTCCACCACCGACAACCGTCAGCGCGTGCGCGCCGCAGTGCAGGCCTTCTTCGATTTCGTCGACAACGACAGCCAGGGATTCCGGCTCGTCTTCGAATCCGATCTGATGGGCGAACCGCAGGTGTCGCGGCGAGTGGAGCAGGCCACCGAGGCGTGCGTCGACGCCGTCTTCGACCTCGTCAGCCACGACTCCGGTCTCGATCCGTACCGGGCCCGCATCCTCGCGGTCGGCCTGGTGGGAACGAGCCAGTTCACCGCACGCTACTGGCTCGACGCCGCACGCCCGATCCCCAAGGAGGACGCGGTGGACACCACGGTCGCGCTGGCCTGGGGCGGTCTGAAGCACGTGCCGCTGCAGCCGGAACTCCGTCGTCGCTGACGACACAGAGGCGCACCGTCGTCGCTGACGACATATGAGCACCGTCGTCGCTGACGACACATACCGAGAACGACGAACGGGCCGGGGCGACATGCCCCGGCCCGTTCTCGTCGGTCGCTCTCAGTTGGCGGCGAAGCCGACCTTGCCCAGCGTGGCAGGACCGATGTCCACGTAGCTGATCTTGGCGGCCTGCACGAGAACCTTGCGGCCCTTCTCGTCGACAAGGGCGAGCACCCCGTCGTCGGCGCCGTTCAACGCGGCCCGGACGAGCTTCTCCACCTCGTCGGGCGTCTGGTCGCTGACGACGACAACTTCGCGCGGGCTGTCCGCGACGCCGATCTTGACCTCCACGGTGGACCTCCGATTCTCATGCATTGAAACCGAGCTGGTACTGCTATCAGCCCCAGGCTAATGCAGTCCGAGCACCGACATCCGCTCGGCGTGCTCGACCTGCATGCGATCGAACAGTGCGGCGATGTTCGCCAGGTCACCGGACGCGAGAATCACCAGCTCGGCGAGTTCCTCGTTCTGCGCGAGGACGTACTGCGCCTGGGTGATGGCCTCGCCGAGCAGCCGGCGTCCCCACAGCATCAGGCGGTCCTTCTGCAGCGGGCTGCGCTCGACGACCTCGCGGACCTCATGCACCACGAACTCCGAGTGGCCGGTCTCGGCGAGGACCTCTCGGACCACCGTGGACACCTCGGGAGCAAGCATGTCGGCGATCTCACAGTAGAAATCTGCGGCGATCCTGTCACCGACGTATGCCTTCACGAGAACCTCGAGCCACGTCGACGGAGTGGTCGAGGCGTGGTAGGCGTCGAGGGCTTTGCGGTAGGGCTCCATCGCCGCGTAGATCTCCACACCACGATCGGTGAGCGCGGTGTGGAGCGTCTCGAAATGGCTCATCTCCGCAGCTGCCATGCTTGCGAGGGCGACCCGCCCGCGCAGGGACGGGGAGAACCGTGCGTCCTCGGCGAGCCGGTAGAACGCCGAGATCTCGCCGTACGCGAGCAACGCGAAGAGCTCTGCGACACCGGGGTGATCGGCGGGGACTGCGGGTCCGCCCGGCGTCGTGCCGGACTCGGAGGTGGACTGCGGCGTATCGGCTCCCATGACGACGAAGCGTAGTACTACCTCGTGGAATGCGCCGGAACCGGTACAATGGATCGGGAAGCCCGCGCTTCGAGCCGCCGACCGTGGCCCGCGAGCTTCCCAGATAATGTGCGCGCACCCGAACTGCGGATCGCTGCCGCGCTTCGCCGAGCCTGGTGGAAACCGCTCGCGCTGAGGTGCAGGCCGGTCGCCTTTCCCCCTCGTGCGTGCGTGCCGAGACCAGGAAGGCCGGACCCCTGAGCAAGATCACCATCGACCACGAAGACGACGCGAGCGAAACGACCGTCTCCGCACAACTCGACTCCACCCACGTACCCCCCACCTTCGGCGAACTCGGTGTCCGCGACGAGATCGTCCGCGCCCTCGCCGAGGTCGGCATCGAACGCACCTTCGCGATCCAGGAACTCACCCTGCCGCTGGCCCTCGCCGGCGACGACCTCATCGGGCAGGCCCGTACGGGTATGGGCAAGACCTTCGGCTTCGGAGTTCCGCTCCTGCATCGCATCGCCACCGAGGGCTCCGGCACGACCACCCTCGACGGCACTCCCCGTGCACTCGTGATCGTCCCGACCCGCGAGCTGTGCATCCAGGTCACCAACGACCTCGTGAACGCTTCCAAGTACCTGCCCGGCAGCCGCAAGTCGGGCCTCGAGGTCCTGTCGATCTACGGTGGGCGCCCCTACGAGCAGCAGATCGACGAACTGAAGAAGGGTGTCGACGTCGTCGTCGGTACTCCCGGCCGTCTGCTCGATCTCGCCAACCAGGGCCATCTGATCCTGGGCAAGATCGGCGTGCTCGTCATGGACGAAGCCGACGAGATGCTCGACCTCGGCTTCCTGCCCGACATCGAGCGCATCCTCACGATGGTCCCCGACCGTCGTCAGACGATGCTGTTCTCGGCCACCATGCCCGGCCCGATCATCACCCTCGCCCGCACGTTCCTGAACCGCCCGACGCACATCCGGGCCGAGGAGGCCGAATCGTCGGCCGTGCACGAGCGCACCCAGCAGTTCATCTACCGGGCGCATGCACTCGACAAGGCCGAACTCGTCGCCCGCGTACTGCAGGCCGAGGGTCGCGGCGCCACCATGGTCTTCACCCGCACCAAGCGCACGGCGCAGAAGGTGGCCGACGACCTCGTCGAGCGCGGTTTCGCGTGCGGCGCGGTGCACGGCGACCTCGGTCAGATCGCGCGTGAGAAGGCACTCGACAAGTTCCGCAGCGGCAAGATCGACGTGCTCGTCGCCACGGACGTCGCCGCCCGCGGCATCGACATCGACGACGTCACCCACGTCATCAACTATCAGTGCCCCGAGGACGAGAAGACCTACGTCCACCGCATCGGCCGTACCGGTCGCGCCGGACGCACCGGTATCGCGATCACCCTCGTCGACTGGGACGACGTGCCGCGCTGGCAGCTCATCGACAAGGCTCTCGATCTCGGTATCCCGGATCCGATCGAAACCTACTCGAGCTCCCCGCACCTGTTCGAGGAGCTGAACATCCCGTCCGACGCCACCGGACGCGTCCGCAAGGCCGCTCCCGCCGCCTCGGAGAACGGTGAGAAGCGCGAGCGCGTCGAGCGCGAGGGCGGATCCCGCCCGAAGCGCAACCGGGTCCGCCGTCGTACCGTCCGCGGAAAGTCTGCCGACGGCTCCGCAACGGATGTGGCCGCAACCGGTTCGGACGACTCGGTGAAGGCCGAGAACGAGCCTGCCGCAGCGGAGACGGGTGAGGACACCGGGGCGGCCGCTCCGGCACGTCGTCGCCGTCGTCGCCGTCGCACCCGCTCGGGCGAGGGCCCGGCCGGTCGCGCAGAGCAGCAGGACACGTCGAACGTGGAAGCGGTCTCGACGTCGTCTGCCCGATAACCACGTGCTCGCGCCCGAGCGCCGCACCCGCACCGACCTTCTCGTCGCAGCCGCACTCGTCGTCACCGCTCTGGTGGCGGCGAGTGTCGTCTGGCTGAACTCGGATGCGCGGGGCACCACGTCGACCACCTGGGACGGCCCTGTCCCCACTCTCGCTGCCGCGCAATCTCTTCCGCGCACGCTCGCCGAACTGTGGCGTGCTCCGAGTACGGCGACGACCGCACCGGTGGTGTCCGGCGGCACGGTCGCCACGGCAGACGGTGGTGCGGTCGTCGGCCGCGACCCGCAATCCGGCGAGGAACGCTGGCGGTACGACCGCGACCGGGCGTTGTGCGCGGTCACCGAGGCCTGGGGCGACGTGGTCTCGGTCTATCGCGGCCCGCGGGGATGCGGTCAGGTCACCGCGCTCGACTCGGGCAGTGGCTCTCGGGGCGCGCAACGGTCGAGCGACGCCGACGATCCGATCCGGGTCGTCGGCGCCGGTTCGCACCTGATCGCCTTCGGCGAGTCACGTCTCGAGATGTGGCGCTCCGATCTGGTGCGCACGGTCGAGTACGGGCGCGTCGACGCACCGGTGAACCCGAACGCGCAGCCACGATCGGGTTGCGAACTGCGCTCGGCGGATTCGGGCGCCGAAGTGCTGGCCGTGCTCGAGCAGTGCGCGAACGAGCCGACCAATCGGCTCACCCTTCTCGATCCCACCCCCGACGACAGCACCAAGCCCGAGGAGTTCGCGTCGTCGGTGCTGCCGGAAGCGGGCGGGGACTCCCGCATCGTCGCGGTGGTCGGCGACCGCACGGCGGTCTACCTGGCCCCGGACGACAACGACGGGCCGCGCATCGAGGTCTTCGACAGCGAGGGCGTCCTCCTCGACACGCACGCCCTGCCGCGTCCTGCCGGCGAATCGGACGACCCCGCCCTCGAGCGCGGCGGCGTGCTCGTGTGGTGGACGGGCCGCGACACCGTCGCATTGTCCACCACCGATTTCGCCCCGCAGTGGACCGTCGAGGACACTCTCGGCAACGGCGACATCATGGCCGGTTCGCTGCTCCTTCCCGTCGAGGACGCCCTCGTGGGAGTCGACTCACGGACCGGTGAACCCGGCCCGCGCATCGACGTCGAGCGCGGGACGGTCTCCACGGTGAACGTCGCCGTCGCGGGGAATGTGGTGGTCGAGCAACGCGGCGATGAGCTCGTGGCACTGCGCTGATGGCGAGCCGTCCCGGTCGGTGCTGAAAGCGAGCCGTCCCGGTCGGTGCTGACGTCTCAGTCCGCGACGGCGGTCTCGAAAGTCTCGAGTTCCGCCTCCCCCGACCAGTAGCGCAGCAGGTTCTCGGAGAGCGCCCGGTACGCCTCGGCGCCCTTGTTCTTGCGTCCCGCCAGCACCGTCGCGCCCGAGGCGGAAGCCTCCGCGAAGCGGACCGTGCGGGGTACGGGCGGGGCCAGCACCGGCAGGTCGTACCGGTCGGAGACATCGGCGAGCACGTCGCGACTGTGCGTGGTCCGCGAGTCGTACAGGGTCGGCAGCGCGCCGAGCAGCTCGAGATCCGGATTGGTGATCTGTTTCACCTCGTTCACCGTGCGCAGGAGCTGCCCGACTCCCCTGTGCGCGAGCGTCTCGCACTGCAGCGGAACGAGCACGGACCGCGACGCGGTCAGCCCGTTGAGGGTGAGGACGCCCAGAGAGGGCGGGCAGTCGATGACGACGACGTCGTAGTCGTCCTCCACCGACGCCAACGCCCGCTTCAGGGTGTATTCACGCCCCGGCTTCATGAGCAGCATCGCCTCCGCACCCGCGAGGTCGATGGTCGCCGGCAGCAGCGACATCCCCTCCGCGGTATCGAGCAGAACGTCCTTCGTCTCGACACCGCCCACGAGCACGTCGTGCACGGATCGTTCGAGCTTGTCGGGGTTGTGCCCGAGAGAGAAGGTCAGGCACCCCTGAGGGTCGAGATCGACGACGAGCACCCGCCGGCCCAGCGCCGACAGCGCGGCCCCCAACGACGCGACGGTGGTTGTCTTGGCGACGCCACCCTTCTGATTTGCCACTGCAAGTACCGTTGCCACGACCCCGATCCTCGCGCACTCGGCGGCGCAGCGCGAGGTGAATCCGCCCACGAGACCGCAGGAGGCAGCCCGCCGTGATCCGCAGAGCCACACCCGAGGACGTCCCCGCGATCACCGGGCTGATCTACGACCTCGCCGAATACGAGAAGGCCCGGCACGAGTGCACCGTGGTGCCCGAGCAGATCCACGAGGCTCTTTTCGGGCCGCAGCCCTCGGTGTACGCGCACGTCGCAGAGGAATCCGGAGAGGACGGCACCGAAGGCCGGGTCGTCGGGGTGGCGTTGTGGTTCCGGAACTTCTCCACGTGGGACGGCGTGCACGGGATCTACCT
Organism: Rhodococcus sp. Chr-9; assembly: GCF_000801125.1. Classification (NCBI taxonomy): domain Bacteria; kingdom Bacillati; phylum Actinomycetota; class Actinomycetes; order Mycobacteriales; family Nocardiaceae; genus Rhodococcus; species Rhodococcus sp. Chr-9. The sequence goes on from NZ_JTIZ01000071.1 coordinate 57,821, forward strand.
CGAAGATCTGTTCGTCCGTCCCGAACACCGCGGCAAGGGACACGGACGGGCACTGCTCGCGGCGCTCGCCCACGAATGCGTGGAGCGCGGTTACACCCGCCTGAGTTGGTCGGTGCTGGACTGGAACGAGCCGTCCATCGGTTTCTACCGATCCCTCGGTGCCGTCGCGCAGGACGAGTGGACGACCTTCAGGCTCAGCGGCCCCGCCCTGCAAGCGCTCGGCAGCTGAGCCGGATCACTCGTCGACGTCGGGCGCGTACTCGTGCGCGAGCCACCGCGACGTGGGCGGGCTGAACAGCAGCACGAGCGTGGGGACCACGACGAGCGCCAGCACAGTGCCGATGACCGGCTGGTGGGAGTCCGTCAGCAGCGACCACACCACGGGCAGCAACAACAGCTGCGCGAGTATCGCCACGGCACGTCCCCAGCGCACACCGCGCACGAGCGCGATCCCGCCGGCCAGGACCCCGCCGAACAGGATGAACAGCCACAGCGCGAAGCCGTAGCCATTGGTGACCGACTGATCGTGTTCGCCCGAGGCGGCGCGGATGATCGAGTACACCGCGAATCCCATCGCGACGACGCCCTCGAGGACGACGAGCCAACCGGCGGCACGCACGGTCGACGGAACGCTGCTGCGAGGTGTTTCGAGAGGCACCCGTCCAGCGTAGTGGACCCGCCGGGCACCACTTAGGCTGATGTTCCGTGCGCGCCCTGCTGATCGTGAACCCGAATGCGACGACGACCACCCCGGCCGGTCGCGACCGCCTCGCTCACGCCCTGAGAGGCCGGCTCGCGCTGACCGTCGCGCACACGACCCACCGCGGGCACGCCGCAGAACTGGCGCGTTCGGCGCACGCCGACGGGATGGACGTCGTCGTCGCGCACGGTGGCGACGGCACCGTCAACGAGATCGTCAACGGCCTCCTCGGCCCCTCCCCCTACCGAGGCGCCGATCCGACCCTGCCGCGACTCGCGGTGGTGCCCGGCGGCTCGGCGAACGTGTTCGCGCGATCCCTGGGACTGTCCGCCGATCCACTCGAGGCCACCGAGCAGGTACTCGAGTCGTTGCAGGAGGGCAGGACCAGCCGGATCGGCCTCGGCCACTGCGACGGGCGGTGGTTCACCTTCAACGCGGGCCTCGGTCTCGACGCCCAGGTGTGCGAGGCCATAGACCTGAGCCGCGCCGAGGGCAAGAAGGTGACGACGGCGCGCTACGTGCGGCACGCGGTGGCCCGGTTCTTCGCGTCGAAGCGGGCCGAACCGGCGCTCACGCTCGAGATGCCCGGATCCGAACCTGTTTCGGGGGTGCACTATGCGTTCGTGTCGAACTCGAGTCCGTGGACCTATCTCGAGTCCCGGCCGGTGCACACGAATCCCGGCACCTCGTTCGACACCGGTTTGGGCGTGTTTGCTATGACGACGACCCGGGTACTTCCGAGCCTGCGGGTGGTGAGACAACTTCTGGCCGCCCGCGGCGAGCCGGCGTCGCCGCATCTGGTGCGTGCGGACGATGTCGCGCGCGTGCGCGCCCGGGCCTCGCGCCCGATCGGACTTCAGGTCGACGGCGACTATCTCGGACTCCGGACCGAGGTCGAGTTCGTGTCCGTGGCGTCGATCCTCGATGTCGTCGCGCCCCGCTGACGATCCCCCCAGCGGGACAGCGACAGAAAGAGAAGCACGAATTCTGTGATTGCCACTACCTTCTCGGCTCGAGGGGAGTAGAAAGAGGGATCGGCGAACTCGTAGCCCACACCAGCGTGAGCTTCCCCACGATCGTGGTCGATTCTATTGACTCCACGCTCGTTCGTGAAAGCATTCACAAGTAACCGCGCGGAAACACTCCGTGCCACAGGCGTGAACACGCATTGACCAATCAGCCGGTGCACACGCACCATCGAAGGAGAGTAGAAGCATGGACTGGCGCCACAAGGCCATCTGCCGCGACGAGGATCCGGAACTGTTCTTCCCCGTGGGAAACAGCGGCCCGGCTCTCGCGCAGATCGCGGATGCCAAGCTCGTGTGCAACCGTTGCCCCGTCACCGCCGAATGCCTCTCCTGGGCGCTCGAATCCGGCCAGGATGCCGGCGTCTGGGGCGGTATGAGCGAGGACGAGCGCCGCGCCCTCAAGCGTCGCAACGCCCGCACCCGCGCTCGTACGGCGGTCTGAGCAACTCCGATAGACGTTCGAAGGCCCGGCTCCCCTACGGGGGAGGCCGGGCCTTCTTACGTGCACGGTCGAAAGGACGATCAGGCGACCGGCACCTTGCCCAGCGGTAGTTGCAGGCGTGCATCGGTCCCGCCGACCTCGTTGGACGTCAACTCCAACGATCCGCCGAGCTCGGCAGCCACGAGGGTCCGGACGATCTGCAGACCGAGCCGGTTCGACGCCTCGAGGCTGAACCCCTCGGGAAGACCCTTCCCCTCGTCGCGGACCACGACGTCGAGCATGCGGGCCGAACGCTGGGCATTGACGGTGACCGTGCCGTTCACGCCCGGATCGAAGGCGTGCTCGACGGCGTTCTGGACGAGTTCGGTCAGCACCATGACCAGAGGCGTGGCGCGATCCGCGGGGAACACGCCGAGATTCCCCTCCCGCACCACCCGGATCTGGCTGCCGACCGTCGACACGTCGACGACGATGGGGATCAGCTGGTCGAACACACCGTCGAGATCGACCTCCTCGTCCACTGACATCGACAGCGCCTCATGGACCAGGGCGATGGATGTCACGCGACGGACCGCCTCCCCCAGGGCCTGCTGGGCTTCCGCGTTCCCGGTTCGGCGCGCCTGCAGTCGCAGCAGCGCGGCGACCGTCTGCAGGTTGTTCTTGACACGGTGGTGGATCTCGCGGATGGTCGCGTCTTTGCTCAGCAGTGCCCGGTCGCGTCGCTTGACCTCGGTGACGTCGCGGACGATCACCGCGGCGCCCCGAATCTTCCCTCCCGGGTTCAGGACCAACGCACGGATCAGAACGGTGGCCCCGAGTGCCTCGATCTCCATGCGCTGCCCCAGACGGCCCTCCACGGCCCCGCGGAGGTAGTCGGTGACGTCGCGACTCTCGAAGGGATCGGTGACCAGTGCGCGGGTCGTCTCGACGAGATCCTGACCGATCAGGTCGGAGTTCAGACCCATCCGGTGATAGGCCGACAGCGCGTTGGGGCTCGCGTAGACGACCTTGCCCTTCCGGTCGAGCCGGATGAATCCGTCGCCCGCACGCGGACTCGACTTGGTGTCCGAGCGCGCCTCGGGCGTCGGGAAAGTGCCCTCGCTGATCATCCGGTAGAGGTCGTCGGCGCATTCGAGATAGGCCGTCTCGAGCGCGCTGGCCGACCGCCGCGACACGCGGGCGGCGTCGCGGCTGAGCACCGCGACGACCCGACCGTCCCAGCGCACCGGCACGGCCTGACGGATGTTGATCCCGGCGCCCGGGGACGACTTGACGTCGACGATCTCTCCGGTTTCGAAAGCCTTACGGACGTAAGGATGTTCGTTGTCGGAGACGAGCGTGCCGACGGCGTCCTCGGGGATCACCGTCGAGGCGGTGGTGGGTCGGCACTGTGCGACGCACACGATTCCGGACGGCGCCGCGTCGACCCACAGGAGGACGTCGGCGAACGACAGGTCGGCGAGCAACTGCCACTCGCCCACGACACGTTGGAGGTGATCGACGGCCGCGCCCGGAAGATTCGTGTACCTCGCGAGCAACGAACTGAGTGTGGACACGGGAACCGCTTTCGTACTCAGGAGATACCCGCTGTCAGGAGATCACGGCGATGAGGTCGCCCTGCTGGATGACATCCCCGACCGAGACTCCGACGGAGGTCACGGTGCCCGCCGACTCGGCGAGCACGGGAATCTCCATCTTCATCGACTCGAGGATCACCAGCGTGTCGCCCTCGGCCACCACGTCACCCTCTCGCACGACGACCTCGAACACGGTCGATACCATCTCCGCGCGTACGTCTTCCGCCATCGAACACCTCGTTTCACGCTCCGGCGGCGGACCTGCCGACAGGACCACTCGACCGCACGTGAAACACTGTAATGAACGAGAAAGGAGATCCCACCATGGGTAAGCGAGGTCGCAAGAAGCGCAGCCGCAAGGGTAACGCCGCCAACCACGGCAAGCGTCCCAACGCCTGAGACGCGGACAGGGGCCGGAAAGCAGCAGCTTTCCGGCCCCTGTCACGTTCGGGGGTCTCACCCAGGACTCGGTACGAGTGAACTCGCCTACGACTCGGCGCTGTCCGTCTCGGTGATCACCACGGTGCGGCGGATCTGCAGCATGAGCCGCTCCCGCAGGCCCTCGGGTGCGTGTTCCCCGCCGCACTTGCGGCTGAGCAGCGATTTGATCTTCTCCTCGATCCCGTAGGCCTCGAGGCAGGTGCCGCACTCGTCGAGGTGCCGCTGCAGCTTCTCGCGGGAACCGGCGTCGCATTCGGAGTCGAGAAGCAGGTAGACGTCCGCGATGACCGCCGAGCAGTCGAGTCGATCGAAGTCGGGTTCGCTCACTGCGGTGCTCCCTTTCCGCTCTCGGGCTGATCCGATGTTCCGGTTGTGGCGTCCACGGCCTTCTCCCGCATGAAACCGCGATCGCGCGCCACGTCGGCCAACAGGCCCCGCAGCTGCTTGCGACCCCGGTGCAGTCTCGACATCACGGTGCCGATCGGCGTCCCCATGATCTCGGCGATCTCCTTGTAGGGGAACCCTTCGACGTCGGCGTAGTAGACGGCCATGCGGAACTCCTCGGGAAGTTCCTGCAACGCCGCCTTGATGTCGTCGTCGGGAAGCGCGTCGAGTGCCTCGACTTCCGCGGACCGCAGACCGGTCGACGAATGCTCGGCCGTGGCGGCGAGCTGCCAGTCGGTGATCTCGTCGGTCGGGTACTGCGCGGGTTGCCGCTGACGCTTCCGGTACGAGTTGATGTAGGTGTTGGTGAGGATCCGGTACAGCCAGGCCTTGAGGTTGGTGCCCTCGCGGAACGACCGGAAGGCGGAGAACGCCTTGATGTAGGTCTCCTGTACGAGGTCCTCGGCGTCGGAGGGGTTGCGGGTCATCCGCAGCGCAGCGCCGTAGAGCTGATCGAGCAGGGGAAGCGCGTCCCGCTCGAACCGCTCGGTCAGTTCTTCCACAGACTCCTCGATCACACCGATCCCTTCATCGACGCCTGTCGAGAAGGCTACCGGTCCGACGGCGTCCGGATCGGGGGGACGTCCGATGGCGTCCGGTCGAGGCGGGCACAGCACTGCCACGAATTCTCCGATCGTCGGGTCTCGGGTGGCCGGTGGATCCACCCGTCGGTGTGCAACGCCGTGCCCACCGCGCTTGTTCCCCACCTCCGGTTCTCTAGAGTGATCGGATGGCCTCGACATCCACTCCCGCGACGGTGTTGTTGAAGCGCGAGAAGGTCGCGCACCGGGTCCACGAATACGCACATGACCCGAGGTCGTCGTCCTTCGGCGCCGAAGCCGTCGAGGAACTCGGCACACACCTCGGGGTTTCCGCCGAACAGATCTTCAAGACGCTGGTGGTGTCGCTGTCCGACGGCAAGCTCGCCGTCGCGGTGATCCCGGTCCCGGCGACGCTGTCGCTCAAGGCCGCAGCCGGGGCGCTGGGCGGCGGCAAGGCCGTGATGGCCGATCACACCGCCGCCGAACGCGCGACCGGGTACGTCGTCGGCGGCATCTCCCCGCTCGGGCAGCGCAAGCGTCTGCGCACCGTGGTCGACGTCTCCGCCGAGCAGTGGGACCGGGTGCTGTGCAGCGCGGGTCGGCGAGGGCTCGAGATCGAACTGGATCCGCACGATCTGATCCGGCTGACCGGTGCCGTCGTGGCACCGATCACGGCCGGTCCGTAGGGCCCGTCCGCTCCGGCAGCGCCTACAACAGCACCATCTGATCGCCGGCGCCGTCGTCGGGTTGCAGCAGTTCGGGGCCGTTGTTGCGGATGCTGTTGACCTTCGCGGACACGCGGCGGATCTCGATCGCCGAGATCGCCTCGACGCTCGGCACGATCAGATCCGGATGGCCGAGGCTGTCGGGGTCGAGCCACGCATCCCACCGCTCCGGCGGGAGGATCAGCGGCATCCGTTCGTGCACGTTGCCGAGTTGCTCGACCGACTGAGCGGTGAGGATCGCCGTGCTCGACAGCGGCGGTGCCTTCGGGTTCCGCGGATCGCGCCACTCCGCCCACACCCCGGCCATGCAGATCCGCGAGCCGTCGGCCGGCGCCATGAAGTACGGCACCTTGCGAGGCTTGCCGTCCGGCGCGGGTTCGACCTGCCATTCGTACCAGCCGTCCATCGGGACGAGGCACCGCTTGTAGCGCAGCGACCGCGCGAAGCTCGGCTTGGTGGCGACCGATTCGGATCTCGCGTTGATCAGTGGTGCGCTTCCGCCCACCTCTTCGGCGAAGTGCGGCACGAGTCCCCATCGCATGCGGCGGATACGGCGGCGGACGGGACCGTCGGGATATTCCCCGTCGTGCCGGGCGACAACGGTGAGCACCTCGGTCGTCGGCGCGACGTTGTAGTCGGGCTCCCGCCCGTCCCGGCTGCTGTCGTCGCCGGTCTCGTCGAGTGCGTCGAGTTCGACGGCGAGCGTCGCCGGGTCGGCGGTGGAGACATACCTTCCGCACATGCCGTCGAGTGTGGCATCGCCGGGTGACGGAACCGACACCGGCGCGCACCGGGTGGGCGAGGGTGCCCGCACCGGTCCGGATGGGCGAAGATGGTCGGGTGAGTCTGTGGAGAGCACCCCGCGCCGTGTCCCCGGTTCGAGCGTCGGTGACGCTGCCGGGATCGAAGTCGATCACCAACCGTGCCCTGATCCTGGCCGCACTCGCCGACGGGCCGTCCACCCTGACCGGCGCGCTGCGCAGCCGCGACACCGACCTGATGATCGGGGCCCTGCGCACGCTCGGCACGACCGTCACCGAGCGCGACGGCGGCACCACCCTCGACGTGACCCCCGGCCCCCTGCGCGGAGGCGAGGTCGCCTGCGGATTGGCCGGCACCGTCATGCGGTTCGTACCGCCGCTGGCCGCACTGGCCGACGGCGACGTGCGGTTCGACGGCGACGAACAGGCCCGCGTCCGCCCGATGAGCACCGTGCTCGACGCCCTGCGCGCCCTCGGCGCCGACATCGACGGCGACCGGCTGCCCTTCACCGTGCACGGCCGCGGTGCGGTGCGCGGCGGTTCCGTGACCATCGACGCTTCCGCGTCCTCGCAGTTCGTCTCGGGTCTGCTGCTGTCCGGGGCCGCCTTCGACGAGGGCGTGGTGGTCCGCCACGCCGGTGAACCGGTGCCGTCGATGCCGCACATCGAGATGACGGTCGAGATGCTCCGAACGGCCGGGGTCCCCGTCGACACCTCCGAGACCGACACCTGGCGGGTGCCCCCGACGACGATCAAGGCCGTCGACGTCACCGTCGAGCCCGACCTGTCGAACGCCACGCCCTTCCTCGCGGCCGCGGCGGTCACCGGTGGTGTCGTCTCGGTGCCCCTGTGGCCCGAGTCGACCACCCAGGCCGGCGACGCGATCCGCGGCATCCTCGAGCAGATGGGCGCCGAGGTGACGTGGGCCGACGGGACGCTGACCGTGCACGGCCCGGGCGAATTGCGAGGCATCGACGTGGACCTGCACGACGTCGGCGAGCTGGCGCCGACCGTCGCGGCCCTCGCCGCGGTCGCCGCCTCGCCCTCCGACCTGCGCGGTATCGCGCACCTGCGCGGTCACGAGACCGACCGGCTGGCGGCGCTCGCCACCGAGATCGGTCGTCTCGGGGGTTCGATCACCGAGACCGAGGACGGTCTACACATCGAGCCGACGCCGCTGCACGGTGGTATCTGGCACTCCTACGCCGACCACCGGATGGCCACGGCCGGTGCGATCCTCGGGCTCGTCGTCGACGGGATCGAGGTCGAGGACATCGGCACCACTGCCAAGACGCTCCCCGATTTCGAAGGCCTGTGGGAGTCGCTGCTGACGGGGAGCGACTCCTGAGGCGGCGGGAGTACGACGAGTCCGACGTCCGGGTCCGCCCCGGGCGCGGCTCGCGGCCGCGCACGAAGGACCGCCCGGCCCACCGCAATGCCGAGGAGGGCATGGTCGTCTCCGTCGACCGCGGGCGGTGGGGTGTCGCGCTCGGCGGTGATCCCGACCGGATCGTGACGACGATGCGGGCACGCGAGCTCGGCCGGACCCCGATCGTGGTGGGCGATCAGGTGGGTGTCGTCGGCGATCTCTCCGGTCGCCCCGACACGCTCGCGCGCATCGTGCGGGTCGAGGACCGCAGCACCGTCCTGCGGCGCACGGCCGACGACACCGATCCGTTCGAGCGCATCGTCGTCGCCAATGCCGAACAGCTGCTCATCGTGGTCGCGCTCGCCGATCCCCCACCACGGACCGGACTCGTCGAACGCGCACTCGTCGCGGCCTATGCCGGCGGTCTCGCTCCCCTGCTGGGACTGACCAAGAGCGACCTCGCCGATCCCGACGAGTTCGCCGCGCACTTCGCGGATCTCGACATCCCGGTGCTGCTCGTCGGTCAGGACGACGATCTCACCGCCCTGCACGAGCGGATCGACGGTCGCGTGACCGCCCTGATCGGGCACTCGGGGGTCGGCAAGTCGACACTGGTGAACAGGCTCGTCCCCGACGCCGACCGCGCCACCGGCGAGGTCTCCGGGGTGGGCAAGGGACGTCACACCTCCACCCAGTCGGTGGCCCTGCATCTGCCCGAGGGCGGGTGGGTGGTCGACACCCCGGGCATCCGGTCGTTCGGGCTCGCGCACATCGGGCCCGACGACGTCGTCGCGGCGTTCGGGGACCTGGCCGAAGCGGTCGAGGACTGCCCGCGCGGGTGCACGCATCTCGGCCCGCCCGCCGATCCCGAATGTGCCTTCGACTCGTTGGAGGGCAAGTCGCACAACCGGGCGATGGCCGTGCGCGAACTGCTCACGGCGCTCGCGTCCAACGACCCCTGGTGAACCGACGAACCCCGGCCGACCGCACGAACCCCGGCACCTGTAGGTGCCGGGGTTCGTGCTCGTTCTCGTGACCGTCAGCGCATGCCGAGCGCGCGGCGGACGAATCCGCGCTTGCGTGTCTTCTCGATGGTGGTGGCCAGACCCACGCGGCGGCCGGTGGCCGGATCGATCTCCGGCGCTCCGCCGAAGCCCCGCTCGGAAGCGGTCTCCGGGGCGGCGTCGCGGTCGTCCTTGAGGTACTTGTCGGGCAGCGACAGCTTGGCGATGGTGCGCCAGGACTTCCAGTACTGCACCGCGAGCGGGCCGGTGGTGTACGGCAGGTCGTACTTCTCGCACAGCTCACGCACGCGCACCGCGATCTCCGCGTACCGGTTGGACGGCAGGTCGGGGTAGATGTGGTGCTCGATCTGGTAGCTCAGGTTGCCGGTCATGAAGTCCATGACCTTACCGCCGGAGATGTTCGCGGAGCCGAGCATCTGACGCAGGTACCACTCGGCACGCGTCTCGGTCTCGATGTCCTGCTTCGTGAACTTCTCCGCACCGTCCGGGAAGTGACCGCAGAAGATCACCGCGTTGGTCCAGATGTTGCGCACGAAGTTGGCCGTGGCGTTGGCCCTCATCGTGGACTTCCACGACTTGCCGGTGAGCGCCGGATAGATCACGTAGTCCTTGAGGTGCTGTTTGCCGAGCTTGGCGAGCACCTCCTTGCCGCGTGCCTTGGTGAGCTCGCGGTCGTCGCGCCCCTGGATGACCTTGCCGAGCTCGAGCAGCTGGATGGCGATGCCGTACTGGAACAGCGCTGCGAGGATGGCGTTGTACGCGACGTTGCCGAGGTAGAACGGCTTCCATCGCTGGTCGCGGGTGACGCGCAGCAGGCCGTATCCCACATCGTCGTCCATGCCGAGGATGTTGGTGTACTTGTGATGCAGGTAGTTGTGGGTGATCTTCCAGTGCGCCGACGGGTCGACGTTGTCCCACTCCCAGTTGGCCGAGTGCACCTCGGGGTCGTTCATCCAGTCCCACTGCCCGTGCATCACATTGTGCCCGAGCTCCATGTTCTCGATGATCTTCGACAGGGAGAGCATGCCCGTGCCCAGCAGCCACAGCGGACGCTTGTTCGAGCCGAGCAGCACGAGGCGCCCGCCGATCTCGAGGCCGCGCTGCAGCCGGATCGTGTTGCGGACGTACCGAGCGTCGCGCTCACCGCGGGACTCCTCGATATCGTGCCGGATGGCGTCGAGTTCGCGGCCGATGGCCTCGACGTCCGCCTCCGTCAGGTGCGCGTACTCCTTGACATCCGATATCGCCATGCGGGCTACTCTACCGTAGGTTACGGTCCCGTAGGTTAGCCGGATTCGGAGCTGTGGCGCGAATCACAGAGTGACGGAAGGTCGCCGGTGACCCGATTCACCAGGCGACGACGACGTTCTGCTACCGCATGCTCGGCATGGACCCGCAGCGCCGTGAGCAGACCCCGGTGACGTCCGGTGGACGCCTCGGTGACCACCGCGGGCGCCTCCGGGCGCCACCTGTCGAACTTGCGCTCGGAGGAGGTCTCGGGGGCGTCGTCGGCCGTCGCCTTGAGGAATCGGTCGGGCAACGCGAGCTTGTGGATCGTGCGCAGGGCGAGCCAGTACTGCCGGGCGAGCGAACCGGTCGTGTACGGCAGGTCGTACTTGCCGCACAGCGCCCGTACACGGGCGGCGATCTCCGGGTAGCGGTTGCTCGGCAAGTCCGGGAACAGGTGATGCTCGATCTGATAACTGAGATTCCCGGTGAGGAAATCCATCGCACGCCCACCGGAAATGTTTGCGCTACCGAGCAACTGGCGCAGATACCACTCTCCGCGCGTCTCGTTCTCGTAGTGCTCGGTCGTGAACTTCTCTGCGCCGTCGGGGAAGTGGCCGCAGAAGATCACGAGATACGCCCAGATGTTGCGGATCACGTTCGCGGTGAGGTTCGCCGACAACGTGCTGCGCCAGGCCGGCCCGGTGAGCGCCGGGAAGAACACCAGGTCCTTGACGACCTGCCGGCCGGCCTTCGCTGCGAATTCCTTGTTGGGCCCCGAATTCCACTGCACGGGCGGGACGCCCTCGAGTTCCTTCTTCGCCGAGAGGTCGTGCAGCGCGATCCCCCACTCGAAGGTCAGCGCGAGGACGATGTTCGCGATCGGCTGCGCGAGATTGCGCGGACGCCACTTCTCGTCGCGCGTCATCCGCAGGATGCCGAATCCCACGTCCTCGTCCATGCCCACGATGTTCGTGTAGGTGTGGTGCGCGTAGTTGTGGGCGCGCTTCCAGTGCTCGGACGGACCGGTCTGATCCCATTCCCACGATGTCGAGTGGATCTCGGGGTCGTTCATCCAGTCCCACTGCCCGTGCATCACGTTGTGCCCGAGTTCCATGTTCTCGATGATCTTCGCGAGCGACAGCGCAGCGGTACCGATGATCCAGCGCGACCGTCGACGCGAACCGAACAGCGCGCAGCGTCCGACCACCTCCAGCACACGCTGCGCACGGATGACGGAATGGATGTAGCGGGCGTCCCGCGGGCCGCGCGAATTCTCCACATCCCGTCGAATCGCGTCGAATTCGTTTGCAAGAGCAACGATGTCGTCTTCGGTCAGATGAGAGAACGCGCGGATGTCGGTGATGGCCAAGCGGGATCCTTCGGAGGTTTGCTGTCGGTGTCTACACGTCCAGTGTGCAGTCGCCGGCAGCGGCGGAGATGCAGGTCTGGACGCGTTCGCCTTCTGCGTGCTCCTTGCCGGATCGCAGATCGACGACGTGCCCCTTCTCGAGCGGCACAACACAAGTCTGACAGATTCCCATGCGGCAACCGAAAGGCATCAGCGCACCGACGCTCTCACCGGCCTCGAGAATCGTCGTGGCGCCGTCCACAGTGACGGTCTTGCCGGACTTCGCGAACGTGATCGTTCCGCCCGAGCCAGAGGTGTCGGCGCGGCTGACGGCGAAGCGCTCGAGGTGGACCTGATCCTCGATGCCCTCCGCGGCCCAGTGCGCGGTGATGTCGTCGAGCATCTGCTGGGGACCGCACGCCCAGGTCTGACGCTCGCGCCAGTCGGGGCACACCTCGTCGAGCTCCGAGAGCGCGAACTTGCCCTTCTCACGGGTGTGACGCACGTGCACGCGGAAGCGATCGTGGGTGGCGTCGAAACGCTCGAGTTCGGACCGGAACATCACGTTCTCGGCCGTCGGCGCGGAGTGGAGGTGCACAACGTCGGGCAGGTCGAGTTCGCGCTCGACCGCACGCCGGTCGAGCGTCCGCAGCATCGACATGATCGGCGTGATGCCACTGCCGGCCGTGAGGAAGAGGATCTTCGCCGGCGGCGGGTCGGGCAGGACGAAATCGCCCTTCGGGGCGGCGAGGCGCACGACGGTGCCCTCGGGAACCCCACCGACGAGGTGGCTGGACAGAAAACCCTCGGGCATCGCCTTCACGGCGATGGAGATGACCTTGTCGCCCCAGGTGGGCGAGGAGGTCAGCGAGTAGGAGCGCCAGTGCCAGCGACCGTCGACATGCAGACCGATGCCGATGTACTGGCCGGGCGCGTATCCGAAGTCGAAGCCCCAGCCGGGACGGATGACGATCGTCGCGGAATCGGGGGTCTCCTGGCGCACCGAGACGATGCGCCCGCGCAGTTCACGGGCGGACCACAGCGGGTTGACCAGATGCAGGTAGTCGTCGGGGAGCAGAGGGGTGGTCAGCCGGGCCACCGCGCCACGCAGGACGTTGGAGAGCGACTTCTCCCCTGGCGCGACGTGTGCCGCAGGCTTCTCGATCCATTCCTTCAGGCCCATCCGACCGTTTCTCCTCACTCCGGTTACGGCTCCGTAGGTTATCAGAGGTTACGGAAGCGTAGGTTGAGCAAGAGACGGTCGTCACACCTATGACGTGGCGATATGCGAGGTCAGAGCAGTTCGAGGAGGAAGGGCAGTTCCTGGGCCGCGTACCACGCCAGTTCGTGGTCCTCCGCGTCGCCGAGGACGAACTCGGCCTCCTCGTCGCCCAGTTCGGCGGCATCGACGATCTCGCGTGCCCGCGCGACGTCGGCCTCCGCCTCCTGCAGGTCGATGTGCACCGACGCGACCGCACGCATCGTGATCGGCCCGGCGAGCTTGACGACCGCATCGTCGAGATCCGGTCGCGGCTTCACCTCGTCGACGTCGGCCGCGATCACCACCCGACGCGACGCGAAGGACGGATGATCGTTCGGCTCCTCCGACCCGAGCAACCGCAGCGACGCGCGTGCCGCCTCGGCCATAGCGACCTCGGCGAGCTCCTCGTCGTCGCCCGCCGTGTAGGCCTCGCGCAGAGCGGGGGTCACCGCGAAGGCCGTCCGGCCCACCGCGTCGACCTCACCGTCGGCGACGAGGCCCTGCAACATCGCGAGCGTTGCCGGTACATAGACACGCGTCACTTCTCACCTGCCGGCATCCGTCAACTCCTCGAGAGATTCCTGGATCAGCGTCGCTGCCACGTCCACATCGGGCATCGCATCACGATCCGCATTCAAACCGTAGTAGATCTTGCCGTCGTAGGACGTCAACGCGATGCTCAGGGCCTGATTCTTCAGCAGCGGCGAGACCGGGAAGATCTCGAGCAGCCGGGCTCCGGTGAGGTAGAGCGGGTGCTGCGGACCGGGCGCATTGGTGATCATGAGGTTGAACATCCGCTGCGAGAAACCCATCGCGACCCGGGCTCCCACCGCGTGCATCGTCGCCGGGGCGAAGCCCGACAAGCGGACCATCGTCTGCGCCGCCACCCGCCGCCGCTGCCGCGAGTAGGCCTCGCCCGCATGCGCGATGTGCGACAACCGGACCACCGCGTTCGGCTCCCCCACCGGCAGATCCAGCAGGAAGGACGACACCTCACCCTGCGGGTGCACCTGGATCGTGTCGTTGTCGCCGCAGTCGTCCGGATCCTGGGTGTACACCGACATCGGGACCATCGCCCGCACCACCGTCGCCTCGGTGACCGGCTCCCCGCGGGAGAGCAGCCAGTACCGCAACGCGCCGGCGAGGACCGCGAGCACCACGTCGTTGATCGTGCAGCCGTAGCGGGAGTGGATCTTGCGGTAGGGCTCCAGATCGGAGCGCACCACGGAGAACCGACGGCTCCTCGAGATCTGCGTGTTCAGCGGAGTCTCGGGCGCCGACTGCGCTGCCGTGCGGGCGATCCGGCCGACGGCGTCGACGGTCTCGGTGAGGGTCGCCGTGAGATCGCCCACGGCCGATCGCACGGCGGCGATCCCCTCCCCCGGGCGCGCGACGAGTTCGGCGAGCGCTCCGACGAGCAGAGCGGACTCCGACGGTTCGCGTTCGGGCATCCACAATTCCTCGGGGACCTCACGCGGCACCGGCTCCTTGTCGAAGAGCACCTGGACGATGTCGAGGGCCTCCTCGCCGTCGACGAGCGCCGAATGCGACTTCGTGAACAGCGCCACCCGATCGTTCGCGAGCCCCTCGACGAGATACATCTCCCAGAGCGGTCGCGTGCGGTCGAGCGGTCGCGAGACCAGACGCGCGACGAGGTCGTGCAGCTGTTCGTCGGAGCCGGGTTTCGGCAGCGCGGAGCGCCGCACGTGGTAGGTGATGTCGAAATCGCGGTCGTCGACCCACACGGGTCGCGAGAGCCCGAATGCGACCTCACGCACCTTCTTCCGGTAACGGGGCACCTCGGGCAGTCGCTGCTCGACCAACCGCAGCACGCTCTCGTAGTCGAGACCGCCCTCGGGGGGTTCGAGGATCGCGAGCGACCCGACGTGCATCGGCGTGTTGCTCGTCTCCAGGTAGTAGTACGACGCGTCCTGCGCCGTCATCCGGCTCGTCATCGACCCCGTTCCCCCTCCTGACCCGAACCTCCCGAACATCGCCACCACGACTCGGCGCCGTCCGTGGCTCCGCTCCCGATCTCCTCGGGATCGAGATCGAAGAGTACGGCCAGTTCGCCCGGCGCGTCGTGTGAACCATCATGGTGTACGCCGACCATCCCCGCAGCGGCGGCGCCTCGCACATTGCCGACCGAATCGTCGACGAAGACGCACTCGCCGGGTTCGAGGTCCAGCAGCCGGGCGACCAGCAGGTAGCTCTCGGGGTCGGGTTTGGCGACACGTGCGTCACCCGAGAGCACCACGCGGTCGACGAACGGACCCTCGAGATCGCGCAGCCACTGCGCTCCGGGCCCACCGGGATCGTTGCTCAGCAGGGCGGTCCGCACCCCACGCGCGCGCAGGACCGTCACGGCCGCGCCGAAGGTGTCGGGGTCGCTTCCCGGCCCGACCAGGACGCCACCGACGTCGAGTACGAGTCCTCGCATCACGACACCACCGTAGGTCCTGGACGTCCTGCTCGCGCAGCGCATCCCGCGCGCGTCGAACCGGGACCGTCGCCCGGAGATGTGGCATCATGTGCGCGGTTCGTCCTCTCCCGAACCGATCCGCCGTCACGGTGTCACCGTGACGATCCGTCCTCATGCCCTTCGGGAGAGCCCATGTCGCATCACACCGGGCGCTACGTGCGCCGCCTCACCCGCCTCGAACCTCCGGTCGAGGAGAGCTGCCACCGTCCCCGCAGCCACGTCGCCCGTCGGCCCACGCCGCACGACGGACGCTCGGGACGCGCCACGCTCCGCCGCGACGGAACCGGACGTCCGGCCGAGGGCCCGAGCATCGAAGGTCCGGCCACAGAGCCGAGCGACCGACCCGCGATCGTGCTCGATCCGGGTGTCGTGCGGGTCGCGGAGACGGCGGTGCGCCTGGTCCTCGAGGTCGTCGACGGCCGCCGTCCCGCGGTGCAGTCCACCACGGTCCTCGATCCGCGTCTCGTCGCGACGATCACCGCGGGCCGGCCTCCGCGTGCCGGACGCAGCACCGCGATACTGCTGCGGACGCGGGTGCGTCCCGTCGACGCCGACACCGTGGAACTGTTCGGCAGCTACGGTCGCGGGGACCGGGTGTTCGCCTTCGCCGGCCGGATGGTGCGCAAGCGTCCCCGTCCTCGTGCTCCGCACCGCTGGACGATCACGACCCTGTGGCTCGGGTGAGCCACAGGGTCGTGGGGTGATCGTGAGTCCTCGACTCAGCGCCGATGTGAGTCTTCGACTCAGCGCGTTCAGCGTCGCCGGTTGGTCTTCGCATCGCGCCGGGCCGCGGCACGACGCTCCTTGCGAGTGCCCGCCTGCCTGGGCGCGGAGCCCGCGTCGGAACCGGCGGTCGTACGCGCGACGTGGGCGCGGCCGTCCTCGTCGGGACCGGTGTAGGTCAGACGCCGCTCGGTCTCGTCGAGACCCTTGGCCCGCAGCGCGGCCGGTGCGGGCTCCGCCTGCGCCGCCGGAGCCGGCTGTGCCTGTTGTGCCGTCGGGGCCGGCTGTGCGGGTCGCGCGGGAGCAGCCTTGGCGAGGCTCGGGGACGCCTGCGCGGCGGCCGCCGCAGAGGCCGGCGTGACCGCCACACCCGCGGACTGCTGCTGTTGCGCGGCCTCGACCTGGAGGTTGAACAGGAATCCGACCGATTCCTCCTTCAGGCCCTCGAGCATCGCGGTGAACATGTCGAAGCCCTCGCGCTGGTACTCGACGAGCGGATCACGCTGCGCCATCGCGCGCAGGCCGATGCCCTCCTTGAGGTAGTCCATCTCGTAGAGGTGCTCGCGCCACTTGCGGTCGAGAACCGACAACAGCACGCGACGCTCGAGTTCGCGCATCGCGTTCTCACCGGCAATGGCCTCGAGTTCGGCCTCGCGACGTGCGTAGGCGGCGCGGGCGTCCTCGAGAAGGACCTCGAGCAGACCGTTGCGGTCGAGGTCCTCGTTCTCGGCGACGAGCGTCTTGTGGTCGACACCCACCGGGTAGAGGGTCTTGAGCGCCGTCCACAGCTGCTCGAGATCCCAGTCCTCGACGTAGCCCTCGGCGGTCGCACCGTCGACGTAGGCGGTGATCACGTCGGTGAGCATGTGCTGCACCTGACCCTCGAGGTCCTCGCCGCGCAGGATCCGGCGACGCTCCTCGTAGATGACGGTGCGCTGCTGGTTCATCACCTCGTCGTACTTGAGGACGTTCTTGCGGATCTCGAAGTTCTGCTGCTCGACCTGCGTCTGCGCGCTCTTGATGGCCTTGGAGACCATCTTCGCCTCGATCGGCACGTCGTCGGGCAGGTTCAGTCGCGTCATGATCGACTCGAGCGCGGCGCCGTTGAAGCGTCGCATCAACTCGTCGCCGAGCGAGAGGTAGAACCGCGACTCGCCCGGATCGCCCTGACGACCGGAACGGCCACGGAGCTGGTTGTCGATACGACGCGACTCGTGCCGTTCGGTGCCGAGCACATACAGGCCACCGGCCGCTCGCACCTTTTCGGCGTCGGCCTTCGACTCGGCCTTGATCCGCTCGAGGGTCTCGTCCCAGGCCGCCTCGTACTCGTCCGGCGTGTTGACCGGGTCGAGGCCGCGCTTGCGCAGCTCGATGTCGGCGAGGATGTCGGGGTTGCCGCCGAGCACGACGTCGGTACCGCGACCGGCCATGTTCGTCGCGACCGTCACCGCGCCGGACCGGCCGGCCTGCGCGATGATCTGCGCTTCCTGCTCGTGGAACTTCGCGTTGAGCACGCTGTGCGGCACACCGCGCTTGGTGAACTGCCGCGACAGGTATTCCGACCGCTCGACGCTCGTCGTACCGATGAGGACCGGCTGGCCCTTCTCGTGACGCTCGACGACGTCGTCGACGACGGCCGCGAACTTCGCTTCCTCGGTCTTGTAGATCAGATCGCCCTGGTCGACGCGCACCATCGGGCGGTTGGTCGGGATCGGGATGACACCCAGGCTGTAGATCTGGTGGAGCTCGGCGGCCTCGGTCTCGGCCGTACCGGTCATGCCCGACAGCTTGTCGTACAGGCGGAAGTAGTTCTGCAGCGTGATCGTGGCGAGCGTCTGGTTCTCGGCCTTGATCTCGACGCCTTCCTTTGCCTCGATCGCCTGGTGCATGCCCTCGTTGTAGCGGCGGCCCGACAGGACGCGGCCGGTGAACTCGTCGACGATGACGACCTCGCCGTTGCGGACGATGTAGTCCTTGTCCTTGGCGTAGAGCTCCTTGGCCTTGATGGCGTTGTTGAGGTAGCTCACCAGCGGCGAGTTGGCCGCCTCGTACAGGTTGTCGATGCCGAGCTGGTCCTCGACGAACTCGACGCCGGCCTCGTGCACACCGACGGTCCGCTTGCGGATGTCGATCTCGTAGTGCACCTCGGGCTTGAGCAGCTTGGCGATGCGCGCGAACTCGGAGTACCACTTGCTCGACGCGTCGGCGGGACCCGAGATGATCAGCGGGGTCCGGGCCTCGTCGATGAGGATCGAATCGACCTCGTCGACGATCGCGAAGTTGTGGCCACGCTGGACGAGATCGTCGAGCGAGTGCGTCATGTTGTCGCGCAGGTAGTCGAAACCGAACTCGTTGTTGGTGCCGTAGGTGATGTCCGCGGAGTAGGCCGCGCGGCGCTGGGCCGGGGTCATGCCGGACAGGATCACGTCGGTCTCGAGTCCGAGGGAACGGTGCACGCGGCCCATCCACTCGGCGTCGCGCTTGGCGAGGTAGTCGTTCACGGTGACGACGTGGACGCCGTCGCCGGAGATCGCGTTGAGGTAGGCCGGCAGCACGCAGGTGAGGGTCTTGCCCTCACCGGTCTTCATCTCGGAGATGTTGCCGAAGTGCAGCGCCGCGCCACCCATGATCTGGACGAGATAGTGCTTCTGGCCGAGCACACGGAAGGACGCCTCCCGGGCGGTCGCGAAGGCTTCCGGAAGCAGATCGTCGAGCGTCTCGCCGTCCTGGTAGCGGCTCCGGAACTCGTCCGTCTTGGCACGGAGCTCGGCGTCGGTCAGGGCCTCGAAGTCCGGGGAGAGGGAATCGACATGCTCGGCGATGTGCTTGAGCCGCTTGACCATGCGACCTTCACCGATCCGGAGCAGCTTCGTCAGCGACAGCACTGGTGTGTTCGTCCTCAATCTCGGGTACCTGCACGGACAAGAAATCCGGCCGAGGCCTTGTCGGACCCCGGCCGGATTCCATGGTAGGCGCTGCGCGGGAGTGACCGCGATGGCGAGGTGCCTTCGGTCACTCCCTGCAGTGTCACACGAGCCTGATCAGACCGTAGTCGAAGGCGTGTCGCCGGTAGACCACGGACGGCTTGTCCGTCTCCTTGTCGTGGAACAGGTAGAAGTCGTGACCGACGAGTTCCATCTCGTAGAGGGCGTCGTCGACGGTCATCGGCGCAGCGTTGTGTTCCTTCGTCCGGACGATGCGACCGGGACCGTCCTGAGGCTCCTTCTCGCTGTCGCCGAGCGACAGGTCGGGCGAGATCGCGAGCTCGTCATCCTGGGCGAGGGCCGCGGTGGCTTCCGCCACGGACACGGGCGTCTTCTCACCGTAGGAGACCTTCCGGCGCTCCTTCGTCCGTCGCAGGCGCGATTCGAGCTTGCTGATCACAGACTCGAAGGCAGCGTAGAAGCTGTCGGCACTGGCCTCGGCGCGTACGACAGGTCCCTTTCCGCGGGCAGTGATCTCGACCCGCTGACAACTCTTCCTCTGACGCCTGTTGCGTTCGTGTTGCAACTCGACGTCGAAGATGAAGATCGTCGGATCGAAACGTTCGAGCCGAGCGAGTTTCTCGGAGACGTAGATCCGGAAGTGATCGGGGACCTCGACGTTGCGTCCTTTCACGACAACGTCGGCACGTGGGCCTTCCGTGGCTGCATCGGCCTCTGCAACGGAACCTCTGGACTTCGAAGGGGTCGTCACGCGTACCTCCCGAGTTACGGCCGGCGCAGCCCGCGCGCCGGCATGATGTATGAGCGCGAGAGCGCGCTCACCCGGAATCGGAAGAACAGGCGTTTCCACCCGTCTACCTTGTTGTTTCCGGGTCTGATGGCGACGGTAGTACGTAACGCGGAGGTGTGCCACCGTTCCCGCGCGATTTCCCATCGCGTCGCCTTCCGGTCACTCGGTGAGGTACTTTCCGGGCCCGTCCGCGGGCTCACGCGTGGGCGATCACGAGCACTCCGAGAGGGTCGAATCCGGCGCGTCGGAGTGCCCGCACCGACTCGCGCGCGGTGGTTCCGGTGGTGAGCACGTCGTCGACGACGAGGACCGGGATCGTGCGCGGCAGACCGTCGGCGCGCACCCCGACACGGCCGGCGAGGTTGCGCTGCCTGTCGGCTGCCGAGAGCCCCACCGAATCACGCACCCCGGCCGCCACACTCAGGATCGGATGCACGTGGAGGCGACGGTCGTGGGTCGCGGCGGCCCGGGCGGCACGCGTGACGGGATCGCCTCCGCGTGCCCGCGCCGCACGCGTCCGGGTGGGGGCGGGCGTCACGATCAAGGGACCCTCGGGCAGCTCGCTCCATCGGCGCAGCCGCGCGATCGCGACGGCCCACGCGAGCCCGAGCGGCTCGGCGAGATCCCGGCGGGCACGCTCCTTCGCGACGATCACCGCGCGGCGCCTGGGGCCGGTGTACGGGCCCAGGCTCCACACCGGGGTCCCGGGGTCGACGCGCGGCGCGACGGCCACGGGGTGATCGGAGAGCTCGCGTGCGCACGCCCGGCACCAGCTCGCTCCGGGAGCGGCGCACCCACCGCACCGGGCGGGCAGGACGAGATCGAGAAAGGCGGTGAGCACACCGGGAGTGTGCCCGAAGTCACCGACGCCTGGGCGTCACCGTCGGCACGCTCTAGCCGGGAAGGACCGGGATCGCCGCCATCCCGGCCAGTCCGGGTACCTCGCGCCAGTACCGGTCGCCCGCGGGATCGCGGTTGTTGAGCTGGAAGACCGTCCGGGAATCGGCGACGAACTCGCTGGCCGTCGACGCCTCCACGGCCACCACCGGAGGGGTGAGATTGCGGCTCGGGAGTGCGTCGATGCGTGAGCCGTCCACCGCGACCTGCACGACGGGCACGTCGGCCGACGCGCGGGAGACGACGATCGTGTCGGCCGTGCTCCAGTCCAAGGCGAGCGCGGGACCACCGAGACCGAAGCCGATCTCGCGCGGATTGGTGAGCGAGTACTCGCCGGTCGTGGTCGGCACGACGGTCGCGACGAAGACCCGCCCGTCGATGATCATGGCGGCGCGGACACCGTCGCGCGACAGGCGCAGTTCGGTGATGCGGTCGCCGAGACCGCGGACCGCGCCCGCCTCCACCCCGACGACGGTGACCCGCCCGGTGCCGGGTTCGCGCACCGCGCGCACCACCGAGGTCCCGTTGACGACCGCCCACACCGAATTGTTGTTGGGAGACCAGGACGGCCGGGTGATCGACTCGCCGTCGACCGCCGGCTCGGCACCGCCCTCGCTGTAGGCCCCCACCATGAGTTGCACGGCCGGTTCCGGTGCCGGTTTGCCGGTGTTCTCGACTGCGGCGACGAGCTCTCCGTCCAGCGACAGGGCGACGGACTGCAGATCGTCGGACATGCCGAAGAAGCTGCGGACCGGTGTCACGCCGGTCTCTGCGACGCTCACCAGCGCGCCGTCGAGCAGCGCGTGCAGGCCCACCGTCACGCTCGATGCGGCAAGGGGGTTCATCGATGCCACGTCGGCGGTGGTCCACCCGTTCGGGAACCGTTCGTCGAGGGGCTGGCCGTCGGCGAGGAGCTGGTACGGGCCGCTGATGTCTGCGTTGGCGAGGGTCCAGATCACCTGCGCGGCGAGCAGTTCGCGATCCTGCCGGCCCATCGAGCCGACCCCCTGGAAGTCGATGCGGATACCGCCGAGTCCGACGCCGACGTCGGTCGTGCGGCCGTCCGCCTTCGTCACCGAGCCGATGACGGTGACGTCCTCGAGGAGATTCTTGACCGCAGGCGCGAGGACCTCTTTCGGCCCTTCGACGAGCAACCCGATCAACTGCGACGCCGTCTGTTCGGGGGTACCCGTGATCCAGCGGGGGTCGGGGACGACGGCGGTGCCGGTCGGGTCGAGGAAGTACAGCGAGCGGCGCTGATAGGTGTTGAGGAAGCGCGGGCGGTCCATGATGACGCCGGCCGGCAACCGGTCGATGCGCCACTCCCCGTCCGTGCGGACCAGGGAGAACCGCGCCTCGAACTCCCCGTCGGCGGGACGGTAGATGCCGCCCTCCTCGAGGTAGCCGACGGTGCTGGCCCGCACCACGTAGGTGGCGCTGTCGCCGTCGCGTTCCTCGACGAGGACGTCGACCTTGTCGACGATCGTCGCGCTCGCCGCGTCGTCCCAGGACTCGGACATCGTGGGGGTGAGGAACTGCCGGGCCGCGCGGTGGCGGTTGGTCGGATCCGTGCTCGCCTGCAGGAAGTCGCGCAGGAGCAGGTCGGGTTCGCGACCGGGCACGGGAGCGGCGACCTCGGTGGTCGCGGGGCCGCGTTCAAGGGTTCCGATGGCCTGCGGTGACGACGAATCTGGCAGCGTGGCGCATCCCGACAGCACGAGTCCGGCCACGGTCAGGAGTACGACGAGCACGCCCGCTGCACGCGGAGTCGAGCGGCTCATGTATTGGCTCCTTCGGACGATGTGCTCGCAGGGTCGGTCGGGATCTCTCCCGTCGAAGGCCGCTCCGGGGTGTCGTCACCCGGCGGGGGCTTGCCCTGCACGGCCTTCGCGGCGCTGGGTACGAGAGGCAGGGGGCTGCGACCCACCTTACGTCCGCGTTCGCGCGGGAGGGTGAGCCGGAAGCTGGCACCTCGTCCCGGTTCGCCCCACGCTTCGAGCTTGCCGTTGTGCAGGTTGGCGTCCTCGACGCTGATCGCGAGACCGAGGCCGGTGCCGCCGGAGCGCCGGACCCGCGACGGATCGGAGCGCCAGAACCGGTTGAAGACGAGTTTCTCCTCCCCCGGTCGCAGGCCCACGCCCTGATCGCGCACGACGAAGGCCGCGGCCGCGTCGTCGGCGCGCAACCGCAGCAGGATGGGTTTGCCCTCGCCGTGATCGATCGCGTTGGCGAGCAGGTTGCGCAGGATGCGTTCGACGCGGCGCGGATCGACGTCGGCCTCGACGGACTCGTCCGGAAGGTCGACGATGAGCTCGGTGGCGGTCTCGCGGGCGAGGTGCCGCACGGTCGAGACGGCGGCACGCGCGCACATCCGCAGATCGAGTCGTTCGGAGGCGAGTTCGGCGACACCCGCGTCGTGCCGGCTGATCTCGAGCAGATCGTTGAGGAGGCTCTCGAAGCGGTCGAGTTCGGCGACGAGCAGTTCGGAGGACCGCTTGAGGACGGGGTCGAGCTCGTCGCTGCCGTCGTGGATGAGGTCGGCGGCCATACGGACGGTCGTGAGCGGGGTGCGCAGTTCGTGGCTCACATCGGAGGTGAACCGTTTCTGCAGGTTGCCGTACTCCTCGAGCTGGGTGATCTGCCGCGACAGGCTCTCGGCCATCTCGTTGAACGACATCGCCAGGCGCGCCATGTCGTCCTCACCGCGGACCGGCATGCGTTCCTTGAGCCGTCCGTCGGCGAAGCGCACGGCGATCCGGGAGGCCGACCGGATGGGCAGCACGACCTGCCGCGCGACGATCATCGAGATCGCGGCCAGCAGCACGAGCAGGACCACGGCACCGACGAGCAGGGTGCCGCGGACGAGGGCGAGGGTGCGTTCCTCACCGCCGAGCGGGAAGACGAGATACAGCTCGAGTGTCGAGATGTCGGAGTCGGTGGGGCTGCCCATGATCAGGGCCGGCCCGGTGTAGCCGTCGGGATCGGCGACCGTCGCGAACTGGTACGCGATCTGCCCGTTCTGGACGAAGGCACGCAGGTTCTGCGGGATCTGGTCGGCGGGCCCGCTCGAGGTGGGGGCCCGCGGACCGTCGCCGGGAACGATCAGGACGGGGTCGAAGGTTCCGGCGACGCCGGTGTCCTGTCCCCCGTCGCTGCCACGGCTGGTGAGGATCGCCGCGGCACCGTCGAGGCGGACCGCGAGCGAACCGGAGTCGTCGGCGCCCGCGAGTTGTCCCTCGACGAGTGCGCGCGAGCGATCCATCTCCTCGGTCGCCGCGTCGATCTTCACTTCGAGCAGTCGGTCGGTGATCTGGCTCGTGAGTACCACTCCGAGCACGAACATGACGATCAGCGACAGCGTGAGGGTCGAGGTCACGACCCGGAGCTGCAGGGATCGTCGCCAGGTGTGCGCGAGTCGGCTGCTCATCGACCGCGACCACCTCACCAGCGGCAGCGTCCTACGCGTGATACGCCGCCGAAGCCGGTAGGTTCGAATCACGGCGGTCCGGCCTTGTAGCCGACCCCCCGCACCGTGAGCACCGCCTCGGGATTCTCGGGATCCTTCTCGACCTTCGCGCGCAGACGCTGGACGTGGACGTTCACGAGCCGGGTGTCGGCGGCGTGCCGGTAGCCCCAGACCTGCTCGAGCAGGACCTCACGGGTGAACACCTGGCGCGGCTTGCGTGCGAGCGCCACGAGCAGGTCGAACTCGAGGGGCGTGAGCGAGATCGCCTCGTCGCCGCGGGTGACCTTGTGGGCGGGGACGTCGATGGTGATGTCCCCGATGTTCAGGACCTCCGCCGGTTCCTGCTCGGTGCGACGCAGCCGGGCCCGCACGCGTGCGACGAGCTCCTTCGGCTTGAACGGCTTGACGATGTAGTCGTCGGCGCCCGATTCGAGGCCGAGCACGACGTCGACGGTGTCGGACTTGGCGGTGAGCATCACGATCGGCACACCGGAATCCGCGCGGAGCACACGGCACACGTCGATGCCGTTCATGCCGGGGAGCATGAGATCGAGCAGGACGAGGTCGGGCCGGATCTCGCGCACGGCACCCAGCGCCTGAGTGCCGTCCCCCACCACGAACGGTTCGAATCCCTCGCCGCGCAGCACGATCGTGAGCATCTCGGCCAGCGCGGTGTCGTCGTCGACTACCAGAATCCTCGGCTTCATAGCCTCTATCGTGTCACCCCTCGAGCGTCGTGAAGCAGATTTGAGATGTCAACGGCGAGTTGTCGCGGGGAGGTCTGCGGGCCTGCGACCTCCCACGGAGACATCCACTGCTGCTGCGCGAGCCCGTCGTAGACCGCGCCGGTGCGCTCCTGCAGACCGGCATCGCGCTCGTAGGCGTCGCGATCGCGGTCGACCTCGGTCGCGGCGCGGTTACGGGCACGCTCGGCGGCGAGGGCGACCGGAACGCGGAGCAGCACCTGCAGATCGGGCACCGGAAGCCCGAACCGTTCGAACTCGAGACGGCGGATCCACTCCACCGCCGGGCCGGTCGCATCCTGGTTCCGGCGCGCCGCGGTGTACGCGGCGTTGGACGCGACGTACCGGTCGAGCAGCACGATGTCGTTGTCGGCGAGCAGCTTCCGCAGCTCGTCGGCAGCATCGCGTCGGTCGAGCGCCCACAGCAACGCCATCGCCTCGACGCTCGAGGCGGTGTCGCCGTGCTGCCCGCGCAACGCCTCCGCGCCCAGATCGGCGTGGATCGACTGCCCGTACCGCGGGAAGGCCAGCGTCGCGACCTTCCGTCCGGCCTCGCGCCAGGTCTCGACGAGACCGGCGGACAACGTCCGCTTGCCGGCCCCGTCGAGACCCTCGACGACGATCAGATCACCCATGTGCCCTGTGATTCCCGTCGAATCAACGGGATCAGTACCGGTAGTGCTCGGGCTTGTACGGGCCCTCGACGTCGACACCGATGTACTCGGCCTGCTCCTTGGTCAGCTTCGTGATCTGTCCACCGAGCGCCTCGACGTGGATCTTCGCGACCTTCTCGTCGAGGTGCTTGGGCAGGCGGTAGACCTCGTTGTCGTACTCGTCGGGCTTGGTCCACAGCTCGATCTGGGCGATCACCTGGTTGGCGAACGAGTTGCTCATCACGAAGGAGGGGTGGCCCGTGGCGTTGCCCAGGTTGAGCAGGCGGCCCTCCGACAGGACGATGATCGAATGGCCGTCGGCGAAGGTGAACTCGTCGACCTGCGGCTTGATGTTGATCCGCGTGACGTCGGCGGCCCGCTCGAGGCCGGCCATGTCGATCTCGTTGTCGAAGTGGCCGATGTTGCCGAGGATGGCCTGGTGCTTCATCGCCTTCATGTGCTCGAAGGTGATGATGTCCTTGTTGCCGGTCGCAGTGATGACGATGTCGGCCTGGCCGATGAAGTCCTCGACCGTCACGACGTCGTAGCCGTCCATCATGGCCTGCAGGGCGTTGATCGGGTCGACCTCGGTGACCGAGACGCGTGCGCCCTGGCCGCGCAGGGCCTCGGCGCAGCCCTTGCCGACGTCGCCGTAGCCGCACACGAGCGCGGCCTTGCCGCCGATGAGGACGTCGGTGCCGCGGTTGATGCCGTCGAGCAGCGAGTGCCGGGTGCCGTACTTGTTGTCGAACTTGCTCTTGGTGACCGAGTCGTTGACGTTGATCGCGGGGAACGCGAGCTCGCCGGCTGCGGAGAGCTGGTACAGGCGCAGGACGCCCGTGGTGGTCTCCTCCGTGACGCCCTTGACGGACTCGGCGACGGTGGTCCACTTCTTCGAGTCGGCCGCGAGCGAGCGGCGCAGCAGCTCGAGGAAGACCTTGTACTCTGCGGAGTCCTGCTCTTCGTCGCTCGGCGGGACGACGCCGGCCTTCTCGAACTGGGCGCCCTTGAGCACGAGCATCGTGGCGTCGCCGCCGTCGTCGAGGATCATGTTGGCGGGTTCGCCGGGCCAGGTGAGCATCTGCTCGGCCGCCCACCAGTACTCTTCGAGGGTCTCGCCCTTCCAGGCGAACACCGGGACGCCCTTGGGCTCCTCGGGGGTGCCGTGCGGGCCGACGACGACGGCCGCGGCGGCGTGGTCCTGGGTGGAGAAGATGTTGCACGACGCCCAGCGCACCTGCGCGCCGAGGGAGACGAGCGTTTCGATGAGCACAGCGGTCTGGACCGTCATGTGCAGCGAGCCGGAGATCCGTGCGCCCTTCAGCGGCTGCACCTCCGCGTACTCGCGACGCAGCGCCATCAGGCCCGGCATCTCGTGTTCGGCGAGCCGGATCTCCTTGCGCCCGAACTCGGCGAGGGACAGATCGGCGACCTTGAAATCGAGACCGTTGACCCGGTCGGCTACGAGCGTGGTGTCAGACACGTGCAGATGCCTCTTCCTGTCGGCAGACGATGTTGGTTCCAGGCTATACAACCTGCGCAAGAAGAGGCCCGGCAGATCGTCCCCCGACGGGATCCGTCCGCCGCACCTTCCGGTACGACGCCCGGACGTCAACCGCGTATGGCGGCCCGTTCGACGAACGGCACGAGCAGATCGGCGAGGTCGGCGGCGACATCACGCCCCGAGGCCGGGGGCATCGAGACGAAGCTCAGCGCGACCCGCACGACAGCGCGCGCGAGGATCCCCGCGTCGGATTCGGACGCCGCGATCCAGCTGTGGTGGAAGGTCTCCGTGAGGCGACCCGCGCCCCGCTCGAGGATGGGGGCGGCGTCGGTGGTGATCAACCGCAGCAGGTCGGGTTTGGCCTCCCCGCTCAGCAGCGACTGCACCAGGGGGTCGGCGGCGGACGCCTCGAAGAAGAAGGTGAATCCGTCCACGAGCGCGGCCCGCGCGTCGCCGACGTGGGCGTACACCGAATCGGCCACCGCATCGACGAACTCGTCGACCAGACGCAGCGCATATCCCTGGGCGAGCCCCTGCCGGGAGGAGAACTCCTTGTACAGGGTCTGCCGGCTGATACCGGCGGCTCGGGCGACGTCGCTCATGGTGACGGCCGACCAGTCGCGTTCGTGTAGCAGCTCGCGCATGGCGTCGAGGATCGTCGAGCGCAGCAGCACCCGACTTGCCTCGTGGAAGGGAACCCGCGCGTTCGGCATGGTGGGAACGCTCTCACGCACGGATGTGCTCGTCAAAGCAAGACGGGTAGTGATCCCCCGTGCAGCGGTTCACCGGCGGACGATCTCGACCATCTCGAAGTCGGCCTTGGCGGCGCCGCAGTCCGGGCACGACCAGTCGTCGGGGATGTCCTCCCACCGGGTGCCGGGTCCGATGCCCTCGTCGGGCCACCCTTGGGCCTCGTCGTATTCGAATCCGCAGACGAGACAACGGAACAGACGGTAGTCGGCACTCACTGGGTGTACTCCTCGAAATCGGTCTTCTCCCGGACTCCGCAGTCGGGACACGGCCAGTCGTCGGGCACGTCGGACCACGGGGTGCCGGCCGGAAAGCCCTCACGGGGAACGCCGGCGGTCTCGTCGTACACGAACTCACAGACGGGACAGCGGTAGGACGCCACGATCACTCCCCTTCCGCAGTAGTGGGATCCGATGCTCCGTAGCGGGTCAGGATCTTCTCGCGTCGACGCGGTTCGATGTTGACGCGGGTGATGTCGCCGTCGTAGTGGTCGAGCACGCGGTGGTCCATGACCTTGCGCCACAGCGGCGGGATGTAGGCGAGGGTGATCATCGTCGCGTAACCCGCGGGCAGTTGCGGTGAGATCTCCATGCTGCGCAGGGTCTGGTAGCGCCGCGTGGGGTTGGCGTGATGGTCGCTGTGCCGCTGCAGGTGGTACAGGAAGATGTTCGTCACCAGGTGGTCACTGTTCCAGCTGTGCGCGGGCGAGCAGCGCTCGTAGCGCCCCTTCGCGGTCTTCTTCCGCAGCAGACCGTAGTGCTCGAGATAGTTCACGGCCTCGAGCAACGAGAACCCGAACACCGCCTGGATCACGAGATACGGCGCGATCGACAGACCGAAGACACCGAGGAGCACCGCGTACAGCGCGACGGAGATCGCCCACGCGTTGAGGACGTCGTTGTGCACGCTCCACACCGGCTTGTCGAGCCGTTCGAGGCGNGCTGCCGACGACGCTGCGGGGCAGGAATCGCCAGAAGCTCTCCCCGAACCGGGCAGAGGCCGGATCCTCCGAGGTGGCGACCCGCACGTGGTGGCCGCGATTGTGCTCGATGTAGAAGTGCCCGTAGAACGACGGGGCGAGCGCCCACTTCGACAGTCGCCGTTCGAATTCGATCTTCTTGTGGCCGAGTTCGTGTGCCGTGTTGATACCGATGCCCGCGACCACGCCGACCGAGATCGCGAGTCCGATCTTCGACATCACGCCGAGCCCGCCGTCGATGCCGAGCCAGGACAGGTCGCCGGCCGACCAGAGGTAGCAGGCGAAGACCAGCGACGCGAACTGGAAGGGCAAGTAGAGGTAGGTGCAGTAGCGGTAGAAGCGGTCGTTCTCGAGTTGCTCGAACAACTCGTCGGGTGGGTTCTCGCCGTCGGGGCCGACGAACAGGTCGAGCAGCGGGACGAGGACGTAGACCAGCAGGGGGCCTATCCACCACAGGACCGGGGTGACGCTCTGCAGACCGAGTTCGTTACCGCCCCACACCAGGGCGGCGGCGACGAACAGCGCCGTCGGGGGCACCAGCCCCAGAAGCCACAGATGGCGTTTCCGGTCGCGCCACTGAAGGTCGGGTCGATCCACCGAATCCGCGGATGCCGTACTCATGTCGGGTCTCCTTCATCACCGTTGATGGCGCCGGGCACGCCACCGAACGGTGACGCACACCACTCATATCTTGACTCTAGGCCACTGTTCGTCCTAGGTCTAGACATATAGCAGATTTTGTAAATCTCACGAAGATGCGTCCGGAAACGACGAAGGCGAGCCCGTGCGGGCTCGCCTTCGGTTCGATTCCGTCCCTACCGGGACTCTGCTTCAGGACTCGTCGGTCGCCGATCCCGGTATCTCCCCGAGCCGGGCCCGGAAGACCTGGGTGTCCGCGGCACAACCGTGGACGGTCGGATTCCGGTCGCACGCCGACAACCACGCCGAGTCGCCGGGCCTCAGCGTCACCGACTCGCCGTCGCACTCGACGCGGGCATCGCCTGCGGTGCACAGCAGGATCTGTGGTCCGTCGGCACCGACCCCGAGGGCGTCGCCCGCGCCGAGATCGATGCGGGACAACGCGAACTCCGGTGCCGGGGTGCGGTAGCGGCGTTCGATCGGACTCTGCCCCGACCCGGTCTCCGCCGAGGCCTCCGGCACGGCTTCGAGAATCGGCACCGAGGCCGCACCGAAGTCGAGCACCCGCAGCAGTTCGGGCACGTCCACGTGCTTCGGGGTGAGACCACCGCGCAGCACGTTGTCGGAGTTCGCCATGACCTCGACACCCATGCCGTGCAGGTAGGCGTGCAGATTTCCCGCGTCGAGGTACAGGCCCTCGCCCGGCTGCAGGGTGATGCGGTTGAGCAGCAGCGAGGCGAGCACTCCGGCGTCGCCGGGATAGAAGTCCGCCAGCTGCAGGGCCGTGCGTACCTCCGGAACGAAATCGCGTTCGCCGTCCCGTCCGGCCGCGAGATAGGTGACGCAACCGTCGAGCACACGCGGCAGCAACGCTGCGAGAGCGGGCGGGGGCAACGTGATCCAGGTGGTGAACAGCGCCCGCAGACCGCTCGAATCGGGTTGGCCCGCGAGCAGTCCCACATAGGGGTCGAGTTCCGGCACGGCCAGCGCCTCGAACAGCTCCACGGTCCGTTTCGGGTCACGGAAGCCGGCCAGGGCCTCGAACCGGGTCAGCGCCACCACGAGTTCGGGCTTGTGGCTGGCGTCCTTGTAGTTGCGGACGGGCGAGTCGATCGGGATGCCGAGTGCTTCCTCACGAGCGAAGCCCTCGGCCGCCTGGCCGGCGCTGGGATGCGCCTGCAGCGACAGCGGCTCCTCCGCCGCCAGTAGCTTGAGCAGGAAGGGCAGGCGGGGACCGAACGCCCCCACCGTGCGATCACCGAGGTGTCGCTGCGGATCGGCCGACAACACGTCGAGCAGCGAGTGCTCGTCGCCGTCCGGATCCACCAGCCTGGCGGGATCGGCCGGGTGCGCACCGAGCNCCTCGGGATGATGGGACGGCACATTGCGGCCACGCAGGGTGGCGATCGCGGTCCGCGATCCCCAGGCGTACGAGCGCACCGCACCTTCGAGTCGGTGCACTATCTCCCCCCTGCCAATCCGAGATATGCGGCCGCCATCTCTGTGCGGACGGTCAACACTGCCACCTGTTCCAGCACGGTCGGAACCGTGCTCGATTCGAATTCTCCGATCACGGACATCAATTCCACATCCGGAAGTGCCGCCGTCCTGCGCTGCGCCGCCGAGCGGTCGGGGTCGGTGCTGAGCACGAACACCCGTGCCGGTGCGATCGGCGCCGGTCCGTCCAGCTCCTCGTCGTGGAAGAACGGGTCGTAGTTCTCACCGCTCGCGGTGACCACATTCGTGAGCCGGTCGCGCGCGACCAGCACGTCGCTCAGTGCCGCAGCGCCGGCGACCACACCCGCCTCCTGGAGCAGGGCCTCCGACGCGTGCCGTGCGAGCACCGTCGTCGCGGCGGAGTCTCCCGCGAACGCCACGCGACGCGACTGCATGCGCACCGCGAGCGACTTTGCGGGATTGTGGAAGACCTCGTTCGCCGGATGATTGCGCGCCGCTTCCTCGTCGGCCGTGTCGGCGACCTCGGCGAGCGGAGGGACACCGGTGATCCGGACGGCGCGCTGCAACACGCCGAGCACCGCACAGAACACCGCGACGTGCCGGGCGAGCACGTACCGGGTCTGGACCCGGACGCGCGGCGGCAACAACATCGCGCGACCGGCCGAGACCGCCCGCACCGGACCTTCGTCGGGGGCGTCGACGACGACCTCAGCGCTGCGACGCAGTCCGGCGTCGATGCTGCGCGCCAGCTCTGGATCGCCGGCGTCGTTTCCCGAGACCACCACGACATCGAGCGCGCCGACCCACGGCGGTGTGGTCGGCGCGGAGATCAGCGGTACACCGGCCTGCCCACCGAACATCGCGACGACCAGTTCCGCGGCCGAGCGGGCGCGGGCGTCGGTGCCGACGAAGACCACACTGCGGGGGTGCATGTCGGTGAGCCGGCCGAGCAGACCTTCGTCGACCGCCGCGGCGACCGCGCGGATCTGGGCGCCGCCGAGGGCCGCGCTCCTGAGGATGCCGTCGACATCGGCGGCGAGAACACCGCCCGCATCGTCGAAGTCGAACAGCGGTGAGGGTGCCGTCACGACCGCATCACCTTCCTTCCGCCGCCGCGACCTCGGCGGGCCGGCTGACAGGGCCCGGTGGGGCCACCGACCCGAGATCGGTGCTCCGCCGAACCGACACCGGCACGACCTGTCCCGGCACTTCGATTATTCCCGTTGTCCCTCCGCCTACGCACGAACGACGGAAAGGATCTCCTTCACCAATGCCTCGACCTCACCGTCCGTGCGGGCCTCCACGTTGAGCCGCAGCAACGGCTCGGTGTTGGACGCACGCAGGTTGAACCATGCGTTGTCGGGCAGGTCGACGGTGACACCGTCGAGCCGGTCGATCGATACCGCGCGGTCCTCGAACGCCGCGACGACGGCCTCGGTGCGCTCGGCAGCATCGGCGACCGTCGAGTTGATCTCGCCCGACGCCGCGTACCGGTTGTAGGAGCTCATCAACTCGGAGAGCGGACCGTCCTGCGAGGCGAGTGCGGCGAGGACGTGCAGCGCCGCGAGCATGCCGGAGTCGGCACCCCAGAAGTCGCGGAAGTAGTAGTGCGCCGAGTGTTCCCCGCCGAAGACGGCACCGGTCTCGGCCATCTGCTGCTTGATGAACGAATGCCCGACCCGGGTGCGCACCGGCTTGCCGCCCTGCTCGGCGACGAGTTCGGGCACCACGCGCGAGGTGATGAGGTTGTGGATGATCGTCGAGCCGGGTTCCTTGGCGAGTTCGCGGGCGGCGACGAGCGCCGTGACCGCGGACGGGGTGACCGGCTCGCCGCGCTCGTCGACGACGAAGCAGCGGTCGGCGTCGCCGTCGAAGGCCAGGCCCACGTCGGCACCGGACTCGACGACCAGACGCTGGAGGTCGACGAGGTTGGCGGGGTCGAGGGGGTTGGCCTCGTGGTTCGGGAAGGTGCCGTCGAGTTCGAAGTACAGCGGCACGAGATCGACGGGCAGGGCACCGAAGACGGCGGGGACGGTGTGGCCTCCCATGCCGTTGCCGGCGTCGACCGCCACCTTCAGCGGACGCATCTCCGCGAGATCGACCAGGCCGCGGACGAACGAGGCGTAGTCCTCGAGGACGTCCTGCTCGGTGATGTTGCCGCGCTCGCCGTCGTAGGCGGGCACCCCCTCGACGAGGTCGGCGGAGATCTGCGCCAGACCGGTGTCCTGACCGACGGGCTTGGCACCGGCACGGCAGAGCTTGATGCCGTTGTACTTCGCGGGATTGTGGCTGGCCGTGAACATCGCGCCGGGTGCGTCGAGCAGGCCCGACGCGAAGTAGAGCTGGTCGGTGGATGCGAGGCCGATCAGCACCACGTCGAGTCCCTGGGCGGTGACCCCGTCGGCGAAGGCCTGCGAGAGCGAGGGGGACGAGGCGCGCATGTCGTGCCCGATCACCACACGGTCCGCGCTGCCCTCACTGCGCAACAGGCGTGCGAACGACGCTCCGACCTCGCGGACGAACTCTTCGTCGATCTGCTCTCCGACGACACCCCGTACGTCGTAGGCCTTGATGACTGCTGACACCGACTCGGCAGCTCTCGCCACTGTATTAGCTCCTGAACTCGACTCGTGCGATACCGTCCTCCGCGACATCGCACTCGCTCAGCCTAGTGCGAACGGCTCAGGACGTGGGATCGGGAAGAACACGCAGGTGACCGCGTCGGCCGGTGCGTGCGGTGGGAGGCACGACGGCCCGTTGGGGTTGCTCGGCGTCGTCGTCGCTCGCGTCGGAACGGGAACGCTCCCCCAGGCCGGCCTCGCGTACGGCCTCGGCGAGGGCGGTCATATCGTCCTCGTCGGGGGTGGCCGACGAGAACGCTCCCTCGTATCGGACGAGTTCCCAGCCCTTGGGTGCCGTGATGCGCGAACCGTGCATCTCGCAGAGATCCCACGAGTGCGGTTCCGCGACGGTCGCCAGGGGACCGACAACGGCAGTGGAGTCCGAGTACACGTAGGTCAGCGTCGCAACAGCAGGGTTCTTGCACCCAGGCCGGCAGCATCGACGCAGTGTTCTCACGACTGGGAGCGTAGCGCGCCGGACGCGCCAGGACTATTCGGACACACCGAAAGGGTGGAGCGATTTTCGTGTCGTAGTGTCCATGGCATGGTCCGCGCACGACGTTCCCGCCCTGTGTCGTCCCGTGCTGTGGCACGCCGCGGCAGGGGAATCCGCGGTCCCCTGTTCCCGCAGAGCCTGCCGGCGTGGAAGACACGCGCAGAGAAATTCGACCTGCTCGTATTGGGGGCGTTCGCGCCGATCGACGCGCGCTGGCACGACCGCCTCACCAAACTCGACATCGCCGTCGACGAGGTCCCGAAGATCCGGGCACGCGACCCCGACTCGGTCAACTGGCCGGACGAGGTGGTTGCCGACGGGCCGGTGCCGCTGTCCCGGCTCGTGCCGGCGGGGATCGATCGACGAGGCGCTGCCACCCGGGCGCGGATCGTGTTGTTCCGCCGACCTCTCGAGGTGCGCGCGAAGGATCCGGACGATCTGACGGATCTGGTGCACGACGTCCTCGTGCACCAGGTGGCCACCTATCTCGGCGTCGAACCGGAAGTGGTGGATCCGACACTCGACGAGGACGACGAGGACTGAGAAACGTTCCGGATACATGACGAAGGCCGGGTTGCTCGTCCCCCACGGCCGCAACCCGGCCTTCGTCATCCGATTCGGTGTTTCACTCGGTCCCGCACTCCCCGTACCGGGCCGAACTCCTCGTCAGACTATTCCGCGCTTGAGGCGACGGCGTTCCCTCTCGGAGAGCCCGCCCCAGATACCGAACCGCTCGTCGTGAGCGAGAGCGTATTCGAGACATTCGTCCCGGACCTCACACCCCATGCAGATGCGTTTGGCCTCTCTGGTGGAGCCACCCTTCTCGGGGAAGAATGCCTCCGGATCGGTCTGCGCACAGAGCGCACGCTCCTGCCACTGCTCCTCGCCGTCCGCTGGGTCACCGAATCCCGAGATCAAACTCAGGACGGGCACCCCGACGTCCGGGTAGTCACAGACAGCCTCGACTGCAGTATCGCTTCGAGTGAGCTCGAAGCTGTCGCGCTCGCCGGCCATTGTCCCTCCTCACCTGCAGCGCCGAATCATGACCGGGGATCAACCCGCTGCCATCCTTCGAATACTCGTTCGAATGCGGGTTCACCGCAAGGGATCTCGAATTCGATTATCGAATGACATGTATGTGATTAGACACTTCGGGTGTGTCGCGGTCAAGCGGAGCGGCGTTGTTCACATATCATCGGCCGCTTTGCCGAAACGCGTTTCGGACGGTGCGCGACCGGGTAGGCGACGCACCGCTTAGGCTTGGGCCGTGAATGTGACTGTATTGGTCGGAGGTGTCGGTGGGGCGCGTTTTCTCTCAGGTTTGCGCCGGCTTCTCGATATTTCTCCGGGCGTGGAGCCGAATCCGGACGCGGCACACCGCATCACCGCGATCGTCAACGTCGGCGACGACGTGTGGATGCACGGCCTGAGGATCTGTCCGGATCTCGACACCTGCATGTACACCCTCGGCGGTGGGATCGACACCGAACGCGGCTGGGGCCGCGCCGGTGAGACCTGGAACGCCAAGGAGGAACTCGCCGCCTACGGGGCGATCCCCGACTGGTTCGGTCTCGGCGACCGCGACATCGCCACCCACCTCATCCGGACGCAGATGCTGCGGACCGGCTATCCGCTCTCCGCGATCACCGAAGCACTGTGCACGCGGTGGAAGCCGGGTGTGACCCTGCTGCCGGTCTCCGACGACCGCAGCGAGACCCACGTCGTCATCACCGATCCTGAGGACGGTGAACAGCGGGCCGTGCACTTCGAGGAATGGTGGGTCCGCCACCGCGCCCAGGTGCCCACCCACAGCTTCGCCCACATCGGCGCGGAAGAGGCAGAGCCCGCTCCCGGTGTGCTCGAGGCGATCGAGAACGCCGATGCCGTCGTTCTGGCCCCGTCGAACCCCGTCGTGAGCGTCGGAGCGATCCTCGCGATCCCCGGTATCCGTGGGGCGCTGCGCACCACGTCGGCGAAGGTCGTCGGCCTGTCCCCCGTCATCGACGGCAAGCCCCTGCGCGGCATGGCCGATGCGTGCCTGGACGTCATCGGAGTGGAGACCACCGCCGAGGCGGTCGGCCGGTACTACGGCGCCCGCTCGGGCACAGGCATTCTCGACGGCTGGCTCGTGCACTCGACCGACAACGCCGAGGTGCCAGGCGTCGAGGTCCGATCCGTTCCCCTGCTCATGACCGACACCGACGCGACGGCCGAGATGGCCCGCGCCGCCCTCGACCTCGCCGGAGTGACCCTGTGATGCCGGACGCCGTCGCCGACCCTGCAGTGCGCGACCACGCGCCGGGCGGCCCGATCGAGATCCTGCCCGTCGCCGGGCTTCCCGAATTCCGGCCCGGCGACGACCTGGCCGCAGCCGTCGCTCAGGCCGCACCGTGGCTGGCCGACGGGGACGTCCTCGTCGTCACCAGCAAAGTGGTCTCGAAGGTCGAGGGACGGATCGTGGCCGCGCCCACCGATCCCGACGCCCGCGACGCGCTCCGCCGGCGCCTGGTGAACCAGGAAGCGGTGCGCGTGCTGGCACGCAAGGGCCGCACCCTCATCACCGAGAACAAGCTCGGCATCGTGCAGGCAGCCTCCGGCATCGACGGATCCAATGTCGACAGCGCCGAACTCGCGCTGCTGCCCGAGAACCCCGATGCGAGCGCAGCGGCGCTCCGCGAACGGATCGGTGCGCTGCTCGGCGTCCGGGTCGCCGTGGTGGTCACCGACACCATGGGCCGCGCCTGGCGCAACGGCCAGACCGACGCCGCGATCGGCTCGTCCGGGCTTCCAGTCCTGCACGGCTACGCCGGCTCCCACGACTCGCAGGGCAACGAACTGCAGGTGACGTCCGTGGCGGTCGCCGACGAGATCGCCGCCGCAGGCGATCTGGTCAAGGGCAAGCTCGGCGGTGTGCCCGTCGCCGTGGTACGCGGACTCGGCCTGCCCGACGACGGATCCACCGCCCGCGCCCTGATCCGCAGCGGCGAGGACGACCTGTTCTGGCTCGGCACCGAGGAGGCTCTCGAACGCGGTCGGCGCGAGGCGCTGCTGCTGCGCCGGTCGGTGCGGCAGTTCGCCTCCGAGCCCGTCGATCCCGAGGATCTGCGCGAGGCGGTCGCCGAGGCCCTCACCGCACCCGCACCTCATCACACCCGTCCGGTCCGGTTCGTGTGGGTGCGCACCGAGCAGGTGCGCCGCCGGCTCCTCGACCGCATGCGCGACAGGTGGGCCGAGGATCTCCACGGCGACGGACTCGACCCGGTGGCCGTCGAACGCCGGATCTCCCGCGGCGCGATCCTCTACGACGCACCCGAGGTGATCGTCCCCTTCTGGGTGCCCGACGGCGCACACCACTATCCGGATGCCCGTCGCACCGCGGCCGAGTCGACGATGTTCACCGTCGCCGCCGGCGCCGCGGTGCAGGGCCTGCTCGTGTCCCTGGCCACCCGCGGGCTCGGCAGCTGCTGGATCGGTTCGACGATCTTCGCTCCCGAGGTGGTCCGCGAGGAACTCGGTCTTCCCGCCGAGTGGTCGCCGCTCGGGGCGGTCGCCGTCGGTTACCCGCTCACCGAGCCGGAACCGCGCGAACCCGCGGACCCGGGCGACGCCCTCGTGGAGCTGTAGTCGTGTCGGCGCGTTCCCTGCACGCCTCGGCGATCGACCGGCTCACCGCCTGGCGCACCGACTCGGAAGACGCCGAATCGCTGCGGCATACGATGCTGGCGTTCCTCGATTCGGCGCCCGACGGGTGCCTGCGCGAACACGTGCCCGGCCACATCACGGCGTCGTCGATCGTGCTCGACGCCGACCACCGCAACGTGTTGCTCACCCTGCATCCGCGGGTGGGGCGGTGGATCCAGCTCGGCGGTCACTGCGAGCCGTCGGACGACACGGTCGTCGACGCGGCCCTGCGCGAGGCCACCGAGGAATCCGGCATCGCCGATCTGGTGATCGATCCGGAACTGCTGTCGGCGCACACGCATCCGATCACGTGCTCCCTCGGCGTGCCCACCCGTCACCTCGACCTGCGGTTCCTGGTGACCGCACCCGTCGGTGCCCGGCCGGTGCGCAGCGACGAATCCACCGACCTGCAGTGGTGGCCCGTCGACGCGCTTCCGTCGGAGGCCGAGCACGAGACCATCGCGCACATGGTCCGGCTCGCCGCGGCCCGACGGGCCTGAGACGACGCGGCCCGACGGGCCTGAGACGACCACGCTCGTCCCGGTGGGTTGCCGGGACGAGCGTGAGGTCGGAACCGGGCCGTGAGGTCAGAACCGGACAGGGCCGAGGTCGGGGTATTTCGGGGTGATGCCGTCGCCGGAGGATACTCCGCGCAGCCGCCGGCCCACCCAGGGGACGAGGAACTCGCGCATCCACGCGCGGTCCGCGGCGCGTTCCTGGGCCCGTGTGAGGACGGGTGCCTCGTCGAACTCCACCGGTCCGAGACCGTGTGCGACGCCCAACAGATCGAGCACGCGGATCGCCATGTTGTGGTGGCCGGCCGCGGACATGTGCAGCCGGTCGAAGTCCCACATGCGCAGATCGCGGTACTCGTCGAACCGCCAGAAGTCGACGATGGTCGCCCCGTGTCGATCGGCGATCGCCCGGACGAGTTCGTTGTACACGGCCCAGCGGCCGCGCAGCATCCCGAAGACCGGCGCCCAGCTGCCGTCGTAGGCCGTCCACATCAGGATGCGGGCGCCGGTCGCGGCGAGCTTGCCGATCGCCTCGTCGTATTCCGCCGCGAGCGCGTCGAGGTCGAGCTTCGGACGCATGAGGTCGTTGCCGCCGGCATAGATCGTCACGAGATCGGGACGCATCGCCACGGCGGTGTCGAGCTGCTCGTCGATGATCGGTCGCAGCAACCGGCCCCGGATGGCGAGGTTCGCGTACGCGAAGCTCTCCGAGTGCCGCGCCAGCTCACCGGCGACGAGATCGGCCCAACCGCGCAGCCCGTTGGCACGCGCCGGATCCGGGTCGCCGACTCCCTCGGTGAACGAATCACCGAGGGCCACGTATCTTTCGAAACCCACTTCGACCTCTCGACTCACACGTCGGTACTGAACCGGATACCGCCGTCGGGGATCTTCACTCCCGGCCACACCCGGGCACCGCGCAGCAGCTCGCATCGCGCACCGATATCGGCGCCGTCACCGATCACACCGTCGCGGATCAAGGCCCGCGGACCGACCCGTACACCGAAACCGATGATGCTCCGTTCGACCACCGCACCGGCCTCGACCCGCGCACCGTCGAAGATCACCGCGCCGTCCAGGCGGGCACCCGCACCGATCTCGGCGCCGCGGCCGACGACCGTGCCCCCGATGAGCAGGGCGCCCGGGGCCACGGAGGCACCCGGATGCACGAGCGACTCGCCGCGCTGCGGCGGGAGCGCCGGGGACGGAGCGATACCGCGGACCAGATCGGCCGAGCCGCGGACGAAATCCTCCGGGGTTCCCATGTCGCGCCAATAGGCCGCGTCGACGTGCCCGAACACCTTCTTGCCCTCGGTCAGCAGCGCCGGGAACACCTCGCGCTCCACCGACACCGGACGGCCTTCGGGGATCTGCTCGATGATCTCGCGGCGGAAGACGTAGCAACCGGCGTTGATCTGATCGGTCGGCGGATCCTGAGTCTTCTCGAGGAAGGCGGTCACCCGGCCGTCCTCGTCGGTCGGCACACAGCCGAAGGCACGCGGATCGCTCACCCGCACCAGGTGCAGGGTCACGTCCGCCTCGGTCCGCACGTGGGTGTCGAGCACCGCACCGAGATCGGTGCCACCGAGCACGTCGCCGTTGAAGACCATCACGTTGTCGGCGCGCAGCCTCGGCAGCACGTTGCGGATACCGCCGCCGGTGCCGAGCGGCTCGGTCTCGGTGACGTACTCGATCTCGAGCCCGAAGTCGGAACCGTCGGCGAAGTGCTGCTCGAAGACCTCGGCCTTGAACGAGGTGCCGAGGACGACGTGTTTGATGCCTGCCTCACGGATCCGTGCGAGCAGATGGGTGAGGAAAGGCACCCCCGCGGTGGGCAGCATCGGCTTGGGTGCCGACAGCGTCAACGGGCGTAGCCGCGTGCCCTGTCCGCCGACCAGAATCACCGCATCGGTGTGCGGTGCCGACTCACTCGTCATCGTCTCCCCTGTTCACTGTCGTGCCGACCCGAATGTTCCGGTCGGTCCTCCCGTTCCGACGCTCCCGCACGGCCGCTGCGACCGCCACTCGCGATCGCACCGCGAGCCCGGCCCGCAGAGCCCACCGCAGCGGTGCCTGCCACCCGTGGGGGTGACGGTCCGCCTGGAAGCGGTAGGCACTCTCATGATGTGCCGGAAGCATCAGTTCGGGATGCCGTCCGGCCGCGTGGCCCTTGGCGTGCGTGACCACCGCGGACGGCACGTACACGTTGAGCCAGCCCGCTCGTCCGAGCCGGTCGCCCAGGTCCACGTCCTCCATGTACATGAAGTACCGCGAATCGAAGCCGTCGATCGAATCGAAGGCCGCTCGCCGTAGCAGCAGGCACGATCCGGACAGCCAGCCCACGGGGCGTTCGCTGATCTCCTCGTTCTCCTGCCGGTAGCGACGCGTCCACGGATTGGCCGGCCAGACGGTGCCGAGCAGCGCGTGACCGGCACCGGAGGCGAGGGTGGGGACGGTGCGTGCCGAGGGGTAGACGCTTCCGTCGGGTTCGTGGATCAGCGGCCCGAGCGAGCCGGCTCGCGGCCAGCGACGCGCCGCCTCGAGCAGTTCGTCGATCGAACCGGGGTGCCACCGGACGTCCGGGTTCGCGACGATCACGAACTCCGCGGACGGGTCGATCTCGGCGACCGCGCGATTGATCGCCCCGCCGTATCCGATGTTTCCCCCGGTCCGGAGCAGTCGCACGTTCTGGTGTGCCGCGTCGGCGGCCTCGGGAGCACCGTCGATCGAACCGTTGTCGGCCAGGATCACCTGCGTCGGCAGAACGGTCGCGGAGGTGAGCGAGGTGAGAAAGTTCTCGAGGTGCTCACCGGGCGAATAGGTCACCGTCACCACGGCCAGCGTCGAATCCACGCCGGTCACCTTAGCGACCTCGACGGTGTGCGACACCTCACGGGCCGTTTCCTCCCACGTCATCGCGCGGGCGGCACGGTTCCGCTACCGGCGATCGCCTCGTGCAGTGCCTCCCGCCACGGACGGAAGCGCGTCAGGCCGGCACCGATCCAGGCACTGTCGTCGAGCACCGAATAGGCCGGCCGCGGCGCGGGGCGGACGAACTCGTCGCTGCCACAGGGTTGCACCCGCTCCGGGTCGGCGCCGATCTCCTCGAAGACCGCCCGGGCGACGTCGAACCACGTCGCTTCTCCGGCGTTCGTGGCATGCAGAATCCCACCGGGGATCCGGTCACCGTGCTCGGCGAGTTCGATCAGTCCGTCGGCCAGGTCGCGCGCGTAGGTGGGGCAACCGCGTTGGTCGTCGACGACGCGCAGGGTCTCCCGCTCGCCCTCGAGTCGCCGCATGGTCGCGACGAAGTCGTTGCCGTCGCCGGTGTACACCCAGGCGGTGCGCACGACGTGCGCGGTGGGCAGCACCTCCAGCACCGCCCGTTCACCGGCGAGTTTGGTGCGGCCGTAGGCCGTGCGCGGGCCGGTCGGCGCGTCCACGCAGTAGGGCTCGGTCGCGTCGCCGGCGAAGACGTAGTCGGTGGAGACATGGACGAGACGGGCACCTTTGTCGGCACAGACGGCGGCCAACACGCCCGGGCCCGTGCCGTTCACCACAGCGGCCCGGTCCTCGTCGGTCTCGGCCGCGT
The DNA here is from genome assembly GCF_000801125.1 of Rhodococcus sp. Chr-9. Lineage (NCBI taxonomy): Bacteria > Bacillati > Actinomycetota > Actinomycetes > Mycobacteriales > Nocardiaceae > Rhodococcus > Rhodococcus sp. Chr-9. Next base: position 99,648 of record NZ_JTIZ01000071.1, read on the forward strand.
CGACGGCGGTGTACGCGGCGGCGTTGATCACGACGGATCCCGGTTCGACCGCGGCGGCCACGGCCTGCGGATCGGTGATGTCCACCTCGGACGATCCGACACCGCGGATCGGTATCCCCGCCGCGGTGCCGCGGTTCACGAGATGACGGCCGAGCTGGCCACGGGCTCCGGTGACGAGAACGCTACGCACTCGGAGAAGTCTGGCACGCCGGAGTGGTGCGCGCCGGGCGAGCGTCCCCACCAGTAGCCTTCAACCGAGAGCTACATCCACAGACCCCGTACCACCCACAGGAGGAGTACCAGGTGCCGCCAGAGCCGCGTCGCCGCACCGGCCGACGTCCCGCCCCCACGGGACGTCGCACCCGCGCGGGCGATCCGACAGCTGCCGACGGCAGGTACGGGTCGGATCCCGGTCCCCGGCAGTCCCGGCGTTCCGCGCGTCGCGAGCCGCCCTCACGCAGCCCCGGAGCACCGGCGGAGGCACGGGTGTACAGCGGAAGGCCGTGGCAGATCGCCGTCGCGATCGCGGCGTGCCTCGTGCTGGTCGTCACCGGTGCGGCGTGGCGCAGCGTCGACGCGCTGCAGTCGTCGCTGGCCTCGGTCCGCGGCCTGGCCCTCGGCGACGGCGAGGACGGCGCCGTCGACATCCTGCTGGTGGGCACGGACAGCCGCACCGACGCGCACGGCAATCCTCTCTCCCAGCGCGAGCTCGACGCGTTGCGCGCCGGCGAAGAAGTAGCGAACAACACCGACACGATCATCCTGATCCGCGTGCCGAACGACGGCCGGTCGGCCACTGCGATGTCGATCCCCCGCGACACCTACGTCGAGGTGCCCGAGATCGGGATGTCGAAGATCAACGCGGCCTACGGCGCCACGAAGGCGAACCGGCGCGCCGAGCTCGTCGAAGCGGACGCCGACGCGACCGAGGCCGAACTCGAGAAGGAATCGACCCAGGCAGGCCGGGAGGCGCTCATCGAGTCGGTCGCCGACCTGACGGGTGTGACGGTGGACCACTACGCCGAGGTCGGACTCCTCGGCTTCGTGCTGCTCACCGACGCCGTCGGCGGTGTCGAGGTGTGCCTGAACGCACCGGTCGACGAGCCGCTGTCGGGTGCCCGTTTCGATGCCGGTGAGCAGACCCTGCAGGGTTCGGACGCACTGAGCTTCGTCCGCCAGCGTCACGACCTGCCGCGCGGCGATCTCGACCGGATCGTGCGGCAGCAGGTGTTCATGGCGTCGCTGGCACAGAAGGTGCTCAGCGCCAAGACGTTGTCCAACCCGTCGAAGGTGAGTCAGCTGACCGCCGCAGTGCAGCGCTCGGTGGTGCTCGACTCCGATTGGGACATCATGGCGCTGGCGACCCAGCTGCAGGGCCTCGCCGGTGGCGACGTGACCTTCTCGACGATCCCGGTGCAGGACATCAACGCGATGACCGACTACGGCGAGTCGGTCGTGCAGGTCGATCCGGACGAGGTGCGCTCCTTCGTCGCCGAGTTGATCGGCCGCGAACCGGACGGCAGCGAGACCACCTCGACCCCGGTGCCCGCTCCCGACATCGACGCGTCGACCGTTACGGTCGACGTCGCGAACGCCGGATCCGTGTCCGGCCTGGCCTCCCAGGTCTCCACGGCTCTGTCCGAGGAGGGCTACGTCGAGGGCGAGGTGGGCAACTACACCGGTTCCGGTGTGGGCACGTCGACGGTCTTCGGTGCCGATGAGGACTCCGACGAGACCCGCGCGGTGGCCGCGGCGCTCGGTGGTCTCGCCACCGAGTCCGATCCCTCGCTCCCGGCCGGCACCGTGCGGGTCGTGCTCGCCGGCGACTACACCGGCCCCGGCTCGTCGTCGTACTCCGGTTCGTCCACCGCCGCATCCGCCTCCGACATCGGCGTGAGCCCGGCCGGTGGCACCGCCACCCCGGCTCCCGCCGCACCGCCCATCGATGCGGGCTCCGACGGCCCGCGCTGCGTGAACTGACACCTGTGTGAACCGACAGTCGCGCGAACAGAATCCGAGAAGAAGGACATCGTGACCACCCTGACCGACGCACTGCTCGACCCGATCCTCGCCGAAGATCCGGCGGGTCCGCGGATCACCTGGTACGACGACGCGACCGGCGCGCGGATCGAACTGTCGGCGCTCACCCTCGCCAACTGGGCTGCCAAGACGGCCAATATGATTCGCGACCAGTTCGGAGTCCTTCCGGGAGGTCGGGTGGCGGTGCTGCTTCCCGCCCACTGGCAGAGCGCCGCGGTCCTGCTGGGCGTGTGGTGGGCAGGGGCCGAGGTCGTCCTCGACGCCGACCCGGATGCCGATCTCGCTCTCGTCACCCCCGACCGGTTGGACGAGGTCGACACGGTTGCCGAGGTCGCGGCGTTGTCGCTCGACGCCTTCGGTGCCCCCGTGCGCGACCTGCCGCCAGGGATCACGGACTATGCGACGGACGTGCGGATGCACGGCGACCAGTTCCGATCCTCCGGTGCGGGCGACGCGGTGCTCGCCGGACGTTCGCAGTCGGACGTGCTCGCTGCCGCCACGGAGTCGGCGTCGGCGGCGGGTATCGGCAGCGGCGACCGCGTGTTGTCGTCCCGGTCCTGGTCGCAGCCCGACGCTCTCGTCGCCGGACTGCTCGCGGTGCTCGCGGCCCGGGCGTCGCTTGTACAGGTGAGCAATCCCGACCCGGAGGCCACCGAACGCCGCGTCGCGAGCGAGAAGATCACGGTTCGTCTGGACGGGTGATCCCGCGCGCCGCGCGGTAGCCGCCATCGGCGAGTCCCGCCTCGATCTCGAACCTGTTGCGGGACCCCGGGTTGCGGAGTTCCTCCCACAGATAACGCACCGCGAAGCCGATGCCGTAACGGGCCCACTGGTCCGCGTGCACGGATTCGTGGCGCAGCAGCGCCCGCGTCGGTGGCCTACGGGTGAGGAAGACACCGCCGACGGTGGTGCCGCCGCGCGCGAAGCCACCGCGCATACCGCTGCAGACGAACAAGCCGAACTCGTCGTCGAAGGACACCGAGCCGCCCCAGGCCCTGCCCCACACCGTCGCGAGCGCGGTGACGAACCGCACCGACGGGACCCCGCGCGACACCCGTATCGCCCTGGCACGCTTCCGGTCCCGTCCCGACACGGCTCGAGCCTACGCCGACTCGATCGGTCCGATCCTCTGCCGACTTCGTCGGCCTGATTCTCTGCCGACTTCGTCGGCCTAGTTCTCGGCCGGTCGTCTCGAACCGCCGATTCGACGACGAACGCCCCCGAGCCGCGGAAGGACTCGGGCGCGTTCCGGTCGACCGGGAGTACCGTCGGGCGGAGGACCGACCGTCACCCCGCCATCGCCGCGACCGGCGACACCCGGCTCGCGCGCTGGGCGGGGACGAGCGAGGCGACGACGCCCGCCACACCGCCCACCAGGACGATCGCCGCGAGCTGCCACCACGGCACCGAACCTGGTGCGATGTGGCCCGGGCCGATTACCGAGGCCGTGCCGGCCGCCCCGAGCAGCAGGCCGAGCACCACGCCGAGCAGCGACGCCACGCCGGCTATGATCGACGCCTCCCGCACGAGCAGACTCCGCACACCGGCCCGCGAGAGACCCACCGAGCGCAGCATCGCGGTCTCCCGTCGCCGCTCGAGCACGGACAACGCCATCGTGTTGCCCACGCCGATCAGGGCGATCACCACGGCCACGGACAGCAGCCCGCCGACGATCAGCAGCATCGTGTCGAGGATCTTCTCGAGCATCTGCCGCATCTGCACCGCACCGACCACCTCGCTGCCCGGAACCTCGGCCGCGGCGACCCGAGACAGGTCGTCGGTAACGGCGACGAGGTCCTCGTCCGACATTCCTCGATCGAGTTTCAGCCACACGGTGTCCGCCGTGACGGGGCCGGCGACGGCGGTCAGGTCGCTCCACTCGATCATGTCGGGCATCCCCGGCTCGGTCGTGGCGACGGTCAGCTCGCGGGTGCCCACCGGGCCGCCGACGGTGATGACGGCTCCGTCGTCCACGCCCACCGACCTCGCCAGAGAGCGTTCGAGCACGATCGTCCCGGCCTCGGGCAGGCGCACGTCGGTCCGGACGGTCGAGGCCATCGCCGCGGGATCGACGCCGAGGACCGACGCCTCCGTGCCGCCGATCGTGAGGTCGACCGCCGCGAGCTCGGCGCCGCTGCTCACCCGGTCGACCGCCGTCAGCCGCTCGGTCACCTCCGGTGCGAGCCCGTCGCGTTCGGGCGCGGTCACGGCCATGTCGACGGGGAACTGCTCGTCGATCACGTCCGGCGCCCCGGCCTCGAGCGTGCCGATCCCCACGACGAGGGTCGAGGTCAACGTCACGCCGATGAACAGCGCGGTGGCCGTCGACGCGGTGCGGCGCGGATTGCGCCGGGCGTTGCCGGCGGCGAGCACCGCGAGCGGGCCACCGGCACGGGCGAGCACGTCCCCCACCGCACCGACCGCGGCGGGCACGAGACGGCGGGAGGCGAGCACCACACCGACGAACAGCAGCAGTCCACCCGGGCACGCGACGAGCACGTTCGCCATGACGACCCCGAGACCGAGCAGGGCCGTGCCCCCGACGATCGCCAGCGCGGCACAGATGCGGCGCACCCACGAATCGCGCACCGGTTCGGGGCGGGTCTCGAGGGGCTGCAGGGCCGCGAGCGCCCGCACGCGGGTCGCCGCCCGCGCGGCACCGTTCGCGGCGACCACCGTCATGCCCGTTCCCACGATCAGACCCGCGATCACCGTGGTGGCCGTCACCGAGACCGACGTGAGCGGGATCGGGGCGTCCACGGCCCGCGCCGCGGACACCACGGCCGCGGCGAGTCCGGACCCGCCGAGCACGCCGAGGACGGCCGCGACGAGGCCGACGACGAACGCCTCGCCGCGGACACTGCGGCGGACCTGGGTGGACGTCACGCCCACGCAGCGCATCAGGGCCAGTTCGCGGGTGCGCGCGGCGAGCAGGACGGAGAAGGTGTTGGCGATGACCAGGCCGGCCACGACCACCGAGATCGCCGCGAAGCACAACAGGACGTTGCGCAGCAGGGCGACGTCCCCGACGTAGTCGTCGGCGACCGCCGTGGCGCGATCGGCACCCGGCACGACGTCGACGCCCGGCACCGGCGCGAGTGCCGCTCGCACGGCGTCGGCGTCACCGACTGCACGGACCTCCCAGTCCGTCGTGTCCCCGGACCACGACCGCACCTGCGCGGCGTCGCCGAAGACCGATCCCGGGCTCAGGGCGAGCGGTGATCCGTCGAGATCGACGACACCGACGACCTCCACGGTGGTCGGGGGGACAGAACCCGTCGGGCCGGCGACGGTGATCTCGTCACCGATCGCCCGGCCGGACGACGAGCCGACGGCGACCTCACCCGGGTTCGACGGCCAGCGTCCGTCCCCGAGCTGCTGCCACCGCAGGGCGCCCTCGGGTGCGATGCTCGTCGCGGTGCCGTTCGAGGACGACCCGTCGGCTCCGATCAGCCGGACGGGACCGCTGACGTCGAGCGCCGCCGCCTCGACGCCCGGCGTCGTAGCGACCAGCGTGAGCACCTCGTCGGGTGCGACGGTGGAGTCGGCGGGAAGAGCGACTGCCGCGACCCCCTCGTACCGGGCCGCCGTGGATTTCGAGACCGACGCACTCACCGTGTCGCCGAGCACGAGGGTGGTGACGACGAACGCGACCGCGACGAAGACCGCCAGCACGGAGGCGACGTACCGCCCCCGATGGGCGCGGGCCTGGGCCAGGACGAGATGCCTCATCGGACCGGCACCACCGTTCGGGAGGTGCGCAGGTCGCGCATCGCATCGATCACCGAATCCGCTGTGGGTTGCGCGATCTCACCGGCGAGCCGGCCGTCGGCGAGCAGCACCACCCGATCGGAGTAGGAGGCCGCGACCGGATCGTGCGTCACCATCACCACGGTCTGACCGGTCTCCCGCACGCTCGACCGGAGCATCGAGAGCACCTCCCCGCCGGACTGCGAGTCGAGGTTTCCGGTGGGTTCGTCGACGAAGATCACGTCGGGCTGCGGCAGGAGCGCCCGCGCGACGGCGACGCGTTGCTGCTGACCGCCGGACATCTCGTGGGGAAGGTGGTCGAGCCGGTCGGTCAGACCGAGCCGGCCGGTCACCTCGTCGAACCACTCGGGCGTCGGGCGCGAGCCGGCCAGCCGCATCGGCAGCAGGATGTTGTCGCGGGCGGTGAGCACGGGCAGCAGATTGAACGCTTGGAAGACGAATCCGATGCGGTCGCGGCGCAGTTCGGTGAGCACCGCATCGGGGGCGGTGCTGATCTCGACGTCGGCGCGGCGGCCGTCGCCGTGGAGGATCACGCGCCCGGAATCGACACCGTCGAGACCGGCGAGGGTGTGCATGAGTGTCGACTTGCCGGATCCGGACGGTCCCATGATCGCGGTGAAGCGTCCCCGCGCGAAGGCGACGGACACCCCGTCGAGGGCACGCACCTCGGCGTCGCCGCGCCCGTAGACGCGGGCGACCCCCTGAGCCGAACATGCCGGTACGAAAGAGCTGATCGAAGTCATGCTTCGACGCTAGAAACGATGCGGCGCACGCACATCGACCCGCGAGTCGATCTTCGCCGCCCCGGTGTCCTACCCCGGGAGGACCGGTCGTCTCCGGGATGGCACCACGGTCCTACTCCCCCGAGCCGAGCAGATCGTCGGGATGCACGAGACCGGCGCGGAAGGCGAACAGCACCGCCTGCACGCGGTCGCGCGATCCCGTCTTCGCCAGCACCCGGCCCACGTGGGTCTTGACGGTCGTCTCGGAGAGCACGAACCGCTCGGCGATCTCCCCGTTGGTCAGGCCGTGTGCCATCGCGACGAGCACCTCGAGTTCGCGTGGAGTCAGATCCTCGGGCACCGCGACCGGCACCGCGCGCCGCTCCGCACCGTCGAGCAACGGCGAGACATGGTGCAGCAGTGAGCGGGTGGCGCGCGGGGCCATCACGGCGTCACCGCGGTGCACCGTCCGTACCGCGGCCAGCAGGTCCTCGGGCGGCGCGTCCTTGAGCAGGAAGCCGCTCGCACCGGCGGCGATCGCCTGGACGATGTAGTCGTCGTTGTCGAAGGTTGTGAGCACCACGACCTTCGGCGCGTCGGCCGAGCGCAGCAACGACCGCGTCGCCGAGATCCCGTCGACCCGCGGCATCTGCACGTCCATCAGCACGACGTCGGCGCGGACCCGTTCGAGTTCGGCGACGGCGGCCTCGCCGTCGGACGCCTCGACGACGACCTCGATGTCCGGCTGCGATTCGAGCACCATGCGGAAACCGGCGCGCACGAGTTGCTGGTCGTCGACGAGCCCGATACGGATGGTCGTGTCGGATCGGGTGTCGCGGGCGGGTTCGGTCACGGACGCCACCCTAGGGGGGAGACCGCCGGTGCGGGCAGTTCGGCACGGACCCGGTAGCCGCCACCGTCCCTCGGACCGGCCGCCGCGCGACCGCCGTGCAGCCGGGCCCGCTCCTCGATACCGGTCAGCCCCTGCCCACCCGGGCGGGCCTCGACGAGCGCCGCCGCTCCCCTGCCGTCGTCGACGATCTCGACGACGAGCGTGTCGGGCCGCCAGTCGAGACGGACGTGGGTGCGGGCGCGGGGACCCGCGTGCTTGAGGACATTGGTGAGCGATTCCTGCACGATCCGGTAAACCGACAGCCCCAGTCCCTCGGGCACCTCGCGGCTCTGCCCGTCGACCGAGAACTCGACCTCGAGCCCGCTCGTGCGCATCTGCTCGACGAGCGCCGGCACGTCGCCGACGCCTGGTGTGGTGGTGAACTCGCGCGGCGTGTCCTCACGGAGCACCGACAGCAACCCGCGCATGTCGGTCAACGCGCGACGCCCGGTCTCGGCGATGGTGGTCAACGCCCCTGCGGCCGCCTCCGGGTTCGTCGCGGCGGCGTAGCGACCACCGTCGGCCTGCGCGATGATCGCCGTGAGCGAGTGCGCGACGATGTCGTGCATCTCCCGGGCGATGCGGGTGCGCTCCTGGGTGGCGGCCAGTTCGGCCTCCTTGAGGCGTTCGAGTTCGAGCAACCGGTTGCGCTCGGTGAGCGAATCCATCTCGCGCAAACGCAACCCGCGGACCCGGCCGAACGCCCACACACCAGCGAGGAAGACCGCGACGAAGGTGGCCGTCACGAACGCTTCGAGCGCGGTGCGGCCGTCGTAGCCGAAATAGAGCACTCCGGCGAGTGCGCCCCCAACCACCGCGACGGGCAGCGCGGTGTTGGCGGCCCACCGCGGAGCGTAGGCGGCGAGCGCGTACACCGCGATCGGCACCGCGATCGCCGCGATCGGCAGGACCTCCGGCAGGACGAGCAGGTGCGCGTAGGCGGCGAGCGCGACGAGCGAACCCGCCACCACCGGGCGGGTCCTGCGCCAGGCCAGCGGCAGCGTGAGCGCGAGGGTGACGAACAGACCCGCCACCGATCGCGCGTCCGCCACGTGCAGGGCGACCCCGAACAGGGCGAGCACCGCGGCCAACGCCCCGTCGATCACTCCGGTGTGCCCGCGGGCCCACCGGTTCCAGCGTTCGAGCAGCGGGGTCGTCTGCACGGCGACGCTCCGTCAGCCGAGCAGCTTCTGCCGCAGCGCCTCGTCCTTCTCGAGCACCATCTGCTCGAGACCCGCCTGGAACTTCTCCATCTGCTCGCGCAGCGCCGGATCGGAGGCACCGAGGATGCGCGCGGCGAGCAGACCCGCGTTGCGGGCGCCGCCGATCGAGACAGTGGCGACGGGGACACCGGCGGGCATCTGCACGATCGACAGGAGCGAGTCCATACCGTCGAGGTACTTCAGCGGCACCGGAACGCCGATCACCGGCAGCGGGGTCGCCGAGGCGACCATGCCGGGTAGGTGGGCGGCGCCGCCGGCGCCCGCGATGATGACCTTGATCCCGCGGCCGGCGGCGTCCTTGGCGTAGTCGAGCATCCGCTGCGGCGTGCGGTGCGCCGAGACGACACCCACCTCGAAGCGGATCCCGAACTCGACCAGCGCCTCGGCCGCGGCCTGCATGGTCGGCCAGTCCGAGTCGCTGCCCATGATCAGGCCGACCTGTGCACCCTGTGCCACGTCACTCACCGATTTCTCCCGTGTGTTCGTTCCAACCGTCGGTCCACACCGCGTGCGAGAGCCAGTGCGCCGCGCGTTCCGCGCGTTCGCGCACGGCGGCGACGTACTCGGGATCGACGATCGACCCGGACGGCGCGCCGAGCACGTTGACGTGGCCGATCTTGCGGTCCTTGCGCTCACCCTTGCCGTAGAGGTGCACGTGCACGTCGGGCATCCGGGCGAACAGGTGGTGCAGTCGCTCGTCCATGCTCATCGCCGGCGCCTCGGGCGCGCCGAGCACGTTCGCCATCACTGTCACCGGCGCGATCGGGCTCGTGTCGCCGAGCGGGTAGTCGAGCACGGCGCGCAGGTGCTGTTCGAACTGGCCGGTGCGGGCACCGTCCATGCCCCAGTGACCGGAGTTGTGCGGACGCATCGCCAGTTCGTTGACGATCAGCTCACCGGAGCGCGTCTCGAACAGCTCGACCGCCATGACACCGACGACGCCGAGCTCACCGGCGATGCGCAGCGCGAGCTGCTCGGCGGCGGTGGCGACGTCCTCGGGCAGGTTCGGGGCGGGTGCGATGACGACGGCGCACTGGCCGTCGCGCTGGACGGTCTCGACGACCGGCCACGACGCGCCCTGGCCGAACGGGGACCGCGCGACCATCGCCGACAGCTCGCGCGTCCACTCGACCTTCTCCTCGGCGAGGAGCGGGACACCGGCAGCGAGCTGGTCGGCGACGACCCGCTCGAGTTCGGCGTGGTCGTCGAGAATCCACACGCCACGGCCGTCGTAGCCACCGCGTGCGGCCTTGAGCACGTACGGATCGCCGAGCGCGTCGAGGGCGGCGCGGGCATCCTCGACGGAGGTGATCTCCGCGAACTTCGGCATCGGTGCGCCGAGCTCACCGAGCCGCTTGCGCATCGCGATCTTGTCCTGGGCGTAGATCAGGGCCTGCGGGGGCGGCAGCACCGCGACGCCTTCGCGCTGCAGGACCTCGAGATGTTCGGTCGGGACACCCTCGTGATCGAAGGTCAGCGCGTGCGCGCCGGTCGCGGCGCGGCGGAGGGCGTCGAGGTCGTCATGGCTGCCGAGCACCACATTCGGGCTGACCTGCGCGGCGGGTTCGTGGGCGCTCCCGGCGAGCACGCGGAGCGTCTGGCCGAGCGCGATCGCCGCCTGATGGGTCATCCGCGCGAGCTGTCCACCACCGATCATCGTGACGACCGGCATGCCCGTCGTCAGGGTGCGGGGCGTATCGGATCTGGGGGACGATTCAGGTCTGCCTGTCACGGCTGTCCATGGTGTCACAGCATGTCGTGACGTCGTTCCGCTGCTCCCCCGCCGAGCGTCGAGGGACCTCCCACCGGCCCGCCCAGCGGTGTGGGAACGCCGACATGTGCGGTCGGGTTTCGGAAATTCACCTCTTCGTTTCGTACACTTCTCCAAGTGACAATCGTCGATGAAGCGTTGAGCAGAGTTCCCCAGCCTTTCCGGGGGCTGTTGCTCCGGCATCGCGAATTGATCAAATTCGCCATCGTCGGCGGCACCACCTTCGTGATCGACTCGGCGATCTTCTACACGCTCAAGCTCACAGTTCTGTCCGAGAAGCCGGTGACCGCCAAGATCATCGCCGGTGTCGTCGCGGTGATCTGCTCGTACATCCTCAACCGCGAATGGTCCTTCCGTAATCGCGGCGGTCGCGAGCGCGCCCACGAGGCGTTCCTGTTCTTCTTCGTCAGCGGTATCGGCGTCGTGCTCTCGTTCATCCCGCTATGGATCTCGAGTTACGTCTTCGACCTGCGCGTACCCGAGGTGAGCCTCGCGACGGAGAACATCGCCGACTTCGTCAGCGCGTACATCATCGGCAACCTGCTGCAGATGATCTTCCGCTTCTACTGCTTCAAGAAGTTCGTCTTTCCGGAGGAGATGGTCCCGGACGCCCCCCTGGGCGAGCCCAGCGAGCAGCTCGACCGCTCCTGACGGGAAGACGGTCTAGCGGGGTTCGCGCGTGCCGGTCGGCGTACAGGTGTCCCGATCGCGGGGCGCGCCGAGGAACAGCGCAAACAGTGCCGGCCGGCGTCGCTGCAGTTCGAGGCGACCGCCGTCGGCCTCCGCGAGGGCACGTGCGAGCGCCAGTCCCACCCCGGTCGACCCGCCCCCGGAGAAGCCGCGGTCGAAGACGTACGGCGCGACCTCGTCGCTAACACCCTCTCCCTCGTCGGCCACCTCGACACACACCGTGACGTCGCCGCGGGTCGCGACCTGCCGCACCGAGACCGTGCACGTGCCTCCTCCGTGCACGAGCGCGTTGTCGACCAGCACCGCCACCGCCTCACGCAACCGCGAACCGGTCACCGCCGCCCGCAACGACGGATCGCCGCGCAACACCAGTTCCCGTCCCGCCTCCTCGTAGGGACCGCGCCAGTCGGCGACGACACCGGTGAGTTCGCCGACCACCGAGACGTCGGTGCGCTGGTCGGCACTGCTGTCGCGGGACTGGCGCACGAGACCGTCGATCGCGGTGGTCAGCCGGTCCACCTGTGCCATGGCCGCCTCGGCCTCCTCCACCACGGCAGGATCCTCGTGGGTGGACAACTCGTCGAGCCGCAGCCGGATCGCGGTCATCCGGGAGCGGAGCTGATGCGAGACGTCGCCGACGAGCGCGTGCTCGCGCTGCAGGCGGTGCGAAATCTCGACGGCGGCCGAATCCAGCACGTCGGAGACGCGATCGAGTTCGGGGATACCGTGCCGCCGGGCCACCGGGCGGAAGTCGCCCTCGGCGAGACGGGCCGCCCGGTTCGCCACGTCGCGCAGCGGGTCGGCGAGTCTTCGGGCGGTCGCCACCGCGACCAGCGCCCCGGCCGCGACGGACAGCAGCACCAGCAGGCTCACCGCGGCGAGCACCTGCTGCTGCAGAGTTCGCATGCTCTCCGAGGGCACCTCGATGAGCAGCGAGCCGGACGTCCCCATCGACAACGACTCGACGATCGACGCCCCGAGCACCGGCGTGCCGATGTCCAGCCGCGCCGCGACGTTCTCGGGTGTCGGGTAGACCACGACAGCCCGCCCGTCGGTGGGGACGAGCAGACGCAGGGAACTCGTGTCGAGACCACCGACGACGAATCCGTCGGTGCCCTCCTGGGCGATGATCTCGTCGGCCATGCGTTCGAGCCGGTTCTGCAGGTCGCGGCGGGCGGTGTCCTCGACGAACAGGAACGCCGTGTAGGCCAGCGGAATGCCGAGCAACAGCGCGACGAGCAGCACGGTCGCCAGGACGGCGTTGAGGATGCGGCTGCGCACGCCGGAGACGCTAGTCGGTGTTCAGCCGGAAACCGACACCGCGCACCGTGGCGATGCGACGTTCCCCGGCCGGCCCCTCGTCGCCGATCTTGCGGCGCAACCACGACATGTGCATGTCGAGCGTCTTCGAACCGCGCAGGTCGGCGTCGCCCCACACCTCCTCGAGGATCGCGTCGCGGGAGACGACCTGCCCCGCGTGCTCGAGCAGCACACGCAGGAGCTCGTACTCCTTGTTGGCGAGCGTCACCTCGGAGCCGTCCACGAGGACACGGCGCGCGGCACGTTCGAGCCGGATCCCGGCGACGTCCACGATGTCGTCGTTCTCCGGGCCGCCGCGCCGGCGCAACAGCGCGCGCACACGCGCCATGAGCTCAGCGAGACGGAACGGTTTGCCGACGTAGTCGTCGGCGCCGGCATCGAGACCGACGACGAAGTCGACCTCGTCGGTGCGGGCGGTGAGCATGAGCACGGCCAGATCGGAGCGGCTCGCCCGGATCTGGCGACACACTTCGAGTCCGTCCATCCCAGGTAGACCGAGGTCGAGGATGAGCAGTTCGAACCTGCCCGACAGTGCCTGTTCGAGCGCGGCCGGACCGTTGTCCTCGACGGTCACGTCGTACCCTTCGCGTCCCAGCGCGCGGGACAGCGGTGCAGCGATTGCGTCGTCGTCTTCGGCGAGTAGAACGGCAGTCACCACGCCAGCGTACGGATCGCGGTTCGCTTTGTCGGGATTACCGGCGGGTCGTGTCGGCGCACCTGCGACTCGCGTCGGCGCACCTACGACTCGCGTCGGCGCACCTACGACTCGCGTCGGCGCACCTGCGACTCGCGGTCACCACCCCTTGCGGTGCTCATGCCCGTGCTCGTCGCGCCGGTAGCGGGTGGTGTGACGGTCACCGGGGCGCTGGTTCTGCGCGTCGAAGGCCTGCCGGTAGAGCAGGGCGTGCACCTGCTGGACGTCAGGGATGTCGTCGAACTCGATGGGATCGTCGGCGGCGGACACCACGACGAGCGTGCCGGTCCGGAGCATCCGGTCGACGAGGCCGTGCCGGAACTGGACGTTGCTGATCCGGCCCATCGGGATGTCGATACCCGTGTGGGTGAGCACACCGGTGCGGACGAGGACGCGCCGGTCGGTGACGATGAAGTGCGTGGTGAGCCACCCGACGAAGGGAGGGACGCACCGCCAGCCGACGAGGCCGATCCACGCCGCGGCCACGGCGAGGCCACACCAGGTCGCGGCGGCACCGTCGAGCCGCGCCTGGACGAGTCCCACCAGGAAACCGGCGACCATCGTCGACACGAGGAAGGTGGCCGTCGGCAGTACGAGAGACTTCCAGTGCGGATGCCGGTGCAGCAGCAACTCTTCCTCGGGTGCGAGGGCGTCCTCCGGGTATCCCATACCGCCCACGATGGCATATGTCGGTCTTGTACCGATGCGAGCAGTCGCAGGGTGCTCAGACCGGTCGCAGATGTGTGATGTCGCCCGCAGCGACCGCCACGGACTCTTCCCCGCCGTCGGGGCGGATCACGATCCGTCCCTGGTCGTCGACGTCGGTCGCGACGCCGTGCAGTTCGGTGTCGCCGGGCAGGATCGCACGGACGCGCTGCCCGACCGTGCCGCATCGTTCGCGGTAGGCCGCGGCGAGTTCGGTGGTGTCCCATCCCGCCCGGGCCCACGCCCGGATCCGCTCGCCGAAGCCGGCGAGCAGCGCCTGCGCGAGCGGCGTGCGATCGAGTTCGGTGGCGTCCTCGAGCAGCAGCGAGGTGGCGGTGGGGACGGGCAGTTCGTCGCGTCCGAGGGTGGCGTTGATGCCGATGCCAGCGACGACCGTGGGCACCGGCGAGGTGGCCGCGACCTCCACGAGGATCCCGGCGAGCTTGCGTCCGTCGACGAGGACGTCGTTGGGCCACTTCAGTTGTGCCGCAACGCCGGTCACGGATCGCACAGCGTCGACGGCGGCGATGCCGCACAACAGCGGGAGCCAACCGAGGTTCTGCAGGGGGCACTCGGGCAGCCGCAGCAGGACCGACACGATGACCTGCGCGCCGGGCACACCGTTCCAGGTGCGGGAGTGGCGACCGCGGCCGCCGTGCTGGAACTCGGCGAGCAGCACGCGACGGTCGTCGCCGGTCGCGGCGACGGCGAGCAGATCCGCGTTCGTCGAGGCCGTGTCGGCGACGACGTCGAGACGTGTGTAGAAACCTTCGCGCTCGACGCCGACGAGGGCATCGCGCAACGCCGCCTCGTCGAGCGGTGTGCGGAGGGCGAGGAGATCGGTCGTGGGCCGGTCGGATGCCATGTACACAGCCTAAAGTGGGCCTTCGCCACCTACCCGCCGGTAGGTCCGGAGCGGTGGTCCGGCCTTCGGGACCTCGATGCAGCGGCCTTGTATGACGATCGCTAAGCTGACTGGCCATGACCACTGTCCAGGAGCCGTCCGCGCCCGAGGCGGCGAGTACGCCCGATATCCACACCACCGCCGGCAAGCTGGCCGACCTGCGCAACCGTCAAGCACAGGCCAAGGTCCCGGTCGGTGAGGCCGCAGTCGAGAAGGTTCACGCCAAGGGCAAGCTGACCGCTCGCGAGCGCATCCAGGCGCTCCTCGACGAAGGATCGTTCGTCGAACTCGACGCCCTCGCTCGCCACCGCAGCACCAACTTCGGCCTGGCCGACAACCGTCCGCTCGGCGACGGCGTCGTCACCGGCTACGGCACGATCGACGGCCGCGACGTCTGCGTCTTCTCGCAGGACGCCACCGTCTTCGGCGGCAGCCTCGGCGAGGTCTACGGCGAGAAGATCGTCAAGGTCATGGACCTGGCCCTCAAGACCGGCCGTCCGCTGATCGGCATCAACGAAGGCGCCGGCGCGCGCATCCAGGAAGGTGTCGTCTCCCTCGGCCTCTACGGTGAGATCTTCCACCGCAACGTGCAGGCCTCCGGTGTCATCCCGCAGATCTCGCTGATCATGGGCCCCGCGGCCGGTGGTCACGTCTACTCCCCCGCTCTCACCGACTTCGTCGTGATGGTCGACCAGACCAGCCAGATGTTCGTCACCGGCCCCGACGTCATCAAGACCGTCACCGGCGAGGACGTCACGATGGAGGACCTCGGCGGCGCCCACACCCACATGGTCAAGTCGGGTGTCGCGCACTACGTCGCCGACGGCGAGCAGGACGCCCTGGACTACGTCAAGGACCTGCTGTCCTACCTGCCGAGCAACAACCAGGCCGCTGCACCGCGCCTCGCGCCGAGCGACCCGATCGAGGGTGCGATCGAGGACTCCCTCACCGCCGAGGACATCGAGCTCGACACGCTCATCCCGGATTCGCCGAACCAGCCGTACGACATGCACGAGGTCATCCGTCGTCTGCTCGACGACGACGAGTTCCTCGAGGTCCAGGCCGAGCGCGCCAAGAACATCATCGTCGGCTTCGGTCGCGTCGACGGCCGCAGCGTCGGCATCGTCGCCAACCAGCCCACGCAGTTCGCCGGCTGCCTCGACATCGACGCGTCCGAGAAGGCCGCGCGCTTCGTCCGCACCTGCGACGCGTTCAACGTGCCGATCATCACGCTCGTCGACGTTCCCGGCTTCCTGCCCGGCACCGAGCAGGAGTACAACGGCATCATCCGCCGCGGCGCCAAGCTGCTCTACGCCTACGGCGAGGCGACCGTCGGCAAGATCACGGTCATCACCCGCAAGGCCTACGGCGGCGCGTACGACGTCATGGGTTCCAAGCACATGGGTGCCGACGTCAACCTCGCGTGGCCGACCGCGCAGATCGCCGTCATGGGTGCCTCCGGCGCCGTCGGCTTCGTCTACCGCAAGCGCCTGCTCGAGGCCGCCAAGAACGGTCAGGACGTCGACGCGCTGCGCCTCGAGCTGCAGAACGAGTACGAGGACACCCTGGTGAACCCGTACGTCGCCGCCGAGCGCGGTTACGTCGACGCGGTGATCCCGCCGTCGCACACGCGCGGTCAGATCGTCTCCGCGTTGCGCCTGCTCGAGCGGAAGATGGTTTCGCTCCCGCCGAAGAAGCATGGAAACATTCCGCTGTGACGCTCGGCGGCAGGACCGGGCGCAGCTCGGTCCTGCCGCGACCGTACGGCGTAGCACGTCGCCGACGACGTGCGATGAACCCGAGAGAGGGATCGACATGACAGCGACCCGGTGGGCATCCGATGCCCGTGTGGACGCGTACCCGGGGGGTGCCCTGTGACAGCGACGGCAGAGGACAAGATCATCACCGAGTTCGAGGTCGAAGAGCAGTCGCCCGCGGTCGAGGCCACGGCCGCCGACGACGCGACCGAAGCCGCCCAGGAGAGCACCGCGGTCGCCGAGACCGCGGCCGCCATCCGCATCGTCAAGGGCAACCCCGCCGACGAGGAGATCGCGGCTCTCGTCGCCGTGCTCGCCGCTGCCGCTGCGTCGGCAGGCGACGAGGTGGTCGACACCCGCCCGCCCGAGACCTGGGGTGATCCGACGCGGATGCACCGGCAGTGGGCGCCGTTCTCGCCGTATTCGTACCCGAACCGCGGCTGACATGCCCCGGCTCGTTCTGGCCTCGGCTTCACCCGCCCGCCTCGCGGTTCTCCACGCGGCGGGCGTGAAGCCGCTGGTGCAGGTGTCGGAGGTCGACGAGGACGCACTCATCGCGTCCCTCGGCCCCGGCACGCCGCCGGCGCAGGTGGTCACCGAGCTGGCCCGCGCCAAGGCCACCGACATCCTGCCCGTTCTGCGCGAGCAGAAGCTCCGCGACGCCGTCGTCATCGGCTGCGACTCGATGCTGCTGATCGACGGCGCTCTGCAGGGCAAGCCCGGCACCGTCGAAGCGGCCCGCGAGCGCTGGCGGACGATGGCCGGCCGCAGCGGCGAGCTGCTCACGGGCCACGCCGTGCTCCGTATCCGCGACGACGAGGTCGTCGCGGAGGCCGCCGACCACAGCGGCACCGTGGTGCACTTCGGCACCCCCACCGACGAGGAACTCGAGGCCTATCTCGACAGCGGTGAGCCGCTCGAGGTGGCCGGGGCCTTCACGCTCGACGGTCACGGAGGCTGGTTCGTCGAGCGCATCGAGGGCGATCCGTCGTCGGTGATCGGCATCGGGCTCCCGCTGGTGCGGCGCCTCCTCGCCGAGGTCGGCATCTCCGTCGCACGCTTGTGGGCCGAGAACGCCGCGATCCCCGTCGAGGCGCTCGAGAACTGAGCCGTACCCGGCACTATCGAGCCGTGCCGCCGTACAGGGTCTTCTGCAACGAGCCCACCATCGCCTCGGCCTTGGTCTTCGCACGCTCGGCATCCACGCCGTGGAACATCTCGTCCACGGTCCCGCACCACAACTGCAACCACCGCTCGAACCGGGCGGGGGTCAGTCCGTGGTGTCCGTGCAGCGCCCGGTGCACCGGAACGAACGCTCCGCGATAGCGGGTCGTGCGGAAGAGGATCTGCTCCCAGAAGTCGCCGACGACCACCAGATGGTCGTCGAGTCCGACCACCGCGAGGACGTCGAAGACAGGCGCGAGCACGGGATCGTCGAGGGCCCGTTCGTAGAACCGCCGGACCAGCAGGTCGATGTGCTCCCGCGATGCGAGCTCGACCGGGGCCGGTCGGTCGCCGTGGGTGTCACTGCGGGTCACGTCCCGTCACGGTACCGCCTAGAATCGACGGCGCACCTGCCACCACAGCCTCAGGAGCCCATGTGCCCGTCGCACCCGATAGCAACCCTTCGTTCGCGGTATACGCCGATCCCAACCGTCTCGTGTCGACGGAGTGGTTGTCCGCTCATCTCGGTCATCCCGAAGTGAAGGTCGTAGAGTCCGACGAGGACGTCCTGCTCTACGACGTGGGGCACATCCCCGGTGCGGTGAAGATCGACTGGCATCTCGATCTCAACGACCCCGTCACCCGCGACTACATCGACGGCGAGCAGTTCGCCGCGCTCATGGATCGCAAGGGCATCCGCCGCACCGACACCGTGATCATCTACGGCGACAAGTCCAACTGGTGGGCCGCCTACGCACTGTGGGTCTTCACCCTCTTCGGCCACGAGGACGTCCGCCTGCTCGACGGTGGACGCGACGCGTGGATCTCCGAGAACCGCGACACCACCCTCGACATCCCCGCCGCCACGACGAGCGGTTACCCGGTCGTCGAGCGCAACGACGCCCGGATCCGCGCATTCAAGGACGATGTCCTCGCGCACCTGGGCAAGGGCCCGCTGGTCGACGTGCGGTCGCCGCAGGAGTACACCGGCGAGCGCACCCACATGCCCGACTACCCGGAGGAAGGCGCCCTGCGCGGTGGCCACATCCCCACCGCGGTGTCGATCCCGTGGGCGAAGGCAGCGGCGCCCGACGGCCGGTTCCGTGCGCGGCCCGAACTCGAGGAGATCTACGGCGACATCGACCAGGACGCCGACGTGATCGCCTACTGCCGGATCGGCGAGCGCTCGAGCCACACCTGGTTCGTCCTCACCTACCTGCTCGGATACTCGAACGTGCGCAACTACGACGGTTCGTGGACCGAGTGGGGCAACGCCGTCCGCGTGCCCATCGCCAAGGGCGACGAGCCCGGAGAAGCGCCGGCCGCATGAGCATTCCCGCCCCCCTCGCCGAGATCGTCGACGACTTCGCTGCCGTCGAAGGTCAGGACAAGCTGCAGTTGCTTCTCGAATTCAGCCGCGAGCTCCCGCCGCTTCCCGCCGAACTCGAGGAAGCGGCGATGGAGCCGGTGCCCGAGTGCCAGTCGCCGCTGTTCCTGTCCGTCGACGCATCCGACCGGTCGCAGGTGAAGCTCCACTTCAGCGCACCCGCCGAAGCCCCGACCACCCGCGGATTCGCATCGATCCTGCAGCAGGGACTCGACGGTCTCAGCGCACAGGAGATCCTCGACGTGCCCGACGACTTCTATGCCTCGCTCGGTCTCGCCGAGGCGGTCAGCCCGCTGCGGCTGCGAGGGATGAGCGCGATGCTCACGCGCATCAAGCGGCATCTCCGAACCTGACGCGGTCATGGAGTTCACCGAGCTCGCCGACTACCGGATCCCCCCGGGCGTTCTCACCGAATGGCTGCCGTGTGCGGCCGAGGACGACTGGCGCGAGGACCCTCGTCCCGCCTCGTACATCCACGAGGCGCATCTCAGGCGCACCTCGGGGGTCCGGTACGGCGGGGGCCGCGACTCCTGGCTCGGCACGGCCTTCGAGGTCCCCGGGCCCCTCGACACCGAGCGGTTCCGGCGGGCCCTGCAGCGCTGGATCGATCGGCACGAACCGCTGCGCAGCCACGCGCACCTCGACGAGGAGCAGAGCGGCGGCGGTCTGGTGCGGCGCACCGCTCCCCCCGGCCGGGTGTCGGTGCGACCCATCCGGCACGATCCCGCCGATCCCGACACCATCCACGAGCACCTGCTCGGTCTGTTCGACGACTACACGACCCCGCACTTGTGGCCGTCCTACGTCTTCGCGACGCTCGAGCGGACACCGGACGGGGATCCCGACAGCGCAGAAAGCGCGAAGGACACCGACGAGCGGTTCACAGTCTTCTTCGGCGCCGACCACTCCATCATCGACGGGTACTCGGTGGTGCTCGTGGCGCACGAGATCTCGGCGCTCTACGAGGAGGAGCGCACCGGTCGCGCCGCCGACCTGTTCCCGGTGGGCAGCTACATTGACTTCGGCGCCGCCGAACGCGACGAGTCCGCGCATCTCGACGACGACGACGAGGCCGTGCAGATCTGGCGGCGGACCCTCACCGAATGCGGCGGCGAACCGCCCGCCTTCCCCCTCCCGATCGGGGCGCGACCCGCGCACGCCACACCCCAGCAACGACTGTCGGAACGCTGGTTCGACGACGACGAGGCGAGCGCCTTCTCCGCGTGCTGCCGACGCGCCGGGACGGGATTCTTCGCCGGCGTGCTGGCGTGCTTCGGCCGGGCGACGGCCGAACTCACCGGTGCGGATCGGTTCCGGACCGTCGCGCCCGCGCACACCCGCGCCGGGCCGATCTGGGCGGGTTCGCTCGGATGGTTCGTCGGTCTGCGTCCGATCGATCTGAAACTCACGGACACAACGGATTTCGAGACCCTGGCGATGCGGGCCGGCGACGAACTGCACCGCACCCGCGCGAGCGCACGAGTGCCGTTCGCGCGGGTGGGCGAACTCCTCGGCGTGCCCATCCGTCCACGTTTCGTCGTCTCGTACATGGACGTGCGGTTCGTACCGATGGCCGCCCAGTGGCCCGAATGGAACGCTCAGGCGCTGCGCAGCCGCAGCTTCACCCACGACGTCTACGTCTGGATCAACCGCACGCCCGAGGGTGTGAACATGTCGGCGCGATTTCCAGACAATACGGTCGCGGACAAGAACGTCCCGAGCCTTCTGACGCGCACCCGCGAACTGATGCACGAGGTCGCGGTGGGTGGACCGTGGATCGCACGGCCGGAAACGGCGGCAGTCCCACCTACCGGTGAGTAGCATTGTGCGCTCGAACGGCCGCCGTAATGTATACGGGCATCCGGTTACATCGTCGATCCGAATGGCGCTTAGACTGCCCGTCGACGGAAATAACCTAACGATCGATCAACAGGAGGCTCCGTGCCCAGTCATGCCAGCGCGCAGATCACGAAGGTGCTCGTCGCGAATCGCGGCGAAATCGCTGTGCGGGTCATCCGAGCCGCCAAGGACGCGGGCTACGGCAGTGTCGCCGTCTACGCCGAACCGGACGCAGACGCACAGTTCGTGAAGCTCGCCGACGAGGCGTTCGCACTGGGCGGCAACACCTCGGCCGAGTCCTACCTGGTGTTCGACAAGATCCTCGACGCCGCGGCCAAGTCCGGCGCCGACGCCATCCACCCCGGCTACGGCTTCCTCTCCGAGAACGCCGACTTCGCCCAGGCCGTGATCGACGCCGGCCTCATCTGGATCGGCCCCTCGCCGCAGTCCATCCGCGACCTCGGCGACAAGGTCACCGCCCGCCACATCGCCGAGCGCGCCAAGGCTCCGATGGCGGCCGGCACCAAGGACCCGGTCAAGAACGCCGACGAGGTCGTCGAGTTCGCCGAGAAGTACGGCGTGCCGGTCGCGATCAAAGCCGCCTTCGGCGGTGGTGGACGCGGCATGAAGGTCGCGCAGACCATCGAGGAGATCCCCGAACTGTTCGAGTCGGCCACCCGTGAGGCCGTCGCCGCCTTCGGTCGCGGCGAGTGCTTCGTCGAGCAGTACCTCGACAAGGCCCGCCACGTCGAGGCCCAGGTCATCGCCGACCAGCACGGCAACGTCATCGTCGCCGGCACTCGCGACTGCTCGCTGCAGCGCCGCTTCCAGAAGCTCGTCGAGGAGGCCCCCGCGCCGTTCCTGACCGACGAGCAGCGCAAGCGCATCCACGACTCCGCCAAGGCCATCTGCCGCGAGGCCGGTTACTACGGCGCCGGCACGGTCGAGTACCTCGTGCAGGGCGACACCGTCTCCTTCCTCGAGGTCAACACCCGCCTGCAGGTCGAGCACCCGGTCACCGAGGAGACCGCCGGCATCGACCTCGTGCGTCAGCAGTTCCGCATCGCCAACGGCGAGAAGCTCGAGCTCACCGAGGACCCGACCCCGCGCGGCCACTCCTTCGAGTTCCGCATCAACGGTGAGGACGCCGGTCGCGGCTTCCTCCCCGCTCCCGGCCCGATCACCGTCTACAAGGAGCCCACGGGCCCCGGCGTGCGTGTCGATTCGGGTGTCGTCGCCGGCGACGTCATCGGCGGTCAGTTCGACTCGATGCTCGCCAAGCTGATCGTCACCGGTGAGACCCGCGAGCAGGCGCTGCAGCGTGCTGCCCGCGCGCTGGCCGAGTTCGAGGTCGAGGGCCTGGCCACGGTCATCCCGTTCCACCGCCACATCGTCGAGAACCCGGCGTTCGTGGGCGACGGCGAGAAGTTCGACGTCTACACCAAGTGGATCGAGAACGAGTGGGAGAACACCATCGAGCCGTACACCGGTGGTGCCCCGATCGAGGACGAGGACGAGGCCCTGCCGCGGCAGAACGTCGTCGTCGAGGTCGGCGGACGCCGCGTCGAGGTGTCGCTGCCCGGGCAGTTCTCGCTCGGCGGTAACGGCGGCGGCGCCGGCGTGATCCGCAAGAAGCCGAAGCCCCGCAAGCGCGGTGGCGGCGGCGCCGGCAAGGCGTCGGGCGACGCGGTGACCGCACCCATGCAGGGCACCGTCGTCAAGGTCGCGGTTGCCGAGGGCCAGGAGGTCGCCGAGGGCGAGCTCATCGCCGTGCTCGAGGCCATGAAGATGGAGAACCCGGTCAACGCCCACAAGGCGGGCGTCGTCACCGGCCTCGCGGTCGAGCCGGGTGCCGCGGTCACCCAGGGCACCGTGCTCACCGAGATCAAGTAGGACCCCGCCCGAGCAACGCTCGAGCAGTACGGCCGACGGTCCCCCGCATCGCTCACGATGCGGGGGACCTCGCCGTATCGGGCCCCCGTGACCGGCTCATGCGCGCGAAAAACCACTAGCCTGGAGTCATGGCCGACCGCCCCGACATCCGCATCGGCACCGCCGAGCGTGAAGAAGCCGTAGCGCTGCTCGGCGAGCACTTCGCCGCGGGCCGTCTCAGCCTGGCGGAATTCGACGAGCGGGTCGCACTCGCCACGCAGGCCACGGTGCGTGGCGACCTGATCCCCTTGTTCGCCGACCTGCCCTCGGCGCCGGCCGCGATGGCCACCACCGGGCCACGCGATCTGGCGGAACAGCTGCTCACGTTGGTTCCGTTCATCCTGGTCGCGCTGCTCGTGGTCGTCGTCTTCCGGCACCCGATCGCGCTGCTCATCGCCTTCGGTGTGCTGTTCGTCGCGGGTCGCCGGGCCTACCGGCTCCTCGGCGAGGGCCGCGGGCCGTCCTGACCTCGCGGTACCCGGCCGCGTCCTTCTGCTGTTGCAGAGATCCTGTAGCGGATATCACAGCTCTTCGAGAGGTGCCCGTGGCTGTTGCCGGTCCGACGGCACAGGTTAGTGTGGCCGGCATGCCCGAACACCCCGACGTCCGGATCGGCAACGCAGAACGCAGTGAGGCTCTCGACCTGCTCGGCGAGCACTTCGCGCTCGGCCGGCTGACGCTGTCGGAGTTCGACGAACGCAGCGCGATGGCGTCGGCGGCCGGGACGCGCGGTGATCTCGACGTGCTGTTCACCGACCTGCCCGCCCACCTCACCGATAGCTCGGCCACGACCCGGGACGATCTTCCGGTGATCATCCCGAAGAGGGATCCCGAGCGGTGGCGCGAGGTCGTGATGGGCCTGACGCCGCTGGTCGCGCTCGTGCTGTTCTTCACCTTCGACACGTGGTTGTTCTTCCTGCTGATCCCCGCCGTGGGCATCGTCCTGTTCGCCGGTCGCGACCGGGACGGGCACAGCACCGACGACGCCGACACCCACCGTGGTGAGAAGAAGAACGCCTGAACCGTGCCGTCCACGCTCCTCCGGCATCGTGCACTGCCCCTGATCCTCGCGGTCGTCGTCATCACCGCGATGCTGCTCTCCCCCGGCAGCACGGTGCCGAGCGGCCCGCCGCACGCCGACAAGGTCACACACGCGCTGATGTTCCTGGCGCTCGCGCTCTGCTCCCGCTACGCACGGATCTCCCCCGTCGTCACCGTGGTGTGGCTGGGTCTCTACGGCGTGCTGACGGAGATCCTCCAGGCCACCGTCGCGGTCCGGCGCTCCGGGTCGTTCTGGGACTGGTGCGCCGACCTTGCCGGTGTCGCGATCGGTCTCGCCGTCGCGGCGGTCGTCGGCTCACGTTCTCGCACGCGGTCGAAACCGTAAGCATCAACCCGTGATTCGTCACAAACCCTGATGCTGGTAGCCTCCTCTGCGCCGACAGTCCGACGGGGGATCGGACAGGCTGTTCACGGGGGAACGAATGTCGCAGGAACAGGTCGCGGACGCACTACCGACGGTGCTCCCGCCGTATCTCTATCTACCGTGCGCGGACGCGGTCCCGGATCCGGCCGATGCCACCGTCGACTATCGGTATCTCAGCGACGGCCGCATCGCGCTGCTCGCCTACACGGCGCTCGACCGTCTCCACTCCTGTTGCGGCGCCGGGCAACCGTGGCTGGTGCTGCCCACGCACATGCTCCCGCGACTGCGGGAGGCACAGCCGTGGGATTCGCTGCTGCTCGACGTCCCGATACCCGAAGCGGAACGTCGGCACCCGGCCTCCGGAGACGCGAGATGAGCCTGTACGTCGATCCCGACGAACTCGATCGGGCCGCAGGCATCTACACGGGTGCGGCCACCGACACCGCGGATCTCGTCGACACCTGCCCCACGAGTGTGGACGCGGGTCTCGCGACCGGTCCGCTCACCGGCATGCTGGCGCAGATCGTCACCGACCTCGCCGGCATGGTCGAGGTGCTCGGCGGAACGGGTGGCCTGCTGACGACCACAGCGCAGACGTACCGGGAAGCCGACGACGAGGCCGCCGCCGCGCTCGTCCGGACCTGGTCGGAGTGACCGTGCCGATCGACACCTTCATCGCCGGCAACCCCACCGATATCCGACGGGTCGAGGACTGGATCCGCACGACGCTGGGCACCACGATCGGGAACGTCGCCGACGCCGCAGCCCGGGCGCGCCGCATCGCCGACGACGCTTGGGAGGGCGACGCTTCCGAGACCTATCTCGGCAGGTCGAGCGAACACGTCCACGCCATCGACGATTTCCACGCGCGGACATCGAAGACCGCCGATGTCTTCGCGGGCCTGGCGGGCGAACTGTCGCGCGCCCTGTCCGACATGGCCGACATCCGCGCTCGTGCCTTGGCCGCGGGATTGCCGGTCGTATGCAACACGATCGGTAATCCTCCCCCGGGTGACGACGAAGCCGCTTTCCGGAGGACCTCGGCATATCAAGAAGCGAGTGACGCCGCCGAGGCGGTGCACGCTCGCTGGTCCGTCGCAGTCGCAACCGCCACGAACACCTGGACCGGACACCCGTGGTCCGCGTCCTTCCTCGTGAGCACCGCGCTCGACTACGTCGACAAGAACCTGCAAGGCAGGATCGCGGACCTCCTCACCATGCAGCAGCACCTCCAGACCGAGGCGATCCGTGAGATGGAGCGATTTCTCTCGCTTTCGCCGGACACACCCTACGACGAGTTACGACGTCTGTTCGGTTCTGCGCGGGAACCACTCGACGATCTGGTGGCGACCACCGGACGCCTCGACGACATGGCATCGATGTCCCGGACCGCCGGCCGGGCCGCGGGGACCATAGGTCTCGTCGCCGGTGTCGGGCTCGACTATTTCGCGGGTGGTGAGTCCCTCGAACAGGCCGTGGTATCCAACGGCCTCGGTCTCGGAGCATCGATAGCCGCCGGTTCCGCGGCAGGTGCGATGGTCGGGTCGATCGTTCCGGGCGCCGGCACGGCGTTCGGAGCGGTGGTCGGCGCAGCAGCAGGGACGGTCACCGGAATCTTCACCTCCGGCGCGGTCGACAATCTCTACGAGTCGAGCACGAAATCGATCGGTGGATCCTTCAGCGCTGGCCTGGCCGAAGTCGGAAGTGCTGCAAGCGCAACCAAAGAACTCGCCGGTGCCTCCATCGGAGGATTGGCCAGGCTGGGACGAGGAGCATTCGATGCCATCTTCTGACGACCACGGTCTCCGCACCTACGGCGACTCGCGTGCCCCTTTCGTCGTTCTCGGGACCGGAATCGTCGGTCTCGTCTTCCTGCTGCTCGTCCCGGCAGTGTTGATCGAGCAGGCAGCACAGGGGGCTCCCCTCGAACTGCCCAGGGGCTGGCCGGTGATCCTGGCGCTGAGCGCCACGATCCTCATGTATCCGGTGCTCGGCTTCCTCATGTACAGCCCTCGCACGAAGGCGGACCACATCACGGCGGACACCGGATCCACGGCACCGGCGCTGGTTCTGCGGCAGTCGTCCTGGGTGTTCCGGATCGCTTTCGTCCAGATCGGAGCGTTCACGCTCATGCTCCTCGGGCTCATCTGGCTGACGGGCGAGCCCGACGAACAGCGGCTGGACATCAACGTCGTCCTGGCCGTCCTCGCCTGCGCGTGGCAGGTCGGCTACTGCTTCCTCATCGTCCGACACAAACTACGCCCCGGTTACATCACACTCTCCGCCGAGGGAATCCGCTTCAGCGATCACGCCACGGACACCTGGATCCCCTGGGAAGCAACGGCGTCCGGAGTACTGGCCGATCCCCTCTATGTCGTCGTGCCGGCCCTACCGGCGCGTGGCGCCACCACGAGTTCGCGGGTTCCACTGCCGTGGCGGATCATCGACGACCGCAAGGACGGCGACCTACGTCCCTCATCCCGGCGCCGCCCCGGGCACACTGCCCGCATCGACCGGCGCCGGTTCGAGATCGCTCCCGAACTCCTCGACGCCGTGCTCGACCACTATCTCCGCGACCCCGACGCCCGTGCCGAACTCGCCGATCCCGACGCTGTCGCACGCCGAGTCGACGAGCTGCGCTCCTACGCACCCGGACCGCGGTGGCGACGCTACGGTCCGGTCCCCGTGCCGACCCTGAGCACGCCGGCGCCGAGGTGACGGTCAGGCGGTCACGTTCGAATCGACGAGCCGGATCCGCAGGGACTGCAGGGTGTCGTCGTCGAGACCGAGTCCGGCAGCGAAGTACTGCTCGATGGTTCCGTAGCGCGACAGCGCCTCCTCGATCGCCACCTCGAGGTACTCGCGACGCACACCGAGCAGGGGTGTGATCAGTTCCGGATCGCCGCCGAGCGATGCGAACCGGGCGAAGAAGTCGTCGAAATGCGGGAGCAGTTCGTCGTTCGTGCGCAGGTAGTCGGCAAAGACGGCTTCCTGGTCGGCGCCGGCGAACAGGAGCAGCGAGGCCGCCGCCCAGCCGGTGCGGTCCTTGCCGGCACTGCAGTGCACGAGCCCTGGAACGTCTCCGTGGGCGACGGTGCTCGCCAGGGTCCGGTACGACGCCACGGCACTCGGCAACGTGACGAACTCGCGGTAGCTCTGCCGCAGGTACTCGACAGCACGACCGTCCCCGAGTGTCTGCGCCACCAGCTCCGGGTTGGATACGAGTTCCGGCAGCGCGGCCGCGATCGATCCGCTCTGCCGGTCGGCGAGGACGTCGAGCCCGAGGTGCCGGGCACCGTCGGGGACACGATCGGGACGGCGCTGCTGTTCCTCGAGCGTGCGCAGGTCGAAAACCGTCGCGATGCTCAGGGCCTCGAGGGTCTCGACGTCGGTGTCGGTCAGGCGGCTGAGGTCCGTGGAGCGGAAGACCACCCCGGTGCGGACCACGCCGCCGAACGAACTCCGGCAACCGCCGATGTCCCTCAGGTTGACCAGCGACGGAATCGCGAAGGATTCGCCGCCGGTTACGGTCTCGTCCAGTGCATCGGCCATATCCGACAAGCTACCGTCGTCCGGCCGCGAACAGGGGGACCCGCCCCGTCATTCGTACTGCGAGGTCACCCTGTCGAGTGCGGCGACGGTCTCGTCGAGCTCGTGGGTGGTGACGACGAGCGGTGGCCGGAAGCGGATGCCACGCGTGCCCGTCCCGATCACGAGGACGTGCTCGTCGCGGTACAGCCGTCTCAGCACCTCGTCGCGGATCTCCGGAGTCGGGAGATCGACCGCGCACATCAGTCCGCGTCCCCGCGGCTCGGTGACGACCGGTCGTCGCGCGGCGATCTGCTGCAACCCCGACAGCAGGTGCGCTCCGCTCAACCGGGCGCGGTCGATCAGCCGGTCGTGCTCGACGACCTCGAGGATGCGACGGGCCCGCACCATGTCGGTGAGATTGCCGCCCCACGTCGAGTTGATCCGCGAACTCACGGCGAACACGTTGTCGGGCACCTCGTCGATACGTTCGCCGGCCATGATCCCGCACACCTGAGTCTTCTTGCCGAAGGCGACGATGTCGGGGGTGACGCCGAGCTGCTGGTAGGCCCATGCGGTGCCGGTCGTGCCGGCGCCGGTCTGCACCTCGTCGAAGATCAGCAGGGCGTCGTTCTCCCGGCACAGCTGCGCGATCGCCCGGAAGAACTCGGGACGGAAGTGGTGGTCGCCGCCTTCCCCCTGGATCGGTTCGGCGATGAAGCATGCGATGTCGTGGGCGCGTTCGGCGAAGGCTCGTCGGGCCTGCTCGAGGGCCTTCTCCTCGGCCGCGGCGACATCACGGCCCTCGACAAGATAGGGCGCGTCGATCCGCGGCCAGTCGAACTTGGGGAACCGATCGGTCTTGACCGGATCGGTGTTGGTCAGCGACAGGGTGTACCCGGTGCGGCCGTGGAAGGCCCCGGTCAGGTGCAGCACCGAACCGCCCGGGTGGGCGGACAGACCGCGGGACTCGTTGAGGCGGCTCTTCCAGTCGAACGCCACCTTGAGCGCGTTCTCCACGGCGAGCCCGCCGCCGTCGACGAAGAACAGGTGCGGGAGCGCCGGGTCGCCGAGGACGCGCACGAAGGTCTCGACGAAGCGTGCCATGGGCACGGTGTAGATGTCGGAGTTGCTGGGCTTGTTCGCCGCGACGGCGCCGAGTTCGTGCGCTGCCTCCGGATCGGTCAGCGCGGGATGGTTCATCCCGAGCGTGGACGACGCGAAGAACCCGAACATGTCGAGATAGGTCGTTCCGTCCCGGGCGTCGACGAGGCGGACTCCGCGGGAGCGGTCGAGATCGAGGACGAGGTCGAAACCGTCGGCGAGCATGTGCCGGCCGAGGATGCTGTGTACCCGGTCGGGGGCGAGATTCTCGGCACCGTCCGGGTTTCGGAATGCAGTGCTCATAACCCCACCGTACGCGAGACTCAACGGGACAAACCCGGTATCACAGCAACATTTACGGCGCAGAGGCCTATCGTTCGTAAAATGTTTGCAGAACGACGGTGCTGCGGGTGGCGACATCGGCGGTCGCCCGGATCTCCTGCAGCAACCGCTCGAGAGCGCGAGGAGACTCGACACGCACGAGGAGGATGTAGCTTTCGTCGCCTGCCACCGAATGACACGATTCGATCGCGGAGATGTGCCGGAGGCGGGCCGGCGCGTCGTCGGGTTGCGACGGATCGAGAGGGGTGATCGCCACGAACGCCGACAGCATCAGCCCGAGCGCTTCGGGATCGACGCGCGCACTGTATCCGCGGATCACGCTGCGCGCTTCGAGCCGGCGCACCCGCGACTGCACGGCCGAGACGGACAGCCCTGCCTTCTCGGCGAGCGCCGCGAGTGTCGCGCGACCGTCGGCGACCAGTTCGCGCAGCAACATCCGATCGATGTCGTCCAGCGACTCCTTCGACGAGTCGTTTCTCGAGGATTCGGGCACCAGCGCAGGGTATCCGAGCAGCAAAGGAGCTCACCGATGAATGCGACCACCGATCTCGCCGACCGCGCGGCGACCGCGCTGAGGCAGTGCGGCGCCGACGCCGTGCCCGACAGCGCCCTGCCCGCCGGCGTGACACTCGCGGTGACCAGCCCGATCGACGGCAGCGTGCTCGGGCACGTACCCGTCCACTCGGCCACCGAGGTCGATGCGACGATCACCGCGGCGGCACGGGCCTTCGAGCAGTGGCGCCACGTCCCCGCCCCGGTGCGCGGCCGCGTGGTGCGACGGCTCGGCGAACTGCTCGTCGAGCACAAGCGGCATCTCGCCGAGCTCGTCACCCTGGAGGCGGGGAAGATCCCGTCGGAGGCCGCGGGCGAGGTGCAGGAGATGATCGACGTCTGTGAGTTCGCCGTCGGTCTGTCGCGACAGCTCTACGGGCGGACGATGCCGTCCGAGCGGCCCGGGCACCGGCTCATGGAGATCTGGCATCCGCTCGGCGTGGTGGGCGTGATCTCCGCGTTCAACTTTCCCGTGGCGGTGTGGTCGTGGAACACCGCGATCGCGCTGGTGTGCGGCGACCCGGTGGTGTGGAAACCGTCGGAGACCACCCCGCTCACCGCCCTCGCCTGCGACGCGCTGCTGCGCCGCGCCGCCGCCGACGTCGGCGCCCCCGGCGGTCTCCATCACCTGCTCCTCGGCGACCACAGGGTGGGTGAGGCGCTCGTCGACGATCCCCGTATCGCCCTGGTGAGTGCGACCGGCTCCACCCGGATGGGGCGGATCGTCGGGCCGCGGGTCGCGGCGAGGTTCGGTCGCTGCCTGCTCGAACTCGGCGGCAACAACGCGGCGATCGTCGCTCCGTCCGCCGATCAGGACCTCGCCGTCCGGGGCGTCGTGTTCGCCGCAGCCGGCACGGCGGGCCAGCGCTGCACCAGCCTGCGCCGGCTGATCGTGCACCGATCGATCGCCGACGAGTTCGTCGAGCGCATCGCGGAGGCGTACTCGCGTCTGCGGGTGGGGAATCCGCTGGACGAGGGTGTCCTCGTGGGTCCGCTCATCTCCGAACGGTCCTACGAGGCGATGACCGCGGCGCTCGACCGCGCGCAGACCGACGGGGGCACGCTCGTCGTCGGCGGCGAACGGGTGGAGGTCACCGGTGGTGGCGTGTACGTCTCCCCCGCACTGGTCCGGATGCCGGCGCAGACCGAGGTGGTGCGCGAGGAGACCTTCGCCCCGATCCTGTACGTCCTCGACTACGACGACCTCGACGAGGCGATCGCCTTGCACAACGGTGTACCACAGGGCCTGTCGTCGGCGATATTCACGCTCGACCAGCGCGAGGCCGAATTGTTCCTCGCCCGATCCGACTGCGGCATCGCGAATGTCAATATCGGCACCTCGGGGGCCGAGATCGGCGGCGCCTTCGGCGGGGAGAAGCACACCGGCGGCGGGCGCGAATCCGGATCGGATGCGTGGAAGGCGTACATGCGGCGGGCGACTAACACCGTCAACTACTCGACGGAGCTGCCGCTCGCCCAGGGTGTCGAGTTCGGCTGATCCCGAACGACGTTCGTACGCCTGAACGACGACGTTCGCGGGCGGCTAGTGGTTGCGCAGTGCGTCGATCAGTTCGTCCTTCTTCATGTCGGAGTAACCGGTCATGCCCAGTTCCTTCGCACGCTTCTTCAGGTCGTCGACCGTCCAGTCGTCGTAGGAGCCGGACTTGCCACCCTTCTTCCCGACCTGCGACTTACCCTCGTTCGCAGCCGCGTTGGAGATCCGGGCCGCCTTCTCCTTGGAGGCACCGTCCTCGCGCAGGTCCTCGTACATCTTCTCGTTCTTGATCGACGGATTCGGCATCGTCTTCTCCTTTCCGTGTCCTGCGGAAGGGGTACCCGACGACACTTCACCCAATCAGAGGATCTGTGGCCTGTGACACATCCTGTGGTAGACCTGGGGCGTGTATCCAGGGAACCTGCTCGACGAACTCCGCGGGCAGCTGCCCGCCGGCGCACTGATCATCGATCCCGACATCCTCGCCGGCTACCGGCAGGACCGGGCGCAGGACCCGGACGCCGCGGTTCCCCTCGCGCTCGTACGGGCCACATCCACCGCGGACGTGCAGGCGACACTGCGGTGGGCGAACGCCCACCGGGTGCCGGTAGTGCCCCGCGGTGCCGGCACGAGTCTGTCCGGCGGGTCCGGCGGGCTCGCCGACGGGATCGTGCTCAGCACCGAGAAGATGCGGGCGATCACCGTCGACACCGCGACCCGCACCGCCGTCGCCCAGCCCGGTCTGCTCAACGTCGAGGTGAAGCAGGCCGCGGCCGAACACGGACTCTGGTATCCGCCGGATCCGTCGTCGTTCGAGATCTGCACGATCGGCGGCAACGCGGCCACCAACGCCGGTGGGCTGTGCTGCGTGAAGTACGGGGTGACGACCGACTACGTGCTCGGACTCGAGGTGGTCCTCGCCGACGGCACCGCGGTGCGACTCGGCGGTCCGCGGGTCAAGGACGTCGCGGGGCTATCGCTGACGAAGCTGTTCGTCGGCAGCGAGGGCACTCTCGGGGTCATCACCGAGGTGACCCTGCGACTCGTCCCCCCGCCGCCACCGGCGTCCACGATGGTCGCGACCTTCGCCACCGTGCAGGCCGCCGCCGACGCGGTCGTCGCGATCACCGCGGTCCTGCGACCGGCGATGCTCGAATTCATGGACAGGGCGTCGATCGGCGCGGTCGAGGACATGCTGCGCATGGGACTCGACCGCACCACCGAGGCCATGCTCATCGCACGCTCCGACGCACCCGGCAACGCGTCCGCGGAGGAGATCGAGATCATGGTGCGGGCCTGCCGCGAGGCCGGCGCCGACGACGTCTTCGCGACCGACGACCCCGAGGAGGGTGAGGCGTTCACCGTCGCCCGCCGCATGGCGATCCCGGCCGTCGAGCGCACCGGCAGCCTGTTGCTCGAGGACGTCGGGGTGCCGATCCCCGCACTGCCGGAACTGGTGAGCAGAATCGCCGATCTCGCAACCCGACACGACGTCACCGTCGCCGTGATCGCCCACGCCGGGGACGGCAACACCCACCCGCTGATCGTCTACGACCCCGCCGACGAGGACATGACGGCGCGGGCGCAGACGGTCTTCGGGAAGATCATGGATCTCGCGATCGAACTCGGCGGCACCATCACCGGTGAACACGGTGTCGGCCGGCTCAAGAAGGCCTGGCTACCCGATCAGGTGGGACCGGACGTGATGGCGTTGACCGAGCGGATCAAAGCCGCGCTCGACCCGAACGCGATCCTGAATCCCGGCGTGGTGATCTGATGACCCACACCACATCGGCTGCGGTCATAATCGTCGCGTGAACACCCGTGTGCCCCCGTCAACGACCGCCCTGCCGCTGCGCGAGACCAAGTACCGCGAGCTCGAACAGTATCCCGAGTTCGGCTCCGTCACGGCCTGGCTCCGCGACGTCGTGTCGTCGATCGTGCCCAACGCCCGCATGAGCGAATGCGAGTACTGGTCCGTCGTGTGTCTTCCCGCCGGCGAGCCGGACGACCCGCGGAAGCCGCTGGTGTCGGTGCACGCCGGCAACATGGCGGTCGCAGGGATGTTCCTCGACCTCTCCGACGGGCAGCGGAGCCTCGCCGGCTACGTCCGTGTGTCGGGGGCCGAGCTGGAGAAGGCGTCGGGTTCGACCCGCGAGCAGCTCGCGGCGGACTCCCCCGGCCTCTCCTTCATCGACGAGGGCTCCGTGGTGTCCGTGGTGTGGAGCGACGAACCCGCCGCGCGGGAGCAGTTCGAGGCGCTGCCGTGGCGGGCCCCGGCGCGGGCGCTCGTGACGGAACTGATGCGCGGCGGCCGCAACTCCTGGGCCGACGATCACTGCCGGCAGATCGCCCGGTTCGCGTACGACGACTGAGCGGGTTCACGTGCGGCGACTGAGTGGGTTCACGTGCGGCGACTGAGTGTGTCGGTCGGCGGGTAGACGATGGGATGGTGACCGACATCCTCGATCGTTTCTCCGCGCCGACCCGGGCGTGGTTCGCCGGGGCGTTCGAGTCCCCGACCCCGGCCCAGCTCGGCGCGTGGGATTCGATCTCCTCGGGAGCCCACACGCTCGTCGTCGCCCCCACCGGCTCGGGCAAGACCCTGTCGGCGTTCCTGTGGTCGCTCGACCGGCTCTCGTCCACCCCGGCCGACGAGCACGCCGCGCGCGAGCACCGCACCCGCGTGCTGTACGTCTCGCCGCTCAAGGCCCTCGCCGTCGACGTCGAGCGCAACCTGCGGTCTCCGCTCGTCGGCATCACCCAGACCGCGAAACGGCTCGGTCTGACGCCACCCGACATCACCGTCGGTGTGCGTTCCGGCGACACCTCCCAGGCCGATCGTCGCGCCATGGCGCGCACGCCACCGGACATCCTCATCACGACGCCCGAGTCGCTCTTCCTCATGCTCACCTCGTCCGCGCGGGAGAACCTCGTCGGTGTCGAGACGGTGATCGTCGACGAGGTCCACGCGGTGGCGGGGACGAAACGCGGGGCGCATCTCGCGCTGTCGCTCGAGCGTCTCGACCAGCTCCTGCGCGCGCCGGCCCAACGCATCGGGTTGTCGGCCACCGTGCGACCGCACGAGGAGGTCGGCCGGTTCCTCGCCGGTTCCGCCCCCATCCGGATCGTCGCGCCGCCCTCGGCGAAGACGTGGGATCTCGCGGTGCGCGTACCGGTCGAGGACATGACCGAACTCGGGGTTTCCGAGCCCGACGAGGAATCGTTCTCACCCACACCGCAGGCCGGGTCGATCTGGCCGCACGTCGAGGAGCAGATCGTCGATCTCATCACCGAGCACCGGTCGACGATCGTGTTCGCCAATTCCCGGCGACTGTCCGAACGTCTCACCGCCCGGCTCAACGAGATCCAGGCCGAACGCCTCGGCGAGCAGGTGGACCGCGAGGGCGCACCGCCTTCGCAGCTCGGATCGCCCACCGAGACCACCGCCGGCGCTGCACCCGTGCTCGCTCGCGCCCACCACGGGTCGGTGAGCAAGGACCAGCGCGCTCTGATCGAGGACGATCTCAAGTCGGGCCGGTTGCGGTGCGTGGTGGCGACGTCGAGTCTCGAACTCGGCATCGACATGGGTGCGGTCGATCTCGTGATCCAGGTCGAGGCTCCGCCCTCGGTGGCCAGCGGTCTGCAGCGCGTCGGTCGCGCCGGGCACCAGGTGGGCGAGACCTCACGCGGCGTGCTGTTCCCCAAGCACCGCACCGATCTCGTGCACTGCGCGGTGACCGTCGAGCGGATGGTCGAGGGACACATCGAGGCGCTGCAGGTCCCGGCGAATCCACTGGACGTGCTCGCCCAGCAGACGGTCGCGGCCACGGCCCTCGAACCCGTCGACGTCGACGACTGGTTCGACACGGTGCGGCGCAGCGGATCGTTCGCGACGCTCTCCCGCGGCGTCTACGAATCCGTCCTCGACCTGCTCGCCGGCCGCTATCCGTCCGACGAGTTCGCCGAGCTCCGTCCCCGGGTGGTATGGGACCGCACGGCCGGCACCCTCATCGGCAGGCCCGGCGCCCAACGGCTCGCCGTCACCTCCGGCGGCACGATCCCCGACCGCGGCCTGTTCACCGTGTACATGGTCGGCGAGAAGAACACGCGGGTGGGCGAACTCGACGAGGAGATGGTCTACGAGTCGCGAGTGGGTGACGTCTTCGCGCTCGGTGCCACCAGCTGGCGGATCGAGGAGATCACCTTCGACCGGGTGCTGGTCTCCCCCGCCTACGGCCGGCCCGGCCGGTTGCCCTTCTGGCACGGCGACAGTCAGGGTCGACCCGCCGAACTCGGTGCCGCGCTCGGCGCATTCCTGCGCGAGATGGGCCACGCCTCGCCGGAGGACGCCGAGACCCGCTGCCGCAAAGGTGGTCTTGACGACTACGCCACCGGAAATCTCATCCGTCTGCTCGACGAGCAGCGCACCGCCACCGGTCACCTGCCCACCGACCGAACACTCGTCGTCGAACGGTTCCGCGACGAACTCGGCGACTGGCGGCTGGTGCTGCACTCGCCGTTCGGGTTGCGAGTGCACGCACCGTGGGCGCTCGCGGTGGGCGCGCGGCTGCTCGAACGCTACGGCATCGAATCGCACCCCACCCCGTCCGACGACGGCATCATCGTCCGACTGCCCGACACCGACGACGCCCCGCCCGGCTCGGAGATCTTCGTCTTCGACACCGAGGAGATCGACGACATCGTCACCGAACAGGTCGGCGGCTCCGCGTTGTTCGCGTCCCGCTTCCGGGAGTGCGCGGCGCGGGCCCTGCTCCTGCCCCGCCGCAACCCGGGCAAGCGCGCCCCGCTGTGGCAGCAGCGCCAACGATCGGCGCAACTGCTCGACGTCGCTCGCCGCTTTCCCGACTTCCCGATCCTGCTCGAGACGGTGCGCGAGTGCCTGCAGGACGTCTACGACCTGCCTGCTCTGCGCGACATGCTCGGCAGCATCGCCCAGCGCAAGATCCGGCTGGTGGAGGTCGAGACCCCCACGGCCTCACCGTTCGCGACGTCGCTGCTGTTCTCCTATGTGGGTGAGTTCCTGTACGAGGGCGACAGCCCGCTCGCCGAACGTCGGGCCGCGGCACTGTCGCTCGACTCGACGCTGCTCGCCGAACTTCTCGGCCGGGTCGAGCTGCGCGAACTGCTCGACGCCGACGTCATCACCGAGGCCGAGCACGAACTGCAACGCCTGACCCCGCAGCGACGCGCACGCGACGCCGAGGGCGTCGCCGATCTGCTGCGTCTGCTCGGTCCGCTCACCGAGGCCGAGCTGCGCGAGCGCACCACCGACGACCCGACGTCCTGGATCGAGGATCTCGAAGCGCAACGCCGCGCGTTGCGTGTCTCGTACGCGGGTGAGCACCGATGGGCGGCGGTCGAGGACGCCTCACGCCTGCGCGACGCGCTGGGCGTGCCCCTGCCGATCGGGGTCCCGACGGTGTTCGTCGAACCGGTCCCCGACCCGCTCGGCGATCTGATCGCCCGGCACGCCCGCACCCACGGCCCGTTCACCACCGCGCAGGCCGCCGCCCGGTTCGGACTGGGCACGGCGGTCGTCGAATCCGTCCTCGGCCGGCTCGCGTCCGAGAAGCGCGTCACGGCAGGCGAATTCCGCCCGGGTGCGAGCGGATCGGAATGGTGCGACACGGAGGTGCTCCGAAGGCTGCGGCGCCGGTCGCTCGCCGCCGCCCGGCAGGACGTCGAACCCGTCAGCACCACGACCCTCGGACGATTCCTGCCCGACTGGCACCACCTCGGCACCGGCCCGGGCACGAGTGCGCTCTACGGCATCGACGGTGTCCTCACCGTCGTCGAACAACTCGCCGGGGTACCGGTGCCCGCGAGCGCCCTCGAACCGCTGATCCTCGCTCCCCGCGTGCGCGACTACACCCCGACGATGCTCGACGAACTCACCACGACCGGTGAGGTCCTGTGGTCGGGTGCCGGGTCCATCTCCGGGAAGGACGGCTGGGTGGCACTGCATCCGGCCGATCTGGCCCCGGCGAGCCTCGCTCCGGTCGACGACATCGAGCTGGGGCCGGTGCACCGGGCGATCCTCGAGTCGCTCTCGGCCGGCGGCGCGTACTTCTTCCGGCAACTCGTCGACGCCGTCACCGTCCTCCACACCACGGCGAGCGACACGACGGTCGCCGACGCCCTGTGGGAGCTGGTGTGGAGCGGGCATATCGCGGGCGACACCCTCGCCCCGCTGCGCGCCCTGATCGGCGACACCTCCCGTGCCCACCGCACCCCGCGCCGGGCGCCGCGCGCCCGGATGTACCGGGCCCGGCCCACGCTGCCGAGCCGCACCGGGCCACCGACCGTGAGCGGGCGCTGGTCGATGCTGCCCGAACGCGAGACCGACGCGACGGTCCGCGCACACACCACCGCCGAGCTGCTGCTCGAGCGGTACGGCGTGGTCACCCGCGGTGTCGTCGTCGGCGAGGGTGTGCCCGGCGGATTCGCGACGATGTACAAGGTGCTCAGCCGGTTCGAGGAGACGGGCCGGTGCCGCCGCGGTTACTTCGTCGATTCGCTGGGCGGAGCGCAGTTCTCGACACCGTCGGTCGTCGACCGTCTCCGGTCGTTCTCGGATTCGATCGAGGGCCGGCACTCGGAGACCGCGGCCGTCACCCTCGCGGCGTGCGATCCGGCCAACCCGTACGGTGCGGCACTGCCGTGGCCGAAGTCGTCGGCCGACGACGACGCGCCGCGGCACCGGCCGGGCCGCAAGGCCGGTGGACTCGTGGTGCTCGTCGACGGGGCGCTCGTGCTGTTCGTCGAACGCGGCGGACGCACGCTGCTCACCTTCGACGACGATCCGGGCCGGTTGCGCAGCGCATGCGCGTCGCTCGCTGCGAGCGTCAAACGCGGTGGTGTCGACAAGATCGTCGTCGAGAAGGTCGACGGTGAGACGATCCATGGGCACGAGTTCGCCGGATATCTTGCCGAAGCGGGATTCTCGGCGACCCCGCGCGGCTACCGGCTGAGGTTCTGACGTGCCCGAGGGAGACACCGTGTTCCGCGCCGCGCACCGCCTCCGAACGGCACTGGAGGGAAAGGTGCTCACAGAGACGGACTTCCGTGTTCCGCGTTTCGCCACGGCCGATTTCACCGGGTGCACGGTCGACGAAGTGGTCTCGCGGGGCAAGCACCTACTCGTCCGCGTCGCCGACGTCTCGATCCATTCGCACCTGAAGATGGAAGGCGAATGGCACGTCTATCCGCGCGGAACACGGTGGCGCAAGCCCGGATACAAGGCGCGCATCGTGCTCGGCACCGAGGACGTGCAGGCGGTGGGTTTCGAACTCGGCATCGTCGAGGTGCTCGCCCGTGACCGGGAGGACGACGCCGTGGGCCATCTCGGGCCGGATCTGCTCGGTCCCGATTGGGATCCCGAGCGTGCGGCGGCGAATCTCGTGCGCGACCCGGACCGTCCGATCGGGGTGGCCCTGCTCGATCAGCGCATCATGGCCGGCGTCGGGAACGTGTACCGCTCCGAATTGTGCTTCCTGCGGGGCGTCGATCCGTGGACCCCGGTCGCGCAGGCCGGGGATCCCGCTGCGTGGGTCGACCTCACGCATCGGTTGCTGGTCGCGAACCGCGACCGGACGACCCGTATCACCACCGGCGACCGTCGTCCGGGCCACAATCTGTGGGTCTACGGGCGTCGCGGGAAGCCGTGCAGACGCTGCCATACCCCGATCCGGTTCGGCGAGATCGGCACCGCGACCGATCCCGAGCGGGTGGTCTACCGGTGCCCGCGATGTCAGCCGCGCCCGGAAGGATCCCCGCCCTGATCGCCCTGTAGACACGCCGCCCTGCCGGCGTCCTCGACGAGCGCGACGCAGTGCCGGACGAGGGTGTCTCGCGACACGGCGAGGTCGCCTTCGAGGTACCTCATGAACAGGCTGGTGAGGGCGCCGACGGCACCCACGGCCACCATGTGGCGCTGTCCCTCGTCGCCACCCGGGGGTAGTTGGTCGCGGACCAGCGCGACGAAGGCCGGGGCGAGTTCGATACCGCGCCGACTGATTGTGGGTTCGCGCAGCGGGGCGAGGAGGAGCACGCGTCCCTTCGCGGGGTCGTCGACCATGAGCTCGACGAACGCCCGCACCGCGGCCTCGGCCCGGCCGAGGGTGGGGGCGGACAGTACCGCCTCGGTCAGCGCGTCGCGGGCGCGGTCGGCGACGTGGTCGTAGACCTCGCGGACGAAGGTGTCGCGGTCGGTGAAGCTCTCGTAGAAGTACCGTTCGGTGAGTTCGGCGGCCCGGCACACGGCCCTGACGTTCGCTGCCGCGCCGTCGGGCGGTCAGCCCGAAGGTGACGGATCGCCACCGTCCCACTTCTGTTTCACCCTGACGCACCCTTCCGGTAGCGGCGTCGACGAGGGCGTTCTGTGTCACGCTAGCGAGGTGTCCACGCCCTCGTACCTGTCGTCCGGACGGCGCCGCCCTCTGTCCCCGGAGTCGGCGGCCTCCCGCATCAGCGCCTACGTCTACGGCAACATCCTGGTGCTGGCCGCGCTCGTCCCCATCACGACCTCGCCCGAGTACATCGGGATCGCGATCGTGATCGGCACCGCACTCTCGACGTTCATCGCCCATGTCTTTGCGGAGTCCGTCGCCCAATCCGTTCGTTCGGGTGAACAACTCTCGCGTAGCGAACGCATCGAGGAACTCCGCGACTCCGTTCCCATCCTGTCGTCGGCGGTGTTGCCCTGTCTCGTGCTCGCCACGGCCTGGATCGGCTGGCTCGAACCCCGTACGGCCCACATCCTCGCCGAGGTCGCCGTGCTGATCCGTATCGGCTCGACCGTGTTCGTCGTGCGCCGGTTGCAGAACCGCAGACCGAATCACCGGACCGTGATAGCCGCGGTGGGAGTGGCTCTGATCGCGACGATCGTGGTCGTCGTGAAGGTCGTGCTCACGCACTGACCGTGGAAGCGGTGCCCACGCACCGAGCCCCGTCAGGCGCCGCCCGCGGCTAGGTGATGGGCACCGGCTCGAGGATCTCCGGCCGGGCCTCGGGGGCCGCCGCCCTCAGTGCGTCCGCCGATTCGTCGTCGGGTCGGTTCTGCGACTCGATCTCGGCCTCGACGCGCGCCCGGTACGTCGCGACCTCCCGGTCGATCATCGCGTCGTCCCAGCCGAGGACCGGAGCGACCAGCCGAGCCGTCTGCTCCGCGCAGTGCAGACCGCGGTGCGGGTACTCGATCGAGATGCGGGTCCGGCGCGCCAGCAGGTCCTCGAGATGCAGAGCGCCCTCGGCAGCCGCACCGTAGACCACCTCGACCTGCAGGTACTGCGGGGCATCGGTCAGCGGTTCGAGCAGTTCGGGCCGGCCCTTCGCGAGACTCAGCACGTCCTCGACGAGGGAGCCGTAGCGGTCGAGCAGATGCTTGACGCGGTAGGGATGCAGGCCGTACTGCTCGGCGAGGTGCATGGTCTGGTTGACCAGCGCGAAGTACCCGTCGGCCCCGACGAGGGGCACCTTCTCGGTGATCGACGACGCGATCCGGGCCGGGATGTCCTCGGCTGCGAGATCGACGGCGTCCTCGGCCATGACGCGGTAGGTCGTGTACTTGCCGCCCGCGATGGCCACGAGCCCCGGCGCCACCCGCGCGACGGCGTGCTCACGCGAGAGCTTCGACGTCTCGTCGCTCTCCCCCGCCAGCAACGGTCGCAGACCGGCGTAGACACCGTCGATGTCGTCGTGGGTGAGCGGGACGACGAGTACGCGGTTGACGTGGTCGAGGATGTAGTCGATGTCGGCCTTCGTCGCTGCCGGGTGCGCCAGGTCGAGATTCCAGTCGGTGTCGGTGGTGCCGATGATCCAGTGGTTGCCCCACGGGATGACGAACAGCACCGACTTCTCGGTACGCAGGATGATCGCCGAATCGCTGACGATCCGGTCGCGGGGCACGACGATGTGCACGCCCTTCGACGCGCGGACCCGGAATCGGCCGCGCTGCCGCGACAACGACTGGATCTCGTCGGTCCACACACCGGTTGCGTTGATCACCGCGTGCGCCCGCACCTCGGTGACCGAACCGTCCTCGCTGTCGCGCACCCGCACACCCGACACGCGGTCGGCCTCGCGCAGGAAACCGACGACCTGCGTCGACGTACGCACCACCGCACCGTAGTGCGCGGCCGTCCGCGCGACGGTCATGGTGTGCCGGGCGTCGTCGACGACCGTGTCGTAGTAGCGGATTCCGCCGACGAGCGAATTGCGCTTGAGACCGGGAACCATCCGCAGGGCGCCCGAGCGGGTCAGGTGCTTCTGCGCCGGAACGGACTTCGCGCCGCCGAGACGGTCGTAGAGGAAGATACCCGCCGCGACGTAGGGCCGCTCCCACACCCGATGGGTGAGCGGGAAGAGGAACTTCAACGGCCTGACCAGGTGCGGGGCCAGGGTCGTCAATGCGAGTTCGCGCTCGCGCAAGGCTTCTCGCACCAGACCGAATTCGAGCTGTTCGAGATAGCGCAGGCCGC
Source organism: Rhodococcus sp. Chr-9 (assembly GCF_000801125.1). Classification (NCBI taxonomy): domain Bacteria; kingdom Bacillati; phylum Actinomycetota; class Actinomycetes; order Mycobacteriales; family Nocardiaceae; genus Rhodococcus; species Rhodococcus sp. Chr-9. The sequence continues at coordinate 141,408 of NZ_JTIZ01000071.1, forward strand.
CGTGGAACATCTTCGACGACCGGCTCGACGTGCCGGACGCGAAGTCGCGGGCCTCGACGAGAGCGACTCGCAGGCCCCGGGTTGCGGCGTCGAGCGCTGCTCCCGCCCCGACGACACCACCGCCGATGACGACGACGTCGAACTGTTCGGTGGCGAGACGACGCCAGGCGTCGGCGCGCTGTTGCGGTCCGAGGAGTTGCACACCCGATTGGTTGGTCACCGCACCTGCTCCCGTGAGTCGTCGACGTATCCCGATCAAGGGTAGTAGCTTCGGACCCGCAGCGCGCAGCGGAAGCGTTGCCGAACCGAGCCGTCCCCTTCACCCGAGGATCACCTGTGAACCAGTTCATCGCGGCGATCGACCAGGGCACCACGTCCAGCCGGTGCATCATCTTCGACCACGACGGGCGCATCGTCTCGCTCGCGCAGAAGGAACACCGCCAGTTCCTCCCGCGGTCGGGATGGGTCGAACACGACCCGGAAGAGCTGTGGCTCAACACCCGTGAAGTGGGCGCCGCAGCACTCGCCAAAGCGGATCTGCGACGCAACGACGTCGCGGCGATCGGCCTGACGAACCAGCGCGAGACCACGGTGGTGTGGGACCGCACCACCGGAAAACCGGTGTACAACGCGATCGTCTGGCAGGACACCCGCACCGACAGGCTCGTCGAGGAGCTTGCCGGCGACGCCGGGCCCGACCGCTACCGCGAGATCACCGGACTACCGCTGTCGACCTATTTCGCCGGACCGAAGGTGCGGTGGATCCTCGACAACGTCGACGGTGCCCGAGAGCGCGCCGAGGCCGGCGACCTCGCGTTCGGCACCATCGACAGCTGGATCCTGTGGAATCTCACCGGTGGTGTCGGCGACGAGGGTCAGCCCCCCGGACTGCACATCACCGATGTGACCAACGCCTCCCGGACGCTGCTGATGAATCTCGGGACACAGCAGTGGGATCCGGCGATCTGTGCCGAACTCGGCATCCCGGAGTCGATGCTGCCGGAGATCCGCAGTTCGTCGGAGGTGTACGGGCACGCCCGCGAGCGCGGACCGCTCGCCGGGGTCCCGGTCGCCGGCATCCTCGGCGACCAGCAGGCCGCGACCTTCGGCCAGGGCTGCCTGTCCCCCGGCGAGGCGAAGAACACCTACGGCACCGGCAACTTCCTGCTGCTCAACACCGGCACGACCCCGGTGCGCAGCGAGCACGGCTTGATCACCACCGTCTGTTATCGCATAGGTGACGCCCCCGCGGTCTACGCCCTCGAAGGTTCGGTGGCCGTGACCGGTTCGCTCGTGCAGTGGCTGCGCGACAATCTCGGGTTGATCCGGTCCGCCGACGAGATCGAAGCGCTCGCCACGAGCGTCCCCGACAACGGCGGGGCGTATTTCGTGCCGGCCTTCTCGGGATTGTTCGCGCCGCGCTGGCGACCCGACGCCCGCGGCGTCATCGCCGGCCTGACGCGCTTCGTCGAGAAGGGCCACCTCGCGCGGGCGGCGCTCGAGGCGACGGCCTACCAGACGCGGGAGGTCATCGAGGCGATGAACGCCGACTCCGGGGTCGACCTGCGCACCCTCAAGGTCGACGGCGGCATGGTCGCCAACGATCTGCTCATGCAATTCCAGTCCGACATCCTCGGTGTGCCGGTGGTACGACCCACCGTTTCCGAGACCACCGCACTCGGCGCCGCCTACGCGGCCGGTCTCGCCGTCGGCTTCTGGGAGGACGAGGAGGACATCCGCCGCAACTGGACCGCGGACCGCACGTGGGAGCCGGCGATGCCGGTCGACGAACGCGAGCGCCTGTTCGGCGAATGGAACAAGGCGGTCGAACGCACCTACGACTGGGCCTGAGCAGGGCGGGATCGCCGCGAATCCCGCCCCGTCCGGTGCCTAGTCCAGATCGTCGTGGCGCATCAGCTGGCGGGCGGCCTCGGTGACCGATCCGCTCAGCGACGGGTAGACCGAGAAGGTCTGCGCGAGGTCGTTGACCGACAGGTTGTTCTGCACCGCCAACGCTACGGGAAGGATGAGCTCGGACGCGGTCGGGGCGACGACCACACCGCCGATGACCACACCGGTCGCGGGACGGCAGAAGATCTTCACGAAACCGCGCCGCAGGCCGGACATCTTGGCGCGCGGGTTGGTGTTGAGCGGGAGCATGACTGTGCGGGCGGGCACCTCGCCCTTGTCGATCGTCGCCTGACTGACACCGACGGCGGCGATCTCGGGACGCGTGAACACTGCGGCCGCAACGGTTTTCAGCTTGATGGGGCTCACGCCTTCGCCGAGCGCGTGGTAGATCGCGATGCGGCCCTGCATGGCCGCGACCGACGCGAGCGGCAGCAGTCCGGTGCAGTCGCCCGCGGCGTAGATGCCGGGGACGGCGGTACGGGAGACGCGGTCGACGGGAAGGTAACCGCCCCGGTCGAGTTCGAGCCCGACCCTGTCGAGACCGAGATCCCGGGTGTTGGGCACCGAGCCGACGGTCATCAGCACATGGCTGCCCTCGACGATGCGGCCGTCGGCGAGGAGCACGCGGACGCCGTCCTCGGTGCGTTCGACCCGGTCGGCGCGGGCGTGCTTGACGAGGGTCACACCGCGCTCGGTGAGGACGTCCTCGAGCACGAGAGCCGCGTCCTCGTCCTCGTGCGGCAGGATCCGGTCGCGGCTCGACACGACGGTGACCTGCACGCCGACCTCGGTGTAAGCGGAGACGAACTCGGCGCCGGTGACACCCGAACCGACGACGACGAGGTGCTCGGGAAGCTTCTCGAGGTCGTAGAGCTGACGCCAGGTGAGGATCCGCTCACCGTCCGGCTCCGCGCCCGGCAGGACACGCGGGCTCGCGCCGGTGGCGATCAGCACGACGTCGGCGTCGAGCACCTTTTCCTCGCCGGTCAGCAGCTTGGCGCGCACCTGATGGGCGGCCATGCCGGGCTGCGCGTCGACGAGTTCGCCGTAACCGGAGAACAACTTCACCCCGGCGGCCTCGAGCTTGGTGCGGATGTCGGAGGACTGCGCGCGGGCGAGGCTCTTCACACGGCCGTGCACCTGCGGCAACGACACCTCGGCACGGTCGAGTTCGATGCCCAGGTCGGCGGCGCGGCGCATGTCGGTGCGCACGCCGGTCGAGGCGATGAAGGTCTTGGAGGGGACGCAGTCGAAGAGCACGCAGGCGCCACCGATCCCGTCCGAATCGATCAGTGACACCGTCGCGCCGTACTGGGATGCCACCAGCGCCGCCTCGTATCCTGCGGGGCCGCCGCCGATGATGACGATCCGGGTCATTGTTCTCCTCTGTATCGATTCCGAAGGGTGCCGGGTCGGGCTGCACGTGAGCGCCTGGTGGGCACACACGTGGTCTCAACGCTATGCCAATGCCCCCACCTCGCGCACAGGGACCGGTGGACCCGGCACGCAACGGCCCCCGATAACTCCTCGTCCGTCCCTGCGCCGCCCCTCCGACGACTCCGGTGGACGACGGGTTAGCCTTATCCTCGTGCCGATCTACGCCGCCTACGGGTCCAACATGCATCCGGAGCAGATGCTGACGCGCTGCCCGCATTCGCCGATGGCGGGAACCGGGTGGTTGCACGGTTGGCGACTGACCTTCGCCGGCGCCGACATCGGCTGGGAGGGCGCCCTCGCGACGGTCGTCGAGGATTCGGACGCGAAGGTGTTCGTCGTGCTCTACGACGTGCCGGAGGACGACGAACGCAGCCTCGACCGCTGGGAGGGAGCCGAACTCGGTTTCCACCGCAAGATCCGCGTGCGCGTCGACACGGCCGACGGTCCGGTCCTCGCGTGGCTGTACGTCGTCGACGGATACGAGGGCGGCCTGCCGTCGGCACGCTATCTGGGCGTGATGGCCGACGCGGCCGAGATCGCCGGGGCCCCCGCCGAATACGTTCGGGATCTGCGTACCCGCAACAGTCGCAATGTGGGTCCGGGGCGTCCCGACGGCTTCTAGACGCCGGCCTTCCTACCCTCCGGGATAGAAGGGCACCGGTCGCCGGACGCTCACCGTCACCGGGTCGCCCGCCTGCAGACCGTGCAGGGTGGTGCACAGGGCACGGACGGCGATTCCCATCCCCTCGACCCGCACTTCGCTGTGTGCGCCGCCGAATGCCGTGTCGCGCACAGTGAACGATCCGGCAGCAGGGCACTTCGTCGGCGCTGCCCCGACTTCGATCTGTTCCGGTCGCAGCAGGACGCGGCCCACGCCGTGTCCGGGTGAGACGAGCTGAACCTTCCCGAGCGGGGTCTGCGCGCAGTCGCCGAACGCCTCGGCCTCGAGTACGATCGCCTCCCCCACGAACTCGCCCACCGCGACGGATGCCGGCCTCCCGTAGACCTCCTCGGGCGAGCCCACCTGGGCGATCCGGCCGTCGAGCATCACCGCCAGCCTGTCGGCCATGGCCAAGGCCTCCGTCTGGTCGTGGGTCACGAGCACCGCCGCGACCGACTGTTCGCGCAGCAGCGTACGGACATCCGCGCGCAGACTCGCGCGCAGACCGGCGTCGAGCGCGCTGAACGGCTCGTCGAGCAGGACCACGGACGGTCGCGGTGCCAGTGCACGAGCCAGAGCGATCCGCTGCTGTTGCCCGCCGGAGAGCGCGCTCGGCTTACGGTGCCCGACTCGCGGAAGACCGACGAGATCCAGTAGCTCCTCGACCCGGCGTCGATGTTCCTCCCGCGCACCTCCGCGCCACGGCCGGTTCGCTCGCCCCAGACCGTAGCCGATGTTGCGCGCCACGTTCAGATGCGGGAACAACGCGCCTTCCTGTGGCACGAGGCCCACCCCGCGACGTTCGGGTGGCACGTCGGTCACGGTCACGTCGTCCACGGAGATCCGTCCCGACGCTGCGGGATGCAGCCCAGCCGCCACTCGCAACAGCGTGGTCTTGCCGCCACCCGACGGTCCGAGGACGGCGAGCAGATCGCCGCGCGGCACGTCGAGGGTCACATCGGTGACGACTTCGGCGGCGCCGTATCGCGCGGATACATTCTCGATGGTCAGACCGGTCACTCTTCGCCTCCACTTTCCGCGCCGACCCGGCCGCGCAACAGACGTCCCAGCACGAGCGACGGCAGTGCCGCGATGAGGACGAGGATCACCGCATAGGGTGCTGCCGAGCCGTACGCGAGGGTTTCGGTATGTCGCCACATCCCAGTCGCGAGGGTGTCGTGCCCGATGGGGACGAGCAGCAGCGTCGCAGGCAGTTCCTTGGCGATGGTCAGGAATGCCAATGCCGCACCGGCGACCACGCCGGGTGCGGCGATCGGGATCGTCACCCGCAGTCCGGTGAGCAATCGTCCGGAACCGAGAGTCGCGGACGCATCTTCGAGACCCCGGGGGATCGCGGCGATTGCCGCATGGATCGACCCCACCGCGAGAGGGAGGAACAGGACCGCGTAGGCGATCACCAGCATCGGGGTCTGCTGATACCACTGCGGGAGCAGTCGGATGCCGAAGAACACGAGCGCCAGACCGACGGTGATGCCGGGCAGCGCGAAGCCGATGTAGGCGGCGCTCTCGGTGAAGCGCGACAATCGGGAGCGCGACCGTGCGGCGTAGATGCCCACCGGAAGTGCGAGCACCGTGGTCAGCAACGCACCGAGCGCGGACACCCACAGAGTGTAGGTGGTGGCGGTCCAGATACCGGACCAGTCGACCGCGATCTGCTGTGACCTCCACAACCAGCGGGCCAGGCCCGCGACCGGAACTCCCACGCTCACGACGAGCAGAGCGGCGAGGAAGCCGATCGCCGGCCATCGCCGTGAGCCGAGCATCACGGGTTCGGCCGTGCGCGCGGTACCGGATCCGATCCGCGCGGTGGCGCCGCGGCGCGCGCTCCGTTCGGCGACCGTCAGCACCACGGCGATCGCGACCAGCACGAGGCCGAAGACAGCGGCGGGCGTGCGATCGAGAAGTCCCCGGTAACTTCCGTAGATCGCCAGGGTGAACGCTTCGTAGCGCATCAATGCGACGGCGCCGAAATCGCTGAGCGTGTAGAGCGCGACGAGCAGTCCGCCCGCCGCCGCGGTCGGCCACACCTGCCGCAAGGTGACGGTGAGGATGGCGGTCAGCCGGGACCGGCCGAGAGTGCGGGCCACTTCCTCGAGCCCCGGGTCGGCCGAGGCGAGTGCCGCCGCCACAGGCAGATAGACGTAAGGAAAGGACGCGCAGGTCAGGACGAGGGCAGCACCGACGAAACCTTCGAGCGCGGGGAACTGGGCGATCCAGACGAAGCCCGACACGTACGAGGGGATCGCCAAGGGCAGACTCAGGGCCAACGCGAACCAGCGACGGCCGGGGAGATCCGTGCGGGTCGTCAACCATGCGGCGGCGAGCCCCAGGATCAGGCATGCCACCGTGACCGTCACGGCGAGCGCGCCGCTGCGCCACACCAGTTCGAGAGTGCGTGGACGGAACACGAGCGAGACGACCCGTTCGGGTCCGTCCGCGAACGCGCGCATCACCAGGTGCGCGACGGGTGCGAGCGCGAACACGGCAACACCCAGCGCGGCCGTGGCCAGGATCGGCCGGCCGCGTCGGGTACCGACGCGCGGCGTCGCGAGGGTGATCAGATGAATTCCAGTTCCTGCAGGAGCGCCTGTGTTTCGGCCAGGGACGCCAGTTCGGCCAGTTCGATGTCGGAGGTCCCGATCTCGGAGAGCGGGCGCAGGTCGGTCTGGGTTTCGGTCCCCTCGACGACCGGATACTCCGCGGTCTCGTCGGCGAAATAGGTCTGCGACTCGGGCGAGAGCAACGCTGCCACGAACTGCTCGGCCTGCTCGCGCTGGTCGGTAGTGGCGAGCACCGCGGCGCCGGCGATGTTCACCAGGGCACCGGGATCGCCCGCGTCGAAGAAGTGGAGCTGCACGGCAAGGTTGTCGGCGCCCTTCTCGTCCGCGAGCCCGTACCAGTAGTAGTGATTGGTGAGGCCGAGGGTCACCTGGCCGGTGTCGACGCCCTCCATGAGAGGTCCGTTGCCTTCGAAGGCGACCGGTTCGTTGGCCTTGAACGCCTCGAGCCATTCGCGGGCACCGTCCTCGCCCCGGGAGACACGGAGTCCGGTCACGAACGACTGGAACGACGCATTGGTCGGCGCGAAGCCCACCTGGCCCTTCCACTTCGGGTCGAGGAGCCCGTCGATCCCGCTCGGCAGGTCCTGCGGCTGCACCTTGTCGTCGTTGTAGACCAGGACGCGAGCCCGTGCAGAGGTGGCGACCCAGGTGCCGTCCTCCGCGCGGTAGTTCTCGGGCACCTGATTCGTCACACTCGCGGGCAGCTGCTCGAGCAGACCCGAACGGTCGAGCAGACCGAGCGCGCCGGCATCCTGGCTGAAGACCACATCGGCGGGCGATGCGGCACCTTCTTCGACGAGCTTGCCCGTGATCTCCGGCGTGCCGCCGTAGACGACGTCGATCGGGAAACCGAGAGTGCCTTCGAGTTGTTCGACGAGCGGGCCCACCAGGTTCTCGCTACGCCCGGAATAGAGCGTGAGCGCCTCCCCGTTCGAAGCGTCCGGGGTGGTGTCGTCCGAGCCGCTGTCGCTGCACGCGGCGAGAACGGCGAGAACGGCGACGAGCGTGGCTGCCGTCAGCCCTGCGCCGATCCGGTGTCGAAGGGACATCGATTCCTCCTGGTATGGGTGAGCTCACACATCCTACCGTTCAGGTAAGCCTGAGCTTATTTCGGGCTGCGTCACGCAGCGCCGAGAACCAGATTCGTCATCACCCGCACACCCACGGCCAGCGCCCGCTCGTCGAGATCGAAGGTGGGCTGGTGGATGTCGAGTTCGGGCCCGACCCCCGGCCACACCCCGAGCCGCCCCATGGCGCCGGGGACGTGTTCGAGATACCACGAGAAGTCTTCTCCCCCACCGGATTGTGGGGTGTCCGCGAGGGCGTCGGGGCCGGTCGCGCGGATCGCGTCCTCGAACATGCGCGCCGACACCTCGTCGTTGACCACCGGCGGCACGCCGCGGCGATAGTTCAGTTCGTAGCTGACACCGGTGGGCGCGAGCAGACCGTGCACGATCTCGCGGACCATCGGTTCGAGCAGCTGCCAGGTGTCGTGGTCGCCGGTGCGGACGGTGCCCGCGAGCATGCCGGTGCGCGGGATCGCGTTCGGTGCCTTGCCGGCGCTGACCGCACCCCACACCATGACGGTGCCGGTGCGCGGATCGATGCGACGGCTGAGCATGCCGGGAAGACCCGTGATGACGGCACCGAGGCCGTAGACGAGATCGCCGGTCAGGTGCGGCCGGGAGGTGTGCCCACCGGGTGAGTCGAGGACGAGTTCGACAGTGTCGGCCGCCGAGGTGATCGCCCCGACCCGCATACCGACCTTGCCCGCCTCGAGACGCGGGTCGCAGTGCAAGGCGAAGATTCGCGCGACCCCGTCGAGTCCGCCCGCCGCGACGACGTCGAGCGCCCCGCCCGGCATGACCTCCTCCGCGGGCTGGAAGACCAGCCGGACACCGATCGGCAATTCGGGCATCGAGGCCAGCGCCAGACCTGCACCGAGCACGACGGTGGTGTGGGCGTCGTGCCCACACACGTGCGAGACACCGGGGACGGTGGATTCGAACGGCAGGCCGGTGGCCTCCTGCATCGGCAGGGCGTCCATGTCTGCACGCAGGGCGATGCGCGGTCCGCCGGTCGGACCGAGATCGCAGATCAGGCCGGTGCCGCGAGGCAGGACCTTCGGCTCCAGTCCGGCCGCGCGCAGGTGCTTCGCGACGAACTCGGTGGTGGCGTACTCCTGCCGGGCGAGTTCGGGATTCGCATGGATGTGACGGCGCCAGAGCGAGAGGTCCTCGGTGTGGCGGTCCAACCACTTCTCGACGTAGGGGTTCATCGACGGCCGGCCTGTTCGAGGAGCCGTGCCCGGTGGACCGGATCGGTCGCCGCGCGTACGGCGGTCGCTGCGAGCGCACGCGCTCCGTCGAGTACTGCCCGATCGGCGGACTCGGTGACACACGCGGCCGCGAATGCAGCCTGATGTGTCACCGCGCCACCGGAGTCGAGTCCGATGACCGGATGGATTCCCGGCACCACGTTCGTCACGTTTCCCATGTCGGTACTGCCCAGGGGGCGCGCTCCTTCCTCCTCGACGGGCAGCGGTCGGCGCCCGAGATCGATGATCTCCTCACGATATGCCTGCACCAGCCACGGATCGGGAGTGAGTTCGGTATAGGTCGGCGAGACCGTCCGGATCCGGTGGTTGCATCCGGTGGCCAGCGCCCCGGCGGCGAAGCAGTTGCGTGCGCGGTCGACGAGGTCGTCGAGGAGTTCGCTCGTCCCGGCCCGCAGGTAGTACAGCAGTTCGGTGTGGCTGGGCACGATGTTCGGTGCCGTCCCGCCCTGCGCGACGATGCCGTGGATCTGTTGCCCGGGATGCAGGTGCTGCCGCAGCAGTCCGACCGCGACCTGGGCGACGGTCGCAGCGTCGGCAGCGTTGAGCCCGTATTCGGGGGCCGCGGAGGCGTGCGCCTCGCGGCCGTCGTACTCGACGGCGATGTCGGCGAGGGCGAGCGACGTCGCCCCGGTGATGTCGAACGGGCCGGGATGCACCATCATCGCCGCACCGACGCCGTCGAAGACGCCGCGTTCGAGCATGAGGACCTTGCCGCCGCCGGTTTCCTCCGCGGGGGTTCCGACGACGCGGACGGTCACGTCGAGTTCGTCGGCGAGCGCAGCGAGACCGATCCCGGCGCCCACGGCCGACGCCGCGATGATGTTGTGGCCGCACGCGTGCCCGATGCCCGGCAGTGCGTCGTACTCGGCGCAGAACGCGAGGACGAGTTCGCCGCTGCCGAACCGCGCATCGAAGGCGGTGGGCAGGTCGGCGATGCCGGTGGTGACCTCGAAATCGTGGTCGCGCAGCACCTCGACGATCTTCGCGGCGCTCCGGTGTTCCTCGAACGCGAGTTCCGGTTCGGCGTGGATGGAATGCGACAGGCCGACGAGGGTGTCGGAAGCAGCCTCGATCGCCGTGGCGTAGTCGGTCGTCACGGGGTCCAGTCTGTCATGCTCACCGCGTCCCGATCGATCGGCGCGTACGACCGGTTCGTCGACTTCGCGGCGGGGCGATCAGCCGAACCGGAAGTTCGACGCGTCGGTCCGGATCTCCAGTGCCGAGATCAGCGGCGCGTGCAGACCGCGCTTGATGCCCGACAGATTCGGCCCGCGGGTGGCGGTGAGCGCCGCTGCGCGCTCGACCGCCGTTGAGAGCACGGCGTCACCGGTGACGGCCTGCTCGGCGATGCCCGCGGCCACGGCGTCCTCACCGCCGTAGCGACGGCCGGTGGTGATGGCCTCGACCGCCGTCTGGATCGGCAGGCGGGAACGGATCAGCGCGGACATCCCGACGGTGAACGGCATGTTCAGCTGCACCTCGGGCAGACACCAGTAGCCGCGGTCGCCGCGCATCACCCGGAAGTCGTGCACGAGCGCGAGCATCGCGCCGGCACCGAAGGCGTGCCCCTGCACGGCCGCGACCGTCGCCGCCGGGAAGGTGAGCAGCCGCACATAGAGGGCGTGGACGGAGTCCAGATAGCCCGGCAGATCCGGCAGGTTCGCGCCGACCCAGTCGATGTCGAGTCCGTTGCTCCAGAACTTTCCGGTCGCCGCGGTCACGAGGGCGGCGGGTCCGTCGTGCGCTTCCACCTCGTCGAGGAGGGAGTGGATCGCGGCGAGACGATCGGGGNTCGGAGACCTCCGCGTCACGGTCACCGAGATGCAGGACGAAGACGTCGCCGTCACGTTCGAGGTAAGGCATGCGCGTCAGCATACCGCGCCTACTTACCCACGAGTAACAAGCTGTGAGCGATTAGGGTCCGATGCCATGGGAGAACCCGATCACGTCTTCGACCCCACCGCGGCCGCCGACGCCGCAGCCGCCGCTCTCGCCGAACGGACGGGGGTCGCCGAACACTCCGTCGCCGTCGTCCTCGGGTCCGGCTGGCGGGCCGCAGTCGAGAGTTTCGGCATCCCCGTCGCCACGATCCCGATGAGCGAGCTGCCCGGCTTCGCACCGCCGACGGCGGCAGGGCATGCCGGTAACATCCACTCCGTGCGCGCCGGTGACAACGCCGTCCTCGTCCTCGCCGGCCGCATCCACGCCTACGAGGGGCACGACCTCGCCCGCGTCGTCCATCCCGTGCGCACGGCAGTCGCAGCGGGTGCCCGCACCGTCGTCCTCACCAATGCGGCGGGCGGCATCGATCCCGAGTTCTCCGTGGGACAACCGGTTCTCATCTCGGACCACCTCAATCTCACCGGTCGCTCGCCGCTGGTGGGTGCCCAGTTCGTCGACCTCGTCGACGCCTACTCGCCGGATCTTCGTGCACTCGCCTGCGAGATCGATCCGTCGCTGCGCGAAGGGGTCTACGCCGGTCTGCCCGGGCCGCACTACGAGACCCCGGCGGAGATCCGGATGCTGCGCACCCTCGGCGCCGACCTCGTCGGCATGTCCACGGTCCACGAGACCATCGCGGCGCGCGCGGCCGGAGCGCGCGTGCTCGCGGTCTCGCTGGTGACCAACGCCGCGGCCGGCATCACCGGCGCTCCCCTCGACCACACCGAGGTACTGGCCGCGGGTCGTGCGGCCGCGACCCGGATGGGCGATCTTCTGCGCGATCTGGCGGCCCGGCTGTGACGCTGCGATTCGGCACCGCGGGGTTGCGCGGCCCGGTCGGCGACGGACCGGACTGCATGAACGTACCCGTCGTCGTCCGCACCACCGCCGGACTCGCGGCGTGGCTCGAGGCGAACGGGCAGGGCGACGGTACCGTCGTCGTCGGCCGCGACGCCCGTACGGGCTCAGCGGAATTCCACACCGCCGCGGCAGAGGTTCTCGCCGCGGCCGGCTTCGAGGTCGTCGCGTTCGGAGAGCCGCTCCCCACCCCGGTGACCGCCTTCGCGGTACGGGCGCTGGGCGCCGTTGCGGGCGTGCAGATCACGGCATCGCACAATCCTGCCGCCGACAACGGGTACAAGGTCTATCTCGCCGACGGAGCGCAACTGGCCGCACCCGCCGATCGGGAGATCGAAACGGCGATCGACGCCGTCGGTTCCGCCGCGGACGTGCCCCGGATGCCGGTCGCGCCGTCGGGTGACGACCTCGTCGACCGCTATCTCGCCCGGGTCGCGTCGCTCCCCCGCTCACCGCACCGAGGCATGCGCATCGCCCTGACGGCACTGCACGGTGTCGGCGGCGAGACGGCAGTCGCGGCCCTGCGTTCCGCGGGATTCGACGACATCCACGTCGTGGCGTCCCAGTTCGCACCCGACCCGGCGTTTCCCACCGTCGCCTTCCCCAACCCCGAGGAACCGGGCGCAACAGAGGCTCTGCTCGCGCTGGCGGCCGAGGTCGACGCCGACATCGCCCTGGCGCTCGATCCCGATGCCGATCGTTGCGCCGTCGGTGTCCCGGGCCCGCGGGGATGGACGATGCTGCGCGGCGACGAGACCGGGGTCCTGCTCGGCGACCGGATCCTCGCGTCGTCACCGCCCGGCTCACTGGTCGCGACCACCATTGTCTCGTCGACCATGCTGGGGCGACTCGCGACCGCACGCGGCGCGCGATATGCGCAGACGCTCACGGGTTTCAAGTGGCTCGCCCGCGCCGGTGACGGCCTCGTCTACGCGTACGAGGAGGCGATCGGGCACTGCGTCGATCCGGACGCTGTGCGCGACAAGGACGGCATCGCGACCGCCGTAATGGTCGCCGACTACGCGGCCGATTTGAAGCAGGCCGGCCGGACACTGCTCGACGCACTCGACGACCTGCATCGCGAACTCGGTGTCCACGTCGGCGATCAGGTGTCGATCCGCGTCGACGACCTGCAGCGCATCGGCACCGTGATGACGCGACTGCGTGCGGAGCCGCCGACGACCCTCGCGGGTCTGGAGGTGACCGCGACCGATCTCGCCGAGAGCCCGGGACCGATGCACACCGACGCTCTCGTCTTCGAGAGTCGCGAGGACGTCGCGGGCGGGCCGAGGGTGCGCGTGGTGGTGCGCCCCTCGGGCACCGAACCGAAGCTCAAGGTCTACCTGGAGGTGGTCACGGAGCGGGACCGCCCGGCGGCGGAAGCGATACTCGACGCCCTGCGCGGATGGGCGGCCTCGCTCGGTGACGAGAACCCCTGACCCGGCCGGATCCGGCCGGGCCAGGACCCGATTCGATCAGACCTGCTGCTGCAATCAAACCTGCTGCGGCACACCGTAAGTGACGACGGTGTTCCGGTCGGCGGTGACAGCCTTCAGGTACGGACGGATCATCACCGGCCCGATGGCTCCCGAGACCGAGCCGTGCACGCCGGCGATCCGGATGGTCGTCGAGCTGCCGTCGAACTCGAAGCCCTCGACGATCGGGACGGACGTGATGCCGCCCGGCTCGAGCGGGATCTCGATCTCCTGGGACGGGATGATGTCGCCGCTGAGCGAACCACCCGCCTCCAGGCCGAGATCGAGCGAGGCACCACCTTCGTTGTCGAGCGAGAGGCCGATGGCCGCACCGTTGTCCACACCCCAGGACAGGCTCGGAGTGATGACGGTGACCGTCGCCCCCGGCAGCGCGACCGGGTAGCCGACCTGGAAACCGACCTCCACCGCCGTCCCGACGAAGTTCGCCGCATTCGGACCGGTGATCCGAACGGTAGCAATCTCGTCGTGGAAGAACTCGACACTCAGCGGTGAGCTGTCGAGCGGCGGCACCGACTGTGTCGAGGTGTCGGCCTGGATCACTTAGATCGCGTGCCCTCCGTCCAACGGGAGGATACGCGAGTTGTCGACAGCAGCCGCAGCCGTGCCGTGACTCGTCACTGCGGCGAGGACGGCGACCGCGCCCACCGAAGCCGCTCTGACACTTCCACGAATCAGATTGCGGGAGAAGATTCTTGCCATTCCGCCGACCCCATCTCCGGCTGTACCTACGCAGTGGACTTCACACGGAGCACACCGAGCGTAAGAAGAAATCGAGACCTGCGGGTTGTTTTTCGATAACGAGATGACTGCGGTCGGGTGTCACATCCGTATCGTCAGTCACACGAGTAACACACGACGCGCGGTTTATCGCGGCCCGAACTGCCTGTCCCCCGCATCGCCGAGACCCGGCACGATGTACTTGTTCTCGTTGAGACCTTCATCGACCGACGCCGTGACCAACCGGACCGGATGACCCGAGGCAGCAAGGGCCTCGACGCCCTGCGGCGCCGCGACCACACAGATCGCGGTGATATCCGTGGCACCGCGCTGGGCGAGGATGTCGAGGGTGTGCACCATCGACCCCCCGGTCGCGAGCATCGGGTCGAGCACGAAGACGGGAAGACCCGACAGGTCCTCCGGCAACGACTCCAGATAGGGCACCGGCTCGAAGGTCTTCTCGTCACGAGCGAGACCGACGAAACCGACCTGCGCCTGGGGAATCAGGGCGTGGGCCTGTTCGACCATGCCGAGGCCGGCGCGAAGAACCGGGACGAGCAGCGGAGGCTGCTGCAACCGTACCCCCGTCGTCACCGCGACCGGCGTCTTGACGTCGAACGTCTCGGTGGGCGCATCGCGCACCGCCTCGTAGACGAGCATCTGGGTGAGCCGCCTCAACGCGTGCCGGAAGGCAGCGTTGTCGCTGCGTTCGTCGCGAAGGATGGTCAGGAGCGAAGCAGCGAGCGGATGGTCGACGACGAGCGAATCCATGTCCGAAGGATAGAACGACGGAACCGATCGGCAGTCGGGTGCGTCGAACCAGGCAGGGACGGAACCCTCCGAAGGTGCCGAATCCCACATCAACGACGCGAGAGGCGACGAGGTGACCGAGAACTCCGGTAGGGACGCGATACGGATCGACACGAGTGCCGTCGGGAGGTTCGGCGACGACGCCGTCGAACTCGCCGCGCGCCTGCACGAGGCCGCCGAACGGACACGGCACGGCGACCCCTCGACGCTGAGCGCCGCACTGGGTCCGATCGGGGCACCCGTGCTCGCCGCTCTCACCGCGACCCACTCCGCGCACGTGCGCGATCTCGGCCGGCTCGGCGACCTGCTCGGCGGAATGGGAGACGCCGCGAAGGCCTCCGCGGCCGCCTACGAGCACACCACCGACGACACCGCCGCACGACTCGACTCCGTCGTGGAGTCACTGTGATCGGAGGGGATCTGCTCGTCGCTCCGCTGACCGGCCTGCTCGACGCGTTCGGCACCGCGCTGCCACCCGGCGTCGATCCGGGCGAGATGGTGCGCATCGGTGCGCAGTGGGCCGAGGAGGTACATGCGACCGGGCGCGACGCTGTCGCCGAGCTCGCCTGGGCCTGGGGTGGCCCGGCCGCCTCGCAGGCGATCGCGAGTGCCGAGCAGGTCCTCGCCGACGTCCTCGCGGCGGCCGATCGTGGGTCGGCACTGGCCGGGATCGCGCTCGAGGCGACCGTCACGGTGGTCACCGGTGCGGCCGAGATCGCTCGCCTCGTCGACTCGTTCGTCACCTTCGCCGAGCAGGCCGCACCCGCGACGTCGCTTCCACAGGGGCAGCTCGCGCTCCTCGCAGTGGCGATCGACCACCTCGTCGCCGGGCTGGACGTGCTGACACAGGTGACCGGAACGCTCGCGGAGCTGACCGATCGGGCGTCCGCACTCCTTCCACCCGAGCCCTCCGCTCCCCCGATCGACTCCGGCCACCATCCCGGCCCCGACCCGGCCGGCGACGAGCCACGTTCGCTCCACACCTTCGGTGGAGGGCTCTCGACGGGCGTGGAGGTGCGGCTTCCGGACGGCAGCGTCAGCCTGGCACCGAACGAGACCGCTGCGGCAGCGGTGCGTCACGCCCTCGCCCAGCAGGGCACCCCGTACGTGTGGGGCGGCACGAGTCCCGGCTCCGGCCTCGACTGCAGCGGACTGACGCAGTACGCCTACGCGCAGGCCGGGGTCGAACTGCCGCGGTTGGCCCACGAACAGGACGTCGGCACACGGGTGGATCCTGCGGCCGCCCTGCCCGGAGACCTCGTCGTGTGGGACGGGCACGTGGCGATGGTGGTGGGCAACGGCCTCATGGTCGAGGCGGGCGACCCCGTCTCCGTGACGCCGATGCGCACCAGCAACGGTGGAATGGCCTTCCACGGTGTCTACCGCCCGACCGCCGGCTGATTCCGGAGAATCTCCGCACCGGGCGGGAACCGGCCGGACTCGCGCTGCGTCCAACCCGATATGGACAGCACAACGACGGAACCGATCACGGCCACCGCCCACAACCGGGCCGGGACGATCTCGGTGCGCACGACGGACGGTGGACTACCCGTGGACCTTCGCATCGACCCCCGCGAGTTACGTTACGGAGCACGGCAACTGGCCGATCAGATCCTCGCCCTGAACCGGCAGGCCGCTCTCGAGGCCGCGGTGGTCCGCGGCGAACGCCTCGCCGCCGAAGGTGTCCCCCGCGAGATCCTCGACCGGATGCGGCTGCCGTCCCGCGCCGACCTGGCGGACGGACCGACCGATCGTCGTGGAAGTCTCGTTCGATGAGCGAACCGATGGTGGAGGCGATCGTCGACCGAGCCCACGTCCGGCTCGATGCGCTCGAACGCACGGTGGAGAGGCTCGGCGCGGTCCGGGGCACCGCGAGCAGTCCCGACGGACGCGTGACCGCCCGTGTGGACGGTTCGGGAGCGCTCGAAGGACTCGAGCTGGCCGAGCCGATCGGCGGCACCGACCCCCGCGAACTGGCCGCGGTGATTCTCGCGACCGTGCACGACGCCGCACGGCAGGCCGCTGCCGCGCGCGTCTCCGCGATGGACGAGCTCCGCGCGGCCCTCGACGCGAGCGACGCCGGTCCGGTCGCCGTCGGTCACCACCCGGTCACCGTCGGCGACCGTCCGGTAACGCGATGAAACCGATAGCGAGCCGCCCCCGGCTATATTCTCGGCGCCGACATGGCTAGGCTTCGCGCCATGGCTGGAGACATCGTCCCGATCGAGCTCGGTCTCACCGACGGCAACCTCGTGACGCTCTGGGCGCCGCGCTGGCGCGAAGGCGACGACGAGTGGGAGGCATTCCTCGGCCACGGCGACGATCTGTACGCCTTCCCGTCGGTCCCCGAGCTCGTCGCGTTCGTGCGTTCGGCTGCCGACAACGACCTCGTCGAGCACGAGGCGTGGCCGATCGTGTCCAAGCTTGCGGCCTCGGAGTTCGAACCCGACGAACCGCACACCTACGACCTCGTCGGCGTCCCCGAACTCGTGGCCGACGATCCGGATCCCGTGTCGGTGTCCGAGCTGCAGGACACCTTCGACATCGTGAGCATCCTCGGCGACGTCTGCGATCTCGACGTCGTGACGAAGTTCTTCGAACGCGAGGAGATCGACCTCCTGTTGCAGCACGGTGTCTCGGCCTTCCGCACGCGTGAGGGCCTCGACCTGTGGAATCGCGTCGGGACCGCGGTCGCGCAGGATTGGGACGGCGTGATCGACGCGCTCGACGCCGTGATCTCCACTCCCGACGTCGATGCTGCCGTGGTCGCCGAGATCGAATCCGAGCTCGTCGCGGTCGACGAGAACGAGGTCGAGGCCGACGACACGGTCGAGGACGTCGACGCCGACGACGAGTACGAGTTCATCGACACCGATGACGAGGACGACGGCTACGAGTTCTGGGCCCGGGTCGGCATCGATCCCGTCCGGATCATCACGACCGACGGCACCTGGTACTCGCTGCGGTGCTACGTGAACGACGACGCCGTCTTCCTCGGCCACGACGGCACGATCGACGTCTTCCCGTCCGAGCGCGCGCTGGCCCGCCACCTCGCCGACAACCACGACCACGACCTCGCGACGCTCGAGCCGTACACGGAGATCCAGCTCGCCGCCGTCGACGGATCGCTCGACGTGACGGTCACCGACGACAACGTCTATGTGCTCACCGGGATCGCCGACGACATCGCTCAGGGTGTTGCGGCCGTCGACCCCGACCAGCTCGAACTCGCGGTCGAGTTGTTCGTCGACGCAGCGAACTTCGCGGACGATGACTCGACGGAGGCCGCGCTCGCCGCGTCCACGGAACTCGGCTGGTTCGTCAACCACGTGATCGAACCCGACTCGGGACGCACGGCACCCAAGCCGCCGTTCGACACCGAATCCCTCGCCTGGCGCGAGCTCGAGCGCGAGTTCGAAGCGCGACTGCGTCGGCACTGACGCGCGTCGCGTCGGGTCGGCACTGACGGCAGCTCCACTTGGGCACTCCGGCGCGCGAAGTGGTCACAAGAGCGCGTTGTAACGCGCTCCGATGACCATTTCCCGCCCCGCGCACCCATAGAGGTATCTGCGGGTCGCGGTCTCTACCCGACGAGGACGGCGTATCCAGGCTTGATGACGTCGTCGATCAGTTCCAGTCGCTGGTCGAACGGGAGGAAGGCCGACTTCATCGCGTTGATCGTGAACCGTTCGAGGTCGACCCAGCTGTAGTCGAAGGTCTCGACGAGCCGCACCATCTCCTGCGTCATCGTGGTGTCGCTCATCAACCGGTTGTCGGTGTTGACGGTGACGCGGAAGCGCAGGCGGGCCAGCAGGTCGAAGGGATGCTCGGCGAGCGTGCGCACCGCGCCGGTCTGCACGTTCGACGACGGGCACAGTTCGAGGGGGATGCGCTTGTCGCGGATGTAGTTCGCGAGCCGGCCCAGAGTGGCGGTTCCGTCGTCGTGCACTTCGATGTCGTCGACGATGCGCACACCGTGGCCGAGTCTGTCGGTGCCGCAGAAGGCGACCGCTTCGTGGATGGACGGGAGCCCGAACGCCTCACCGGCGTGGATCGTGAAGTGCGCGTTGGCCGCGCGGGTGTACTCGAAGGCGTCGAGATGACGGCTGGGCGGGTTGCCCGCTTCGGCGCCGGCGATGTCGAATCCCGCCACGCCGCGGTCCCGGAAGCGCACGGCGAGTTCGGCGATCTCCAACGAGCGTGCAGCGTGCCGCATCGCAGTGAGCAGGCAGCGCACCCGGATGCGACGACCACCGGCGGCCACCTCCGATTCCCCGGCTCGGAAGCCTTCGAGGACGCGCTCGACGACCTCGTCCAGAGACAGTCCCTTCTCCAGGTGCTGCTCGGGCGCGAACCGCACCTCGGCGTACACCACGCCGTCGTCGGCGAGGTCGAGGACGCACTCGCGTGCGACGCGTTCGAGTCCTTCTGCCGTCTGCATCACGGCGACGGTGTGCTCGAAGGTCTCGAGATAGCGCTCGAGCGACCCACTGTCGGCGGATTCGCGGAACCAGCGGGCGAGATCCGCTTCGGTGTCCGCGGGCAACGACCACCCGCACGCGTCCGCGAGTTCGAGGACCGTCCGGGGACGGAGTCCGCCGTCCAGGTGATCGTGTAGGACCACTTTGGGTGCGGTGCGAACGAGTTCGGGAGTCAGACGGCCGTTCATGATCGGGACGGTAGTCGGCGGCGGCCGGTTCCGCTCGGTCTCCGGCCACCGAGCCCCTACGCCCGGATCCGTTCGATCACGAGCGGCTGCCGAACGGGGGCCGTGTCGGAGATTCGGACACCGCCGCGGAGGGCGGCGAGCGCGTCGGGGATACGTCCCGGGGTGTCGGTGTGCAGCGTCGCGATCGGCTGCCCCGCGCGGACGCGATCACCGAGGACCGCGTGCAGTTCGATACCGGCCCCGGGCTGCACGTCCTGACCCTGCCGTTCGCGACCGGCTCCGAGCCGCCAGGCGGCGATACCGACCTTGTACGCGTCGAGTTCGGAGACCACCCCGTCCGCGTCGGCGTGGAAGGTCTCGGTGTGGGTCGCGACCGGCAACGGCGCCGCGGGGTCGCCGCCCTGGGCGGCGATCATCGCGTTCCACCGGTCCATTGCGGTGCCGTCGCGCAGTCGGTCGGCGGGATCGACATCGTCGACACCGGCGGCGGCGAGCATCTCGCGGGCCAGGGCCAGGGTCAGCTCGACGACGTCGTCGGGTCCGCCGCCGGCGAGCACCTCGACGGCCTCCCGGACCTCGAGCGCGTTGCCCGCCGTGCGCCCGAGCGGGCTGTCCATGCGGGTGAGCAGGGCCGTCGTGGGCAGCCCTTCGTCGGTGCCGAGTTCGACCATGGTGCGCGCCAGCTCGCGGGCCTCGCCGAGTTCCTTCATGAAGGCGCCGCTGCCGACCTTCACATCGAGGACGAGGGCTCCGGTGCCCTCGGCGATCTTCTTGCTCATGATCGAGCTGGCGATGAGCGGGATCGACTCGACGGTCCCGGTGACGTCGCGCAGCGCGTAGAGCTTGCGGTCGGCGGGGGCGAGATCGGCACTCGCCGCGCACACGACCGCACCGACGGCCGGGTCGCTGAGGATCTCGGCGATCTCCGCGGTGGTCAGATCGGCCTTCCAGCCGGGGATCGCCTCGAGCTTGTCCAGGGTGCCGCCGGTGTGACCGAGACCGCGGCCCGACAATTGCGGGACCGCGACGCCGCAGGCCGCGACGAGCGGTGCGAGCGGCAGTGTGATCTTGTCCCCCACACCGCCTGTCGAGTGTTTGTCGACGGTGCGCAGGCCGAGAGCGGAGAAATCGAGACGACGACCGGAGTCGATCATGGCGGTGGTCCAGCGTGCTGTCTCGGCCCGACTCATGCCGCGGAACCAGACTGCCATCGCCAGGGCCGACATCTGGGCGTCGGAGACGATCCCGTGGGTGAACGCCTCGATGACCCAGTCGATCTCGGCGCCGGAGAGCTCGTGTCCGTCGCGCTTGCGGCGGATGACGGTGACGATGTCAGGCACGGCGGTCCTCGTTCTCCCGCACGGCCGCCAGATCGTCGGGGCCGAACGCGTCGGGGAGGAGCTCGCAGAGGCGACGCGGGCCACCCTGGGCGTCGACCTCGAGATCGGGACCGCCGTGTTCGAGGAGCACCTGCCGACACCGGCCGCACGGGGTCAGGACGTGGCCTCGGGAGTCGCAGACGGCGACGGCCCGCAGACGCCCTCCACCCTGGGCGAACAAGTTACCGACGAGTACACATTCGGCACACAGCCCCAGTCCGTGTGAGACATTTTCCACATTGCACCCGAGGACCATCCGACCGTCGACGGTGAGGCCGGCAGCCCCCACCGGGAACCCGGAGTAGGGGGCGTAGGCTCGACCCATCACCTCATGTGCTTTGGCGCGCAACATTTTCCAGTCGATGTCCGGCATGGTTCCCCATCCTGTCACGGTGGCGTGGACGACGGTAGGCGACCCCCACTGCGCCAGATCACAGTTGGAAAGGCAAACCTAACTTCGCTTTTGGGGCCTGTACGAATGGCGCAGGAGATTGGTTCCCGAGTTTGGGATGGGTCTAGAGTCGATCCAAGTCGGTTCAGGTTCACGTCGGGCCCGTACTGCGGAATCCCCCACAGGTAGGAGCAGCTCGACGCGTCCACCATTGACGTTGGAGGCACAGCACTCGATGAGCAGCACGACTGAAGCCGCCCCCGCAAAGGCGGGGCGCACACGGTCGCTTTACCGGGGAGACCCCGGCATGTGGTCCTGGGTATTGCACCGGATCACGGGCGTGGCGACATTCTTCTTCCTTTTCGTCCACGTCCTCGACACCGCACTCGTCCGGGTCAACCCCGAGACCTACGACGCGGTGATCGATACGTACAAGAACCCGATCGTCGGCCTCATGGAGCTCGGCCTGGTCGCGATGGTCCTGTACCACGCACTCAACGGCCTGCGGGTCATGCTCGTGGACTTCTGGTCGAAGGGCCCGAAGTACCAGCGCGTGATGCTCTGGACGATCCTCGCGATCTGGTTCGTGGTGATGATCCCCGCGGCCGTTCGCATCCTCTTCAACACGTTTGCGGGGCACTGACATGACCGAAGCGAAGACTCTGGGTAAGGAATACGACCGGCCCGCAGGCCTCGACAACCCGCGCACGCCGCGGCGTGCCGCGAAGAACAACTTCGAGCTCTACGCCTGGTTGTTCATGCGCCTGTCCGGCCTGGCCCTGATCATCCTGGTCCTCGGTCACCTCTTCATCATGCTGATGCTCGATGACGGCGTGCACCGCATCAACTTCGCGTTCGTCGCAGGCCGCTGGTCCAGCCCGTTCTGGCAGTTCTGGGACCTGTCGATGCTGTGGCTCGCACAGCTCCACGGCGGTAACGGTCTGCGCACCGTCATCGCGGACTACGCACGTAAGGACTCCACCCGGTTCTGGCTCAACACGATCCTCGTCGTGTCGATGATCCTGATCATGGGCCTGGGCACCTACGTGATCTTCACCTTCGACCCGAACATCACGGCGAGCTAGGGGAGCCGAACCTTCATGCAGGAACATCGTTACGACGTAGTCATCGTCGGCGCCGGCGGCGCCGGCATGCGTGCGGCCATCGAAGCCGGCCCGCGTGCGCGCACCGCAGTGCTCACGAAGCTCTACCCCACCCGCAGCCACACCGGCGCCGCTCAGGGTGGCATGTGCGCCGCCCTCGCGAACGTCGAAGAGGACAACTGGGAGTGGCACACCTTCGACACCGTCAAGGGTGGCGACTACCTGGTCGACCAGGACGCTGCGGAGATCATGGCCAAGGAGGCCATCGACGCCGTTCTCGACCTCGAGAAGATGGGTCTTCCGTTCAACCGGACGCCCGAGGGCAAGATCGACCAGCGTCGCTTCGGTGGTCACACCCGCGACCACGGTAAGGCCCCGGTCCGTCGCGCGTGCTACGCCGCCGACCGCACCGGCCACATGATTCTGCAGACGCTGTACCAGAACTGCGTCAAGCACGACGTCGAGTTCTTCAACGAGTTCTACGCGCTCGACATCACCCTCACCGAGACCGAGAACGGTCCCGTCGCGACGGGTGTCGTCGCGTACGAGCTCGCGACCGGCGAGATCCACGTCTTCCACGCCAAGGCCATCGTCTTCGCGACGGGCGGCTCGGGCCGTATGTACAAGACGACGTCGAACGCCCACACCCTCACCGGTGACGGCCTCGGCATCATCTTCCGCAAGGGCCTGCCGCTCGAGGACATGGAGTTCCACCAGTTCCATCCGACGGGCCTGGCCGGTCTCGGCATCCTCATCTCGGAGGCCGTGCGTGGCGAGGGCGGCATCCTCCGCAATGCCGACGGCGAGCGGTTCATGGAGCGCTACGCCCCCACCATCAAGGACCTCGCGCCCCGCGACATCGTCGCCCGCTCGATGGTGCTCGAGGTGCTCGAGGGTCGCGGCGCCGGACCGAACAAGGATTACGTCTACATCGACGTGACCCACCTCGGCGAGGACGTCCTCGAGGAGAAGCTCCCCGACATCACCGAGTTCTCCCGCACCTACCTCGGTGTCGACCCCGTCACCGAGCTCGTGCCCGTGTTCCCGACCTGCCACTACGTCATGGGCGGTATCCCGACCAACGTCGACGGCGAGGTCCTCCGCGACAACGAGAACGTCGTGCCCGGCCTGTACGCGGCCGGCGAGTGCGCGTGCGTGTCCGTCCACGGCGCCAACCGTCTCGGCACCAACTCGCTGCTCGACATCAACGTCTTCGGTCGTCGCGCCGGCATCGCCGCCGCGGAGTACGCCAACAGCACGAAGCACGTCGAGATGCCCGAGCAGCCGACGAAGTACGTCGACGACTGGCTCGATCTGATCCTGCACCAGGGCGGCAAGGAGCGGGTGGCCGACATCCGCACCGAGCTGCAGCAGACGATGGACAACAACGCGTCGGTGTTCCGCACCGAGGAGACGTTGACGCAGGCGCTCAACGACATCCACGAGCTGAAGAAGCGCTACAAGGAGATCACGGTCCACGACAAGGGCAAGCGCTACAACAGCGACCTGCTCGAGGCGCTGGAGCTCGGCTTCCTCCTCGAGATGGCCGAGGTCACCGTCGTCGGCGCGCTGAACCGCAAGGAATCGCGTGGCGGACACGCCCGCGAGGACTACCCGAAGCGCGACGACGAGAACTTCCTCAAGCACACCATGGCGTACAAGGTGGGCGAGGAACTGATCTCCGACATTCGCCTGGACTACAAGCCGGTGGTCCAGACCCGGTACGAGCCCATGGAGCGTAAGTACTGATGACAACCATCGAGAAGACCGACACGGGCGCGTCGACACTGCCACCCGTGCCCGAGGGCGCGACGATGGTCACCCTCAAGATCGCCCGGTTCAACCCGGAGGACGACAAGGGTCAGCACTGGGATTCGTTCCAGGTGCCGGCGCTGCCGTCCGACCGTCTGCTCAACCTGTTGGGCTACGTCAAGGGTTACCTCGACGGCACGCTCACCTTCCGTCGCAGCTGCGCCCACGGCGTGTGCGGCTCGGACGCGATGCGTGTCAACGGCGTCAACCGTCTCGCCTGCAAGATCCTCATGAAGGACATGCTGGACAAGAACGGCAAGGACGTCACGATCACGATCGAGCCGATCCGTGGCCTTCCGGTCGAGAAGGACCTCGTCGTCGACATGGAACCCTTCTTCGACGCCTACCGCGCCGTGAAGCCGTTCCTCATCGCCTCCGGCAACGAGCCGACCCGCGAGCGTATCCAGTCGCAGGCCGACCGTGCCCGGTTCGACGACACCACCAAGTGCATCCTGTGCGCGTGCTGCACCACCTCGTGCCCGGTGTACTGGAGCGACGGCAGCTACTTCGGTCCCGCCGCGATCGTCAACGCGCACCGGTTCATCTTCGATTCGCGTGACGAGGGTGCCTCCGAGCGGCTGGACATCCTCAACGACAAGGAAGGCGTGTGGCGCTGCCGCACCACCTTCAACTGCACCGACGCGTGCCCCCGTGGCATCCAGGTGACGAAGGCGATCCAGGAGGTCAAGCGCGCGCTCATGTTCGCTCGCTGATCACCTCGCACGACAGCAGGTCCGTCCCTTCGGGGACGGGCCTGCTGTCGTCGGTGCCCACTCCGCTGTGCCCACTCCGCTGTGCCCACTCCGCTGCGCCCACTCCGCTGTGCCCACTCCCCTGTGCTCCGTTGCCGGTGGCCGAACCGATGCGGATCAGCGTCCGCGTGCGAACAGGAAGCCCGCGACCCACCCGACCGCGAAGATGATGACGAGCACCAGCCACAGCGGTGCCTGCAGCGAGATCCAGAAGAGGTCGATGCTCGTACTGTTGCGGTTCTGGAGAACGAACAGCGCAGCGAGCAGGACCAGGACGGCCGCGAGCGCTCTGCGCGGAGTCACCCGGAACGCGCGTTGGGGCGCGGCGGATCGCGTCTGTTTTGCCACGCCTCCATCGTCGCCCGTCCGCGGCACGATCGGCACCCCCGAACCGAGTTTTCACCCCGGGAGTTCGCTCATTTCCTCCGGAAGCGCAGCCCGGCGAGGAGTCCACCGACCAGGCCCGCACCGAGGATTGCGGCGCCGCGGCGCGCGTCGAGACCCTCGTGCACCTCGAGGCGAGGCGTGATGACCGCCCCTGTGGGCGCGGGATGGTGTGCGAGTGCGAGGCTCGCTCGGGACGTCGCTGCGAACGCGGTGCAGAAGAGCACCAGGCGGGCCGTGAGGTTACCGAACACGAGGATGCCGAGGATCGGGCCGAAGGCGACGCCCGCCGGGCCGTTGAGCACACGTTCGAGGTAGATCGAACCCGTCTGCTTGAGCAGTTCGAAACCGATCCCGGCGATCGCACCCGCGACGAGCGCGCTGCGGAACGGAACGGGTTCGCGGGGCAGGCGAGCGATCACCCAGGTGAACACCAGACCGGTGGCGGCAGTGGCCGCCACCAGAGCCAGAATTCGCAGACCCACGCCGATGCCGACGAGATTCTCCATGTTGAGCAGCTCGACGATCCTGCGCGCGATCGGCCCGCTGCTCAGCGCCGAGAGCCCCAACGACACGGTCATCGCGAGTCCGAGACTGAGAAGTGCGCCCCCGTCGCGCAACTTCACTACGAGGAAGTTGCCCTTGTCGCGCGGGTGCTCCCACATGGCGGTGAGGGCTTCGCGAAGATTCGTGATCCAGCCCAGACCGGCATACGAGGCGGTGAGCAGGCCGATGAGGCCGACCGCGCCGCGGGATTCGATCGCCGAGTCGATCAGGCTCTGCACGGTGCCGCCGAGCTGACCGGGAATGTTCTCGGAGATGATCTGCCGGATCTGGTCGAGCAGTTCGGGTCGCCCGGCGAGCACGAAACCGGCCAGCGAGAACACGACCATGATGATCGGGACGATCGCCAGCACCGTGAAGTAGGTCAGACCGGCCGCGTAGTAGTCGCCCTTGTTCTCCTGGTACCGAACCCCGGCCCGGAGGATGCGGTCGAGCACGGGATGGGCCGCGCGTTGACGTTCGAGAAATCCCGGCTTCTCGTCGGGTTCGCCGGCCATCCGGGTGCTCCTTCGTCTAGGTCCGCGGCAGGAAACCCACCTTGTCATAGACCTGCGCCAAGGTGCGGGATGCGACCTCGCGAGCGCGGTCCGCGCCGCCCGCGAGAATGCGGTTCAGTTCGGCCGGGTCGGCCAGGTACTCGTCGACCTTGGTGCGGATCGGGGTGACGAACTCGGTGAGGACCTCTGCGGTGTCGGCCTTCAGATCGCCGTAACCCTTGCCCTCGTAGCCGGCGACGAGTTCGTCGATGCTGCGACCCGACAGCGCCGACTGGATGGTGAGCAGGTTCGACACTCCGGGCTTGTTCTCGCGGTCGAAACGGATCTCCCGCTCGTTGTCGGTCACCGCGGAGCGGATCTTCTTCGCCGACACCTTCGGATCGTCGAGGAGATTGATCAGGCCCGCGTCGGTCGCCGCGGACTTGCTCATCTTCGACGTCGGATCCTGCAGGTCGTAGATCTTCGCGGTCTCCTTCACGATCGTCGGCTCGGGGACGACGAAGGTCTTGCCGAAGCGGGAGTTGAAGCGCTGCGCGAGATCTCGCGTGAGTTCGAGGTGCTGACGCTGGTCCTCCCCCACCGGCACGTGGCTCGCGCGGTAGAGCAGGATGTCGGCGGCCATGAGGATCGGATAGGTGAACAGGCCGACGCCGGCGTGCTCGGTGCCCTGCTTGGCCGACTTGTCCTTGAACTGCGTCATCCGGCTGGCCTCACCGAAACCGGTGATGCAGCTCAGGACCCAGGCGAGCTCGGCGTGCTCGGGCACCTGGCTCTGCACGAACAGCACGGACTTCTCCGGATCGATACCGATCGCGAGCAACTGCGCCACGGAGACGAGCACTCGCTTGCGCAGCAGCTTCGGCTCGTGCGGAACGGTGATCGCGTGCAGATCGGGGATGAAGTAGAAGGCGTCGTTCTCGTCCTGCGCCGGAACCCACTGCGCCAGCGCCCCGAGGAAGTTCCCGAGGTGGAACGAATCCGAGGTGGGCTGGATGCCGGACAGCACACGGGGGCGGGCCTTCGGCTTCGTGGCGTTCTGTTCTGCAGTGCTCGACATGCCGTCGATGATTCCACGCAGGCCACGCCGCGCTGCGACCGAGGTGGGCACTTCTGCGCCGATCCGCAGAAGCGGTCAGCGATCGAAGGTCACGGTCACCGGTGCATGGTCGGACCAGCGCTGGTCGTAGCTCGCTGCGCGTTCGACGCGGGCCTCGCTCGCGCGGGCCGCCAGGCCCGGGGTCACGAGGTGGTAGTCGATGCGCCAGCCTGCGTCGGTGTCGAATGCCTTGCCGCGGTACGACCACCACGAATAGGGGCCCGCGACGTCGCCGTGGAGGTCGCGCACCACGTCGCGCCAGCCGGTCTCGAGGAGGTCGCCGACCCACGCGCGCTCCTCGGGCAGGAAGCCGGACTTCTTGACGTTGCCCTTCCAGTTCTTGATGTCTCGCTCGGTAGGGGCGATGTTCCAGTCGCCGCACACCACCATGTCGCGACCTGCGGCCGTCACCGCGGCGTACCGTTCGGCGAGGTAGGTCGCGAAGCTCTTCATGAAGTGTTCCTTCTCGTCCTGCTTCGGCGTCTGTGCTTCACCGGTCGGCAGGTAGAGGCTTCCCACCGTGACGTCGCCGAAGTCGGCCTCGATGTAGCGGCCGGCCGAGGCGAACTCGTCGACGTCGAATCCGACGCGGACGGCGTCCGCCGGGACACGCGAGAGGATCGCCACCCCGGCGCGGCCCTTGGCCGAGGACTCTGCGCCGACACAGTGCCATCCGGCCTCCAGCGCCGGGGCGATCGCGGCGTGGAACTGCTTCTCGGTGGCCCGCACCTCCTGCAGGCACACGATGTCGGCGGCCGACGAGGCGAGCCAGTCGACGAGACCCTTGGCTGCGGCTGCGCGCACGCCGTTGACGTTCACGGTGGTGATCACGAGAGGCACCGGGTCACCGTAGCCGACGCCGGCGATGCCACTGCTCCACCGTGGAAGGAGTCTGCCGTGAGAGTGGCTCACCCCACGACCGCGAGTTCCACAAGACGGAACACATTCACCAATTTCTCTCATTCAGCGGAACGTCCCGAGAGTATTAAACTAGGTGAAGTCGGTGACCCACTTCCGGTTCGGCACCTCGGCGGTGAAGTCACGATCGACCAGGTCAGGCGCCCGATCTGCCTTCCGGCCGCCGGGGATCGTAGTACGATCCCGGCGCCCACGAGTCACACCGGACAGGCCCTCGTCGCGCATCAACCGATCCACCGTGTGCTTGCCGACCTCGTGGCCCTGGTTGCGCAGGTGCACGGTCATCTTGCGGCGCCCGTACAGCCCCTCCGCGGCGCCGACGGTGCCGAGCAATGCATTCGTGACATGCGCGTCGGCGACGGTCCGTTCCGACGGCGGAGCGGTTTTCCAGTTCCGGTACGTGCGTGGGGCGACCTTGACGGGCCGCTGCCGCCCAACCGGTCCGGTCCTTGCCCGTCGTGCAGTGGATGAGCGCCGGCCGTACCTCGGGGTCGGCGAGCGCGGTGTACAGATGCCGGTATGCGGCCAGTGCGCTGTCGGATCCGACTATGTCGCGGTAACTTTCGGCGAGTAGCTGTTCCGCCCGTCCGTCGGGGCGTCGGCGAGCACGTCGACCACCACGTGAGCGGTGCCCTCGGGAAGTCGGTCCGGCTGCGCCGCCCGCTCCATCTCCGTGCGCAGGTCGAACACGGTGTGCACGCCGAGCGCAGCGACGCGGCGACACCGACGTCGCTGAGGCGGTTGAGTTCGACCGAGCGGTACAGGGCACCCCGACGAACGTGGCTGCCGTCGGAGACCGGCCATCCACCGATGTCGCGGAGATTCGGCAGGCCGTCTATCACGATGAGTTCGCCGGCGGCGCGTTTCACGTTGCGTCTCGCAATCTGTCGGGATCGGTCGTGGGGAAGCCGGGACCGCGGCTTCCCCCACGACGGTCAGTGGGCGAAGTGCGTCTTCGCCGGTCGATCGGTGTTCTTGCCTCGCAGCTCCCCGGTCACGCTGTCGAGGGCGTCCGCCAGCTTGGCTGCCAGGTCGCGACTGAAGCCTTCGCGCAGCACGATCCGCAGAACCGCGACGTCCTCGGCATCCGCGGGCATCGTGTAGGCCGGGACCTGGAATCCGCGGGCGCGCAGTTCGTGTGAGACGTCGAAGACGGTGAATCCCGGGTCGTCGACGATTTCGAAAGACAGAACGGGAATGGCGGTGCCGTCGGTGATGACATGCATGTTGTCGATCTTGGAGATCCGTTCGGAGAGCATCAGTGCGGTGTCGCGCAGGGACTCCATGATCGCGGTGTAGCCGGCGACACCGAGTCGGATGAAGTTGTAGTACTGGCCGACGACCTGGTTTCCGGGGCGCGAGAAGTTGAGGGTGAACGTCGGCATGTCTCCGCCGAGGTAGTTGACCCGGAACACCAGGCCCTCGGGCAGGTGCTCCTTCGAGCGCCAGACGACGAATCCGATGCCCGGGTAGGTCATGCCGTACTTGTGGCCGCTGACGTTGATCGACACCACACGGGGAATCCGGAAGTCCCACTGCAGTTCCGGGTGCAGGAACGGAACCACGAAGCCACCACTCGCCGCGTCCACGTGCACCGGGACGTCGGGCCCGCCTGCGGCGGCGATCTCGTCCAGCGCCTCGGCGATCTCGGCGACGGGTTCGAGCTCCCCGGTGAAGGTGGTGCCGAGGATCGCGACGACACCGATGGTGTTCTCGTCGACTGCATCCCGGACCTGTTCCGGGGTGATGACGTAGCGCCCCTTCTCCATGGGCAGGTACTTCGGTTCGACGTCGAAGTAGCGGCAGAACTTCTCCCACACGACCTGTACGTTGCTGCCGAGGATGAGGTTCGGACGGGTGGCGTCCTCTCCCGCCTCCTGACGCTTCTGCCGCCACTGCCACTTCAGGGCCAGACCTGCGAGCATCACCGCCTCGGACGATCCCACGGTCGACACACCGGTTGCCGACGCGGGATCGGCGGTGAGGTTCTCCGCGTGGAACAGGTCGGCCACCATGTTCACGCAGCGGGTCTCGATCTCCGCGGTGGCCGGGTACTCGTCCTTGTCGATCATGTTCTTGTCGAAGGTCTCGGCCATCAGACGATCGGCCTGCGGGTCCATCCAGGTGGTGACGAACGTGGCCAGGTTCAGCCGTGAACTGCCGTCGAGCATCAGCTCGTCGTGAATGAACCGGTAGGCCGCCTCGGGGTCGGTTTCGGACTTCGGAAGGCGGAGCGCGGGGACCGGGTCGGTCCCGAGCCGTCCGGTGTATGCCGGGGCGAGAGTCTCCGCGGGGGCCGAGTTGCGTTCTGACATCTGTTCCTCCACCGGGTCGAACGGACGATCCTTGGCGTGTACGGGTCGAGCGGGGGGTGGCCGGTTCGGGGTGGATCAGACCTCGATCGGGGGGTAGAGGCGTTCCATCGTGTAGCGGCGGTTGCGTCGCACGGACACGGCGCTGGCCGTGAGCGTGACGAGGAGGATGCCGGTGAGTACCGCGATCGCGATCCGCAGCCTGGAGTCGACGTGACCGGCGACGGTGGGCTGCCGGAGCCCGTTCACCGTGTAGGTCATCGGGTCGAACGGGTGGATGCACTGGAATGGTTTCGCGGTGGTCGGCACCGGATAGATGCCGCCGGCCCGGATTCCTTCACCCGGGGCACCATCCGGTACCACGGGGAATCCCCAGCGCAGCTGTTCTGTGACCAGGTAGCGGACGGTGACGGACGGCCGTACTTCTTCGAGTTCGTTCACGCACGCGATCGACGACTGCGCGAACACCGTCGTCTGCTTGTCGTTGCCGAGGACGGTCAACGAACCGGCATTGAGTCGCATCCGGCCGCACAGTGCCATCAGCAGTGCGGTTCGGACTGCACCGGCCTGGGCGGCGATGACGCTGACCCCGCCGAGGTCGATGTCGAGGTCGAGTGGGCCGAACACGTGCCCCCACGGCCCGTGCAGTTCGATGCTGCGGGCTGATACCAGGGTTCCTGCGGTGTTCGTGACGATTGGCGGCGGTGGCTGCCAACTCTCGGACTGCATGTCGACCAACTCGACCTCCGGATTCGGGTACAACGCACTGACCGATTCCGGCCACGTCACCCGGAATCGGATGTCTGTGAACGTGCGCTACTGGAGAAGGTTCTTGACCACGTTGCCGTTCTTGACGATGACGGAGAGGTGTTTCGCGGGGTCGGCCAGCAAGCTGAGATCTTCGAGTGGATTGCCGTCGACCAGCAGGACGTCCGCCCACGCGCCCTCGGCGATCGCCCCGAACGGGGCCTGCCGGTACGGATCTCGCTCGCCGGCGAGCCGGAACAATTCGGCGTTGCCCGAGGTGAGCATCCGGAGGGCGTCGGCGTTGCTGTAGTGATCGCCGAGGCGTGCTGCCATCTCACTCTGCCGGTGCGCAAGCTGAGGTTCGAGCAGGAGATCAGTGCCCCATGCGGTCTTGACGCCGTGCTTGCGCGCCCACTCGTATACGTTGTCCGTTCCCGAGCAGATCTCCTTGTCCTTGTCGGCTCGGTTCGGATCCGGGTAGTGGTGATCTCCCAACGCGAACGGCTGCATCGACAGCCAGACATCCTTCTCCGCCAGCAGGGCGATGGTCTCCTCGTCGGCGAGGTGGCCATGCTCGATCGACTTCACCCCTGCCGCGACCGCCCGGCGGATGCCCGTGACGTTGTAGACGTGCGTGGCGACGTAGGTTCCGTAGTCGGTGGCGGCGTGCACAGCCGCACGAAGTTCGGGATCGGTGAACTGGACGGTGTAGAGCGGGTCGTACATGGACGCGGCACCACCGCCGACCATCACCTTGATCTGGGATGCGCCCTTCTTGAGCTGCTCACGGACG
The DNA here is from genome assembly GCF_000801125.1 of Rhodococcus sp. Chr-9. Classification (NCBI taxonomy): domain Bacteria; kingdom Bacillati; phylum Actinomycetota; class Actinomycetes; order Mycobacteriales; family Nocardiaceae; genus Rhodococcus; species Rhodococcus sp. Chr-9. The sequence continues at coordinate 173,576 of NZ_JTIZ01000071.1, forward strand.
GCGGCGAGGACGCGATCCGGCCCGTCAGCCACCCGCATGAACCCGATTTCCTCTGCGCGACTTTGATTTCCGCCGAGCGCTGTCGGACACTCGTAGACGAATCCGAAGTCGCCGTGCCCGCCGGTCTAGGAGATCGCGGCCTGCGACGGATAGATGCGAGGTCCCTCGAAGAGTCCGCGGTCGATCACCGACTTGATACTCCCGGTGTCGCCGGCCATGTCGCGCACCGCGGTGAATCCGCGGTGCAGCATGTTCTTGGCTTCGGCGAGACCGTTGAGTGCGATGTGGGATTCGGTTCCCGCCACCATGTCGACGTAGGAGTTGGCATTTCCGACCAGATGCACGTGGGCGTCACTCATGCCCGGCATCAGGACACGATTTCCACCGTCGATGACGATGGTTTCCCGGCTCGGATCTTCGCCGACAGGGGAGCTGGACACCCCCGCGATGGTCGCCCCGTCGATCAGGACGTCACCGGTGACGAGTGACGGCGACACGCCGTCGTATACACGAACGCTACGGAACAGCAAACGAGTACCAGCGTCCGATTTGGGTGGCATGGGGCCGACCGTAACACCGAGGAAGCCGTCCTGCTCGCCACGGCGCGGGCAACCCGTTCCGTGTCGACCCGAGGGGCGCGATTCGTCGAATCACACGAGGTTGTCGTGTCGACAAATGGACCGAGTGTCGTGCTGAAAGTATCTGGGATTCTAACTATCATGCGGCGCATGTTGATTCACCGGACACTGCGAATGCAGTCCTGGGGCTTCGTGATCGGCTCCGCCCTCTTCGCGCTCGGTTCGGCGCCGTATCTGTCTGCTGTCTTCGGGGGTCATGCTCGCGAACGTCTTCTTCTTCGCGGGATCCTGGTTCTTCACCGCAGCCGCGTTCCTACAGCTAACGTTGAGTCAACCGGCCACCGTCGTCGACGCCGGCCGTCCCGCGGTCCGCGCGCTGTGGCTGGCTGCCGCAGTCCAGCTACTCGGGACGATCCTGTTCAACATCAGCACCGGCTCCGCACTCCACGCCCACACCGTGAAAGGGGAGATGCACCTGGTCTGGAATCCGAACGCGGAAGGCTCCATCGCCTTCCTCGTTTCAAGCGCCCTCGCCGTACTCATTCTGTTCAGAGCCGGAACCTACTGGGCACCGAAGTCGAGGGACTGGCAGAGCGTCTGGCTCAACACCCTCGGTTCGATCGCGTTCGGCATCTCCGCAGTCGGAGCATTCGTCCTGCACCACGGGACCTCGCTCGACCCCAACTTGGCCAACGTGGGCACGTTCGTCGGCGCAGTGTGCTTCCTCCTGGCGTCTGCAGTCTTCCTCGGTCGCAGGAAATCGGCGCCGGAGCCGCTCCCGGTGTCGTGATTCCGCGGTGTCCATCCCGCTTCCGCCGCGACAGTGTTCGCCGAGCGATCATCGAGGCGACCGCAGACGTGCCCGGCAAGTACCCGTTCGAGACAACCAATCAGGCCGCACACGCGGCCTGAACCGCTCAACCCCACGAGTCAACTGAAGTGGGGGAAGTCCCTTATCCACGGTGCGATCCATGAATGCCCATACAGCTAAGCGGGGAAAGTGCATGCGCAACGCCTACAAGGTGCTTCGTCGTGACCTCACGCGTATCCGTCGGGCTCCGAAGTCGTGGGCGATCATCATCGGACTGCTGGTGCTGCCCTCGCTCTACGCCTGGGTCAACATCATCGCGTTCTGGGATCCGTATGGGAACGCGGACCACATCAAGGTCGCCGTCGTCAACCAGGACGAGGGAGCCAGTACCGAGCTGACCGGTGAAGTGAACGTCGGCGAGCAGGTGGTGGCCCAGCTCAAGTCGAACGACCAGCTCGGCTGGCAGTTCATGGATGAGGACGCGGCCATGGAATCGGTCAGGTCCGGCGAGAGCTACGCCGCGATCGTCATGCCCCCCGATTTCAGCAAGAACCTCCTCACCATCGTCACCGGCGACTTCGTCCGGCCGGAACTCGAGTACTACACCAACGAGAAGGCCAACGCGATCGCCCCGAAGATCACCGAGGTCGGTGCGTCCACGCTCGACACGCAGATCAACTCGAACTTCGTCTCCACCGTCGCACAGACCATCGCCAAGGAAGCCGAGCAGGCCGGGGTCGATGCGGGAGACTGGCTGGTCGATTCGCGCAGCCAGACGCTGACCGCGTTGGACCAGGCCCTCGCGACGGTCCAGGCCACCCGCACGACCCTGACCGAGTTGAACGGCACGCTCGAGCCCGGGGCGGCGGCGCTCACCGATGCCAGGCGAGCCCTGGAGCGGGTGGACGCGGCCATCGGGGACGTCACCGCAGCGGTCTCCGACGCGCAGGGCCTCGTCAACGAGGTCCAGGGCGACCTGGTCAAGTTCTCCGACACCCTGACCGGCGCCTACGTCTCCGGCACGGCGAACCTCACGGGCGCCACCACCCGCCTCAACGAGAGCGTCGGGCAGGTCGCGGTCGGCGCCGACGCGGCCCGGTCGGCTCTCAGCACAGCTCAGCGTGATGTGCAGGCGGTGATCACCGCAAATCAGGCGCTACTCGCCACCATGCTTCCTCTCGTCGCCGCCACCCCTGACGGGCTGCCGCTCAAGAACCAGCTGAACCAGGTGATCGGCGCGCTCGAAGCGCAGACGGTCCGCGATCAGGAGCTCCTGGCGACCCTGGAGGCCGCGCAGGCTGGTGTGTCCACGGTGGCCGATCAGACGGCCGCCGCGTCGGAGGCCATGGCCGCCGCCCAGCGTTCCTCCGGCGCGCTGCAGAGTGTGTTGTCGGGGACCTTCCCGGGGCTCAACCAGTCCATGTCGTCGCTGTCCGCGACCGTCGGGGCGTTCTCCTCGGCGCTCGATTCGCAGCGTGTGCTCGTGGGCGAGGCCGTTGGCATGCTCACCGAACTGGAATCGGTCATGGATGAGACCGGCACCGCAGTGTCGTCGCTGGACGGGAACCTCGCGGACGTGCAATCGGATCTCATCGCCCTGCAGACCGACCTCAGTGCGATCAGTGCCACGGACCTCCTCAACCAGGTGAGCACACTGACCTCGCTCGACCCGGACACGATCGCCGAATTCATGGCGGGGCCCGTGGTGGTCCACGAGAACGACCTGTTCCCGGTGCCGGCCTACGGCTCGTCGATGGCGCCCCTGTTCACCAACCTGTCGCTGTGGATCGCCGGGTTCGTGTTGATGGTGCTGTTCAAGCTCGAGGTCGACGACGAGGATGTCGAGGGCCTGACGGTGCGGCAGGCGTACTTCGGGCGCTGGCTGCTGTTCGCGGTGATGAACGTCATCCAGGCGCTGCTGGTGAGCATCGGCAATGTGGTGATCGGCGTCCAGACGGTCAACCCCGTCGTGTTCGTCGCCACGGCGGTGTTCATCGGCCTCGTCTACATGTCCATCATCTATGCGCTCTCGGTGTCCTTCGGCTACATCGGTAAGGGCATAGCCGTGTTGCTGGTGATCATGCAGATTCCCGGCGCCTCGGGAATCTATCCGATCGAGATGATGCCGGACTTCTTCCGGGCGTTGTTCCCGTTCTTCCCGTTCACGTACGGGATCGACGCGCTGCGCGAGACCATCGGCGGCTTTTACGGCTTGCACTACCTCCGGTGCATGGCCGTACTCGTACTCTTCGCCGCGCTGGCCTTCATCCTCGGGCTGTTCCTCCGCCAGCGGCTGGGCAACTTCGCTCGATTGTTCAACAGCAAGTTGGCCGATACCGGTCTGTTCCTGAGCGAGGACGTGCAGATCCTCGGCTCCCGTCACAGGCTCACCCAGTTGGTGCAGGCCCTGACCGATCGGGACAAGTTCCGGGAGGACAACGCCCGCAAGCGTCGTTGGCTGGACACCAACCACAAGGCCGCGCAGCGCGCCGCACTGTTCGCCGGCGTGATCGGGTCCGTGGTTCTCTTCGTGATCGGGTCCGTCTTCCCCGATGAGAAGGCCACAGTCCTCGGGCTGTGGGGGCTCCTGTGCCTTCTCGTTATGGGTTCGATCGTGGTGGTCGAGTACATCAACCAGAACGTCCTGTACGGCGCAGAGGTCAGCGATCTTCCAGACGATGCGTTGAAGCGAGCTCTGGCACAGGAAGATATCGCGATCAGGTCGGACGCCCGACTCGACCAGCTTGAGAAGCAGGGACAGAACGCGTGAACAACATCATCACCCTGATCCGTCATGACTTCCGTCAGGCCACCAGCAACGTGGTCGCGGCGGTGGTGCTCGTCGGCGTCATACTGATCCCCTCCTTCTTCGCGTGGTTCAACGTGTTGTCGAGCTGGGACCCGTTCGACAACGTCAACAACCTCGAGGTCGCGGTCGCCAGCGCCGACGAGGGTTTCGAGAGCGACCTGTTCCCGATGCGCGTGAACGTGGGCGACCAGGTGGTCTCGCAGCTGCGCGCCAACAGCGACATCGACTGGCAGTTCGTCTCGGAGGAAGAAGCGATCGAGGGCACCAAGTCCGAGGAGTACTACGCAGCGATCGTGCTGCCGAAGGACTTCAGCCAGAAGATGCTGACCTTCATCGCCCCCGGCGCCTCGCCGGTGGAGATCGACCTCTACGTCAACGAGAAGAAGAACGCACTCTCCTCGCTGATCACCGGCGAGGCCGCGACGGAGGTATCGACGCAGATCAACACCAGCTTTACCAAGACCCTCAACGAGGTCGGCCTGGCGCTGGTGTCGTCATTGGCCACCTATCTCGAGGGCTCCGAGACGCAGCAGACTCTGGACCGGCTGCAGGCTTCGGTGGGCGGGATCTCCACCCAGCTGAATTCGGCAGCCGGCACTGCCGACATCTTCGCAGTGGTGCTCTCGTCTGCCGACAGTCTGCTCTCCAGCGCCGGTTCGCTCGCCACCGCATCGTCCGATGCCGTGCGGGACACCTCCGGAGCGATCGGACAGGGTGCCGGTGCCGTCACCTCCGCCCGGGACGTCCTCGCATCGACGTCCGAGCGACTCTCGCAGGCCTTCAGCGCCAGCGCCGGAAGCTTCGAGGCTCTTCGTGCCGAGGTCGACCGGATCTTGGGCAACTCGCCGTCGCCGCAGTCCGTGGCGACGCTGTCGCAGGCCTCCTGGATAGTCGGGCAGCAGGCCGAGTCGTACGCCCAGCTTCGTGATCGGTTGCGGGACCAGGCATCGGCGGCAGGTCTGGACCCTGTGACCCGGGACGCTGTGAATCTTCTCGCCGATCGAGTCGCTGGCATCGTCGACCGTCAGGAGGCTCTCGAGCAGCGCCTCGACGCGGCGGCGGCCGGTCCCCAGTCGACGGGTGACGTTGCCGCGGCGCGCAGCGCAATCCTGCGGGACGTGGATGCCGTACAGGCAGCGATCGTCGGGGCGCGGGACCAGTACACCAACAGCCTGCGGCCGAAGCTCGACCGACTCGCAGGCGACCTCTCCAGAGTGGAGGGGAACTTCGCGGGTATCGGTCAGGATCTGCGAGCAGCGGAGCAGTCGCTGTCCGCCGGGGCGGGTTCGCTGAGTGCCGGCCTCTCCGACGCGGAGACCGCGGTCCGGCTGCTCGCGAGCGATCTCCGTGGGACCTCGGATATCTTTGCCGATCTCGAGGCGGCCCTCGCGCGTGCCGAGAACACCGGTGACCTCAGCAAGGTGACCGAGATCATCGGCTCGAACCCGGCGACGTTCGCCTCCCAGCTCGCCTCTCCGGTGAACCTCAAGGAAATCCCGGTGTTCAAGGTCGACAACTTCGGTTCGCAGATGGCGCCGCTGTACACGGTCCTCGGGCTCTGGGTGGGTTCGCTGCTGCTCGCGGTGCTCATCCGCACCGAGGTCTCGCGCGAGTCGCTTCCACCGCTCGATAAGCCGCTCAAGCCGTGGCAGGAGTATTTCGGCCACTACGCGATCTTCGGCGGGATGGCTCTTCTGCAGAGCACGATCCTCTTCGTGGGCCTCATCGGCTTCGTCGGGGTTCGTCCGGCGCACCCGTTCCTGTTGATCCTCGCCGGGTGGGTGATGTCGTTCGTCTTCTCGCTCATCACGTACACGCTTGTGCTTGCATTTGGCGAGGCGGGTAAGGCAATAGGGGTGCTCCTGCTGGTCGTGCAGATCTCCGCGGGTGGGGGTGCGTATCCGTTGGCGGTCCTGCCGGAGTGGTTCCAGAACATCAGCCCGTTCGTCCCGGTCTCCCATGCCACGACAGCGGTGCGCGCGGCTATCGCGGGAATTTACGATGCCGACTACTGGAAGGCGCTAGGCTTCCTGTTGCTGTTCACTCTGCCGGTCCTGCTGATCGGTTTGGTCTTGCGCCTGGCGGTGAAGAATTTCAACGATGATCTGAATTCGTCGTTGGAGGGGACCAAGCTCCTGAGCGTGTGAGCGCTCAGCACCCGACTACTGCTTCAGGAGATCAGCCACCTCATCAGAGATGGCTACTGCACGGTTAAAGATGGTTCGGTAATTGAGTGAGCGTAGATCATAACGAGAGCCTGGTGTGGTCGAGGAAGCCGTGACACAGGTCGTAGCTCGACCCGATCCGGGTCAGCCCTGCCTCGGTCGCCACACGAACCTCGTCGAGAGTATCGGGGCACAGGTTGGCCAGTTCGGTGGATTTCATGTTGCCCCAGACTTGTTCGATGGGATTGAGCTCGGGCGCATACGCCGGGAGACGTTCGACGTGGAGCCAGTCGCGCTGGGTCGCCAGCCACGCGGTCATCGCCCGGGACCGGTGGGCCATCAGTCCGTCCCAGAGCACGATGAGCTTCTCGCCGGCGAAGTGGCCACGCAGTTCGGTGAGGAACTCGATGAGTTTGTCGGTGTTGTAGGCACCGTCGGTCATGGAGAACACAAACGCACTGCGACTGCGGTCGGGCCGATAGGCCAGGACTCCGGCCATCGACAGGCGTTTCCAGGAGAACCGGTGATGCAGAACGGGTGTGTCGCCTTTCGGCGCCCAGGTTGCGCGGACCACCGGGAGCAGCGAGACGCCGCTTTCGTCCTGGAAGCAGATCCATGCACCTCGGCGCCGCGCTATTTTTTTATCCGCGGCCACTCATCTCTCGCGCCAGGCGACGATGGCGTCCTCGTCGCGTTCGACCGCGCGCCGTGCGGGCCGCCGCCGGCTCCAGCCGAGCCGGGTCCGCAGGATCGTCCAGGTCTGGGTGGGTCCGTAGGTCACGCCGGTGAGCCGCTCGATGACGATCGCGACCCGTCCCAGGGTCCACACCCCGGTGGCGAAGCCATGAGCTTGGGGTCCTTTGAGCAATTCCTCTCGGATCACTTCGATCTGGGTGTCGTCGAGGCGGGGCCGGCGTCCAGCTCGCCTGGGCCCTTCGAGTGCGTCACTGCCCCCGTCGGCCCATTGCCGATACCAGCGTGAGGCGGTCTGCTGGGTCACCTCCAGTTCGACCGCGACATCGATCTGTCGTCGTCCTGCGGCGAACATCTCCGCGGCGCGCATTCGCCGGTCACGCAACGCCTCGAAATCGCGTCGAGCGCCACGTTGCTTGGCTTTCCGGTAGTTGGGCTCCTCGCCGGAACCAGTCTTCTTCCCTGCCATTCGTCAATGATCAAGCAGCGCGGTGTGAATCAAGTGCAACGACACACCCTATTACCGAAATATCTCTACTGGGAAACACTCATGTGTTCCATTCTGCGGATTGCTCGGACTGTTCTGTGGGCCTGGAGTGACTCGCATGACACAGGCATCGACGGTCGCCGGAGCCGACGGCGGCGTGCGGAGCGTCGCCCGCGCGTTCGATCTGCTCAACGCATTCGACGCCGAGCACCCGATCCGGACGCTGCGCGAACTCGTCGGGATCACCGGGCTCCCCAAGTCGACGGTGGTGGACTGGCCGCTCTCGGATCGACCACCGAGATCACCGTCCGGGTCCGCCGTGCAGGCGAGATCGTGTGGGAGGGCACGGCACTCTCCCGGATCGACACTCCCCTCGAGTGGGAATGGCTGCGCGCCGGGGGTCTGTTCGACCACCTGCTGACCGAGCAGACGGAGCGGCAGCGCGCAACGCACCGCGATCCGGTGGGCGCGCACCGGTAGACGAGTGGATCGACGGGGCCGCCCTCCGAGGAGGACGTCCCCGTCGTCATGTCCGGTCCGCCGGAGCGACACGGGCGACGGTGCGCGCCCGCACGATCAGATGACGGAGCGGCGGGACGGAACCCTCCGCTCGACCGTTTCTCCGACCACCGTCGAGCTCGGCGCGCCGCACCCGGTACCGCTCGCGCAGCACCGCGGCGCGCAGGGCGGCGGTGACACCCGGGAAGCGACCCCGACGGCCCACCCCGACGGTGCCGAGGAGCAGGACGGCGGCCGGCAGGACTATCCAGGCGTACAGGACGGCGGCGGAGGCGATCGCCTCGGCGACGGCGTCCTCGTCGAGTGCCGCCCACACGATTCCCGCACCGACCACGACGTAGAGGGTGCCACCCAACGCCGCGGCCAGGACCGCGCCGACGTATCGGCGGAGCAACCAGCAGCGGACCGTCCACAGCACGAGGACGACGGCCGTGAACATCGTGATCGCGGACGTGACCACCACGAAGACCATGTCCGAGGAATCCAGGAAGGGCCCGGAGCCCGACTCGTCGTCGAACACCACGATCATGAGGAGCCCCGCCACCACCGTGACGACGGCCAGGACCGCAAGTTCGACGGCGAGCGCCGCGAAGGGGTGGCCGGCGACCCGCGGGTCGCCCGGTCGCAGCCTCGCCGCCGTGGCGAGCAGTTCACGTCGGCGCAGCAGCGACGCCTCCCGGCGCAGACGACGGCGGGCACCGACGCCGCGTTGGGTCGCGAGGAACAGGTCCTGGCTGAGTACCACGATCACGAAGACCGCCGGGAACAGCAGCAGCGCCGCCAGATCCACGGAGTGCGGGAGACCGTCGAGCAGCGCTGCGACGAAGGTCATCGTCGCTCCGACACCGAACACCGACCCGCACAGTTCGAGGTGCTCGAGGCGCAACGCCTCGGTCGATCGGGACGAACCCTCGGCGGCGATGACCGGCCCGAGCGACCACGCGATGAGATTGAGCGCGATGACGAGGGCGGCGAGGACCCCGAGAACAGCGGCGGCCTCGCCCATCGTGAGGGTGGTGAGCACGCCGCTGCGCACCGGCGTGGACCGGTCGTAGGCCAGTTCGTCGGTGCGGCGGGCGATCGCGTGGATCAGATTCGGCGCGAGCGCGACGGGCAGGTAGGCCAGCGCCGAGCCGAACATCAGCGCCCACACCCGGGTCCAGAAGCGCCGGCGGGCATGCGCCCCGCCGCGACCTTCGGAGTCGGTGGCAGTGGTGGTCACGGCCGTCCTCCTCCCGGGCACTACGGCGGTGATGCGACTGACAGTGGTACACGGAACGGTAGCCCGTGCCGGGAGTGCTCAGGAACACGACACGGGACGCCCGGTGCGGGCGTCCCGTGTTCGTGCTGCCGAGAAACGAGCCGAAGGTCAGGCGCGAGCCTTCTGCAGGTTCTCGTCGAGTGCGCCGAGGAACTCCTCGGTGGTCAGCCAGCCCTGCTCCGGGCCGACGAGCAGTGCGAGGTCCTTGGTCATCTGACCGGCTTCGACGGTCTTGATGACGACGTCCTCGAGCTGCTGCGCGAACTCGATGACCTCGGGGGTGTTGTCCAGCTTGCCGCGGTGCTCGAGGCCACGGGTCCAGGCGAAGATCGACGCGATCGGGTTCGTCGACGTCGGCTTGCCCTGCTGGTGCTGACGGTAGTGCCGGGTGACGGTGCCGTGTGCGGCCTCCGCCTCGACGGTCTTGCCATCCGGGGTCATCAGGACGGAGGTCATCAGCCCCAGCGAGCCGTAGCCCTGCGCGACGGTGTCGGACTGGACGTCGCCGTCGTAGTTCTTGCAGGCCCAGACGTAGCCGCCCTCCCACTTGAGGGACGATGCGACCATGTCGTCGATGAGGCGGTGCTCGTAGGTGAGACCGGCGGCGTCGAACTCCGCCTTGAACTCTTCCTCGTAGATCCGCTGGAACTCGTCCTTGAACATGCCGTCGTAGGCCTTCAGGATCGTGTTCTTGGTCGACAGGTAGACCGGGTAGTTGCGCTGCAGGCCGTACGAGAGCGAGGCGCGCGCGAAGTCCTGGATGGACTTCTTGTAGTTGTACATACCCATCACGACGCCGCCGTCCTCGGGGATCTGGCAGACCTCGTGCTGGATCGGCTCGCTGCCGTCCTCGGGCGTGAAGGTGATGGTGACGGTGCCCGGGCGGTCGACCTTGAAGTCGGTGGCGCGGTACTGATCGCCGAACGCGTGACGGCCGACGATGACGGGCTTGGTCCAGCCCGGCACCAGACGCGGCACGTTCGAGATGATGATGGGCGCGCGGAAGATGGTGCCGCCGAGGATGTTACGGATGGTGCCGTTGGGCGACCGCCACATCTTCTTCAGGCCGAACTCCTCGACACGCGCTTCGTCGGGGGTGATGGTGGCGCACTTGACACCGACGTTGTGCTTCTTGATGGCGTTCGCCGCATCGACCGTCACCTGGTCGTCGGTGGCGTCGCGGTTCTCCACGCCGAGGTCGTAGTACTCGAGATCCACGTCCAGGTACGGGTGGATCAGCTTGTCCTTGATGAACTGCCAGATGATGCGGGTCATCTCGTCGCCGTCGAGTTCGACGACCTTACCTTCAACCTTGATCTTGGACATATGCGTTTCGTGTCCTCCTAGGACGTTTCTGTAGGTCCCCAATCGACCGCACTTTGTGGGTGCGGTCGCCGTCGGCTCGCGAGCAGCGAGCATGGCCGTGTCCACGTCCTGAACCGCGGCCAAACATGACAAGCGTACTGCTATTGCCGACGACCGCAAAGCGCCTCGTCCCACCCTCACGCCCTACCGACCGGTAACTTTCCTGCTGGTCAGGGATGTTCAGAGGGTGCATAAAGACCCTGCAACGGAGAGTCGCTAGACTGCCGGGAAAGTCATGAGTGCCAGCGTCAAGCCCCGGCTTGCTGGCCGGCAACCCTCCGACCGGGGTGGGGTGCTCCGGGTGATGACACGGTCGGTGGAACCCCACCGACAAGCCTGTTGTCGGGAGGACTGAGATGATGATGTGCTGTCGCACCCAAGTCACGATCACACCTCCCATCACCGCCGGAAGGACACGATGACCGACATCCGCAGCCGGCGCTGCCGGCCCACCGCGAGCCTCGAGGCGGTCATCTCTTGACGGCGGGCACCGAGCGGCGTCGCGTCGAACTGCCCCCGGCAGACGGACGCCTCGACACCATCGACATCGGCGATCTCGCGCTCGAGAGCGGCGAGACGCTGCCGAACGTCACCGTCGCCGTGCAGAGGTGGGGCGAACTGTCCCCCGCCCGCGACAACGTGGTGCTCGTCGAACACGCCCTCACCGGCGACTCGCACGTCACCGGCCCCGCCGGACCGGACCATCCGTCCCCCGGCTGGTGGTCGGGCATGGTCGGCCCCGGTGCTCCGATCGACACCGACCGCTGGTGCGTGGTTTCGACGAACATTCTCGGCGGGTGCCGCGGCACCACCGGCCCCGGCAGCACCGCACCCGACGGCAAGGCCTGGGGATCCCGCTTCCCGCTGATCACCGTACGCGACCAGGTGGCGGCCGAGGTGGCGCTGCTCGACAGGCTCGGCATCGACGTCCTCGCCGCCGTGACCGGCGGATCGATGGGTGGCATGCGCACCCTCGAGTGGATCATCGCGTACCCGGAGCGGGTGCGAGCGTCGCTCGTCCTCGCCACCGGTGCCCGCGCGACCGCCGACCAGATCGGCACCCAGACCGCGCAGATGGCTGCCATCACGGCCGACCCCGACTGGCAGGGCGGCGACTACTACGGCACGGGGCGGCGTCCCGAAGCCGGACTCGCCATCGCCCGGACCATCGCGCACCTCACCTACCGGACCGAACTCGAACTCGACACGCGCTTCGGGAATCTACCCCAGGACGACGAGGACCCGTGGCGCGGCGGCCGGTACGCCGTGCAGAGCTATCTCGAGCACCAGGCGCGCAAGCTCGTCGCGCGTTTCGATCCCGGTACCTACGTGGTGTTGTCCGACGTGATGAACCGGCACGACGTCGGGCGCGGACGCGGCGGCGTCGAGGCCGCACTCGCGTCCACCCCGGTCCCGACGATCGTCGCCGGCGTCGACTCCGACCGCCTGTACCCGCTGCGCCTGCAGCAGGAGATCGCCGATCTGCTCCCGGGATCGGGCGACCTGCGTGTGCTCGTCTCCCGCGACGGACACGACGGATTCCTCACCGAGGCCGACGAGGTCGCGAAGCTCCTCGTCGAACTGATGAAGCTCGCCGAGGGCTAGTCGGTTCCCAGCGGGTCGATCGACGCGGCGAGCGCCACCACGATTCCGCCGACGACCATCATCGAGGCGACGTCGAACGCCTTGCCGCGTACCGCGAGGACACCGACCTTGTCCTCGTCGAGAGCCCAGCGGAACAGGCCGGCGAGGATGGTGGCGCCGCCGAAGACGAACGCTCCGCGTCGCCACCGATCGGCGATCACCAAGATCACCGCTGCCGCGATCACCAGGGTGACCGCGAGCAGCGGCAGGTTCAGACGCGTGAATCGCATAGCCTGAGCCATCTCGTCTCCCGGGGTCGTCGACCCGCTTATCGGGTCGCGAGCAGCTCGGCCCGCTCCACGACGTTGGTCAGCAGGAAGGCGCGGGTGAGCGGTCCGACGCCACCGGGGTTCGGGGACACGAAGCCCGCGACCTCGCGCACGTCCGCGGCGACGTCGCCGCGCAGTCCGTCCTCGGTGCGGGAGACACCCACGTCCAGCACAGCGGCGCCGGGCTTGACCATGTCCGCCGTCACCAGCCCGGGAACACCTGCGGCGGCGACGATGATGTCGGCGCGACGCACCTCTGCAGCGAGATCACGAGTGCCGGTGTGGCAGAGGGTGACCGTCGCGTTCTCCGAACGACGGGTCAGCAGCAGACCGATCGGGCGGCCGACGGTGACGCCACGACCGACCACCACCACGTGCGCGCCGGCGATCTCCACGTCGTAGCGGCGCAGCAGGTGGATGATGCCGCGCGGCGTGCAGGGCAGCGGAGCCTCCTTGCCGAGCACGAGCCGGCCGAGGTTGACCGGGTGCAATCCGTCGGCGTCCTTGCCCGGATCCATGCGCTCGAGCGCCGCGTTCTCGTCGAGATGCTTCGGCAGCGGGAGCTGGACTATGTAGCCGGTGCAGGCAGGGTCGGCGTTGAGCTCGTCGATCGCCTCGAACAGCTGTTCCTGGGTGATGTCGGCGGGCAGATCCTTGCGGATCGACGTGATGCCGACCTTCGCGCAGTCGTTGTGCTTACCGCGCACATAGGCCGCGGATCCCGGATCGTCGCCGACGAGGATCGTGCCGAGACCGGGCGTGACGCCCTTGGCCTTCAGCGCATCCACGCGGACCTTCAGGTCCTCGAAGATTTCGTCGCGGGTTGCTTTGCCGTCCAGGATCGTCGCAGTCACGTCGTTCATTCTTCCAGGCGCCCGTCCGGCGTCGAATCGCGGCCGGTACCGGAAACCGTCCGCGCGCCGGGAGGCAGGCAGTCCCGGGATAGTTCCGCGAAGGCTTCGGCGAGGTGCCGCTCGTACTGCTCGGGGTCGGGCATGCAAGAGTCCGAGGCCAGAAAAGACAAGGTGAGAACCTCGCCGAGCGAGGTCACGGAGTGGACGAGACCGTAGTTCCGGTTGAGCATCGGAGTACCGATCGCCTCGACGGCGGGACTGCCACCGAATCGGAGGCCCTCGACCGGCCCGCGCGGCACATTCGTCACGGTGGTGTTGGCCAGCGGCACCACGTCTCCCGTGGGCCCCACCCGCCCGCGGTGCGCTCTCCGGATCGTCATCGCCAGGTCGAACGCGGGCGATGCATCCACCGCCGCAACGGAGGCAGCCGACTCCGGACGCCGGATGCGCTGTTTCTCGAGAGCGGCCGACTCGTGGACTCGGCGGAGTCGCTCGCGCGGATCAGCCCGATCGAGGTGCAGGTCGACATACATGAGCGTGACCTTGTTCTCCGACTCCGCTCCCGCTCCGTCCCGGAGGGATCCCGGAACGATCGCCGCCGGTGAATCGGTGGGAATTTCCTCGTAGGATGCGAGGTAGGCGCGTAGTCCGCCCGAGACGACCGTCAGGATCACGTCGTTCACCGAGGTATCCGTGGCGCGCGCGACGGCACGCACCTCCGGCAACGGCATACGGACGACGCCGAGCTGCCAGGCGCTGCCGGCGTCGGTGTCGAAGCGGGTGCGGGGACGCTGCGGCCGGGGGGCGGTGATCTCCCCCGATGCGGTGAGACCACCCAGTGCTCGTCGAGCGCGACGTGCTGCGACCAGAGCCGGGAGCATCCTCGCGTACCGGAAGGGCAGCGAGACCGCCGCGCGGACCGGTCCCGGCACGGCGACGATGCGTCCTCCCGCCGAAGGGGCGGCAGCCGGATCGTCGAGCAGTGCACGAGCGATCTCGACGGCTCCGAGCCCGTCGGTCACCGAGTGGTGCAGGAGCAACGCGACGATGGTGGCGCCGTCGGGGAGGTCGTCGACACCACGGATGTCGGCCAGGACGTGCACTTCCCACGGGGGTGCGGACAGATCGAGGCAGCGTTCCTTCATCGAGGCGAGCAGCCGATGCACCTCGCTGCGTGAGGTCGGGCCGATCGTCTCGTACCGGACGTGATCGTCCGGATCGACGCCGGTCTCGACCCAGTACGGGAAGTCGAGGTTCGCCGGCACCCGGTGCAGACGGCGGGTGAGCGCCGGTGTGCGGTGCAGGCGCTGTCCGATCCAGGTGACGGCGTCCTCACGGGTGCGGATGGGAGCGTCGCCCGCTCGGGCGTCGAACACGTAGACACTCACCATGGTCGACGGCGGAGCCTCGGGGTCCGTGTCCTCCACGAAGACGTGGAGTGCGTCCCGCGCGGCCAGTCGGATTCCGCGTCGGCGTGTCATCGTGATGGTTCTCTCCCGGGTCGCCCGCTGCTGATGCCCTGTCGATTGAACCAGGTACCGCTCGGGGCCACACCCGGTCGACGATTCGCGTACACGAGCGCGGAGCGGTGTAATTCGGCCATGGCGCACCGAGTCGGATCGACGACCGGCAGTACACGAGGCCGGGCCGTGCGTCGCGTCCTGTTCGCGTTCGCAGGCGGCCTCGGCCATCTCGCACCGATGCTCCCGATCGCCGACGTCCTGCGCGGGGCCGGCCACCGCATCGGCGTGTGCGGGGAGGCGGACGCCCTCGCAGGCACCGAAGGCTTCGACGCGTACTTCCCCGAGGGGGAGACGACATCCGCTTCCGGTCGGTCCATAGGCACGCTCGCTCCTCCGGATCTCGACCACGAGTACTCGGTGATCGGCACCCACTTCGCCGGTGTGCTCGCGGCGCGACGATTCGACCTGGTCCGCGAGGTCGTCGACCGCTGGCATCCGGATCTGGTGATCTGCGACGAGATGGACTTCGGTGCGATGACGGCGGCCGAGCACGCCGCCGTTCCCCGCGTGGTGGTCGCCGTGATCGCCTCCGGAGCGCTCGTCCGGATCGACCGCATCCGTGAGCCACTGGGACGACTACGGGCCGCCCACGACCTCCCTTCCGATCACGAGTGCTCTTTCCTGTCACAGGATTTGGTCATCTCACCGTTCCCACCGTCGTTCCGTGATCCTGATGTCCCGTTGCCTCCCACAGCCGTCTCGACAGGGCCGGGCCCGTCGCTCGCATCCCGCGAACACCCTGCGATCGACTGGCTTCGAAGCGGCGAGGAGCCCCACCGCGTGTACGTCACGCTGGGTACCGTCTTCAACACCGAGTCCGGTGATCTCATCGTCCGTCTCCTCCGGGGGCTGCACCGACTACCTGCGCGCGTGCTCGTCACCGTCGGCCGGGACATCGACCCGGCCACCCTGCCGTCACCGGGCGGCAACGTCCGCATCGTGCGGTTCGTGCCCCAGTCGGCCGTGCTCCCGCACGTCGATGTCGTCGTAAACCACGGCGGATCGGGCAGCGTCATCGGTGCGCTCGCCCACGGCGTTCCGGTCGTCGCGCTTCCGATGGGCGCGGACCAGGAACTCAACGCCCGACGGCTGGTCGCGCTGGGCGCAGGGACCACGGTCGATCCCGTCACCGTAACCTCGGCGGAGATCGGAGGGATCACCCTCGACGCGCTGTCCTCGCGCTCTCTCCGCCCCGGCGCCGAACGGTTGCGCGACGAGATCGCACGATTGCCTCCCCCGGCATCCGTGCTCGCGCTGCTCGAGGATCGGATGTTCCGGTCCCGGCTGCGCTGAACCTCTCCGCTCACACGACGGAATAGCCGTTCGGCAACGCCATCCGACCGGTCAATGCCCGCAGCACGGTCGTGCCGTCGCCGAGTGCCAGAGCGATTCTCGCCGCCAACAGGGCGGACTGCTCGAGAACCTCGACGGGAGGTTCGTAGGGAACATCCGCGGCGGCGGCGATGTCGAGACCGTGGACGGCGAGTTCGAAGGTGCGTGTCGGGAGGTAGGAATGCAGCCGGATCCCCGATCCTCCGATCACCCGGATCAGACGATCCTCCCCGGTACCGAGCCGCTCGATCACCGCAGCCGACAGGGCACCGATCGTCACCACCGGGTCGTCACCGAGGTCGGCACCGGCACGCCGCCCGCGTTCGACGATGTCCTCCGCGCCGAGGACCGAGGTCAGTTCCTCGACGTGGACGTAGTACTGCTCCGCGCTCGCGAGGTCCTCGGTGTCGGCAGGACTGTCGAGATAGGTCATGACGGTCGTCAACGAGCGTGAGGTGTGTCCGATCAGTGCTCGGAGGTCCCACTCACCCAGGCCCGGACCGTCCCAGCGGCCCTCCGGCACGGCACGGACCAGTTCCGAGAAGCTGCGCACCGCCGAGACGTACGTCGCTACCGGTGACTCCATGCATCCCCCAGCGGTCGATACGTCGAACCACGACACGAGAATGAAAACACGCGTGCCCTCGCTACGCCGAGATCGGCGCTACGCGCGTGCGGGACGCCGGCGCGCCTCTGGCAAGCTGGATCGAGTGTTCAGAGTGATGTTCCACGAGCCGCGCATTCCCCCCAACACCGGCAATGCCATACGCATGGTCGCCGCGACCGGCGCGGAGCTGCACCTGGTGGAACCCCTCGGCTTCGACCTCTCCGAACCGAAGCTGCGTCGGGCGGGACTGGACTACCACGACCTCGCGTCGGTCACCGTGCACAGCGATCTGGGGGCCGCATGGGAGGCGTTGGCCCCCGAGCGGGTGTTCGCGTTCACCGCTCACGGCACGTCGAGCTACGCGGAGATCGAGTACCGGTCCGGCGACGTGCTGCTGTTCGGGCCCGAACCGACGGGCTTGTCGCCCGAGGTACTCGCCGATCCGCACATCACCGAGCAGGTCCGCATCCCCATGCTGCCCGGCCGACGCTCGTTGAATCTGTCGAATGCCGCGGCGGTCGCCTGCTACGAGGCGTGGCGGCAGCAGGGTTTCCCCGGCGCGGTCTAGTCACCGGCGACATACCGCCCGTATCCCTTCCACCGACCGGCTGACAGGAAACCGACAGGTAAGACACAGCGTCCCCACCGGATCGACGGCAACACTCGGTACCGAACCACCGAGCGAATCGTCGAAGGAGACGTCGACATGCCCCGTATCCCCGAACCCGTTTCCACACCGGCCGGACCCATCTACGAAGGACGCCTGCTCGATCGCCCCGCCGAGGACGTCGTCGACCAGGGTGCCGGTTTCGACATCACGACCCTCGTCACCCGGCGCCGGGTGCTCGGCCTCGTCGGCGCCGGAGCGGGCGCCCTGGCACTGGCCGCCTGCTCCACCGGCACCGCGAACACGATCACCACTGCCGGAACGACCGCGCCGGTGACCCCTGCAGACGAGATACCCGAAGAAACCAACGGGCCTTACCCGGCCGACGGCACGAACGGAATCAACGTGCTCGAGGAATCGGGGATCGTCCGCAGGGACATCACCTCGAGCCTCGACGGCGGGACCACCGTCGACGGTGTCCCGCTCTCGCTCACCTTCACCGTCACCGACACGGCGAACGGTGGCGTCCCGTTCGACGGGGTGGCCGTGTACGCCTGGCAGTGCGACGCGCAGGGCCGGTACTCGATGTACTCCGAAGGCGTCGAGGACCAGACCTATCTCCGAGGGATCCAGATCGCCGATACCAACGGCAAGGCGACATTCGAGACGATCGTTCCGGGCTGTTATTCCGGCCGCTGGACCCACCTCCATTTCGAGATCTACCCCGATGCCGCCTCTGCGACCGATGCGAACAACGCGATCGCGACCTCACAGGTCGCCTTCCCACAGGACATGCTCGACGCGGTGTACCGGCTCGCTACCTATCCGGGTTCGGCCGGCAATCTGGCCCGGATCGGAAACCCCGACAACGACAACGTCTTCGGGGACGGTTACGACCTGCAGATGGGGACGTTCACCGGCGACACCGAAGCGGGTTACGTCGGGACTCTGGCCGTCGCAGTCGACACGACAACCGAGCCCGCGCTCGGTGCAGGCGGGGGTGCACCGGGAGGTCCGGACGGACCCGGGAACAACAGTGTTCCATCCGCGGGTCGGCCGCCCGCCGGCGGAGGTCCCGGCGGCGGAGGNCGCAAACCGGCTCCGAAGCCTCGAACTGAGCGCGCTCCGTCCGCATACATCGACCCACCACCATCGAAGGACTCCACCATGTTGCACAATCTCACGGGCTGGCACGCCCTCATCGTCCTGGCGATCCTCCTGCTCGTCTTCGGAGCTGCCAAACTTCCCGCCCTCGCCAAGGGTGTCGGACAATCTCTGCGCATCCTCAAGGACGAAATCCGTGAGGAATCCACTCCGTCCCCGCAGGACAACGCCCCCACCGCCCTCGGCGAGCACTCGACGACCACCGTCACGAGCACCCCGGTTCCCTACCGACCCGCGTCATGACGGCCCGCACCGCCACGCGCGGCACGATGCCGCTCACCGATCACCTGCGTGAGGCACGACGGCGCGGACTTCGCGCGGCGGTGGCGCTGCTGGTCGGCGTGATCGGCGGTTTCGTCTTCGCCGATCAGGTCCTCGACCTTCTGCGCGCACCCATCGAGGAGTTGGCCCGATCCCGCCAGGCGAGCCTCAACTACGACACGATCACCGGAGCGTTCGACGTCGAACTGAAGATCGCGCTGTTCTCCGGGGTCATCGTCTCCGGTCCCGTCTGGTTGTGCGAACTGTTCGCCTTCGTCACCCCCGGACTGACCCGTCGCGAGAAGAAGTACGTGATCGGGTTCTCCGCGGCAGCCGCTCCACTGTTCGCTGGGGGGTGCGCCTTCGGTTTCCTGCTCTTCCCCCGCATGGTGAGCGTGCTCACCGGCTTCTCCTCCGACCGGGACAGCACCCTTCTCAATGCTTCCTACTACGTGGACTTCGTGATGAAGATCGTGCTGGCGACCGGGATCGCATTCGTCCTGCCGGTGGTGCTGGTGATGCTGAACTGTCTCGGGGTCGTCTCCGCGCACACCCTGCGCCGCAGCTGGCGCCTCATCGTCGTGGTCATCACCCTGTTCAGTGCTCTGGTCACGCCGTCCGCGGACGTGTTGTCGATGTTCCTGGTCGCGTTACCGATGTCGGCTCTGTTCGGCGCCGCTCTCGTGATCACCCGTCTGCACGACCGGAGGGCGGCACGTCGCGCTCTCACATCGCACGATCCCGATCTCGTCAGGGAGGAATCCACACCATGTTCGGCCTGACCCTCGAAAAACTGTTCCTCGTGGTTCTTCTGGCAGGAATCGTGATCGGCCCACAACGCCTGCCCGTCTACGCCCAGCACTTCGCCGGGACAGTCCGGGCCCTACGGCATCTCATCGACAAGACCCGCAGCGACGCCGAACGCGACATGGGAATCTCGTTGCGCCGCAACGAATGGCAATCACTCGACCTGCGTCGGTACGATCCTCGTACGATCGTGAACGACGTACTGCTCGAACCTGCCGCGCACCCGCCGGCAACACCGGCCGGCACCGACGAGATGATCGATCAGGCCCGGCACGTGCGTCCCGGCCGGAAGTATCTGGTCACCGGAACCGCGGCACACCCCCGGCGGATCCTCATCGATTCGCTCCCCCACGACGATCCCCGCCGCATCGCCGCCGAGACACGCCTCCCGACACACCCACCGGACGATCCGCCGGTGCCCGAGACGGACCCGGCACCCGGATCCGTGTCGACATGAGCCTTCGGCAGGCCGAAGGTGAGCGGCCCGGTGCCACGGCGCGCGTTCGACGACGAGAGCAGTCAGGCGTCGCTCTCCACCGGCCGACCCGAGCGGGCCCAGCCGTCGGTGCCACCCGCGACGGACACGGCGTCGACACCGCGACCGGCGAGATACTGCGCGGCCTGCAGGCTGCGGCCACCCACGGCGCAGACGACGTAGACGGTGCCCTCGGTGGGGATCTCGTCGATCCGCGCGACGAACTCGCTGAGCGGGATGTTCGTGACGCCGGGTACGCGCACCTGGGCGTATTCGTCGCGTTCACGCACGTCGATGACGGTCGCCCCGTCGGTGAGCGCGGATTCGAGTGCGGCCAGGTCGACCTCACGCATCGCTGTCGGTCCTCTCGGTGTCGGGCGTCCCGGTGGTTCCGGACGAACGTCCCCGTCGGGTGATGAGCCGGATGACCAGGTAGAGGACACCTGCACACACGAACAGGAACGCCACCCACGGTAGCGCGGCGCCGATACCGACCACCGCTGCCCCCAGCGCGGCCCACAGGCTGTTCCATCCTGCGACCAGCCCGTCCCAGAAACTGTCCTGTTCGGAGGGAAGGCGGTCGGTGGTGATGTCGACGGTGAGCGTGGACAGTTCGATCCGGTCGCCCAGCTGCCCTCGCTGCGCCTCGAGGCTGTCGAGTTCGGCCTGTCGTTCGGCCAGCGCGGTCTCTGCAGCGATCAGCGCCTCGACGTCGGCCGACGACTCGAGCAGTGCCCGCAGGCGGTCCACCGAGGCCCGTAACGCACCCACCCGGGCTTCGAGGTCGGTGTACTGCATCGTCACGTCGTCGCGGGTGGTGCTCAGGCTGGTGACACGGCCGAGTGTGCGGATCTCGTCGACGACCTCGTCGAGCCGGTCGGCGGGCACCCGCACCGTGAGCACGCTGCTCGCCTCGGGTTGTTCGGTGAGCGAGTCGACGCGTCCACCGGCTTCCTCGACGACCGTCACGACCCGGCGGCCCGTCGCCACGGGATCGCCGGCATCCATCTCGAGGTAGCCGGTGACGACCTCCTTGCGGTCGGCCTCTTCGGGTTGCGACTCGCGGAGACCGCCGTCGACGATCGCCGGTGCCGAGATCGCAGGCGCGGACGCCGAGGAGCCCTCGCCTCCACCACCCTCGTCGCAGCCGGTGACGACCAGAGCGAACAGAGCCAACGAGACCGGCCACAGGCGTTTCACACTCGGCGATGTTAGCGAAAGTCGCGTGATCTGCTCGGCATTCGCAGATCCATGGCTTCGAGATGGTCGGCGAGGAGCGTGACCACGCCCTCGGCGTTCTGGAGCCGGCCGCGGACGAGCAGGGCGGGAGCCGTGTGGGCCACGGTCCGGTAGCGCGCCCACAGACCGACCGAGCACACCACGTTCACCATTCCGGTCTCGTCCTCGAGGTTGAGGAAGGTGACACCGGCGGCTGTTGCAGGTCGCTGCCGGTGTGTCACGGCCCCGCCGACGAGGATGCGCGTCCCGTCGGGGACCTGACACAACTCCGCGGCCGGGATCACCCCGAGTTCGTCGAGCCGCTCGCGCAGAAACTGCGTCGGATAGCTGTCGGGCGAGATTCCCGTGGCCCAGACGTCGGCGGCGGCGAGTTCGAGAGCGCTCATCCCCGGCAGGGCCGGAGTCGGCACCGTCCCGATCCCGGGGAGCCGCCCGGGGCGTTGTGCCGCGGCCGGGGCCGCACCCCAGAGGGCTTCGCGGCGGGTGACGCCGAACGAGGAGAAAGCTCCTGCGGTGGCCAGCGCCTCGACCTGCGTGGTGGTGAGACCGACGCGGGCGGCGAGGTCGGCGGGCGAGGTGTACGGGCCGTGGGCACTGCGTTCGGTCACGATGCGTTCGGCGAGGTCGTCGCCGATGTGCCGCACCGTGGCCAGGCCGAGCCGGACCTCCTTCCCTTCGTTCTCGAGGGTGGCGTGCGCGAGACTCGCCGCGATGTCGGGGCCGTGGACGACCACACCATGACGGCGGGCATCGGCGACCAGCGATTGCGGCGAGTAGAAACCCATCGGCTGAGCACGCAGCAGGCCCGCACAGAACGCTGCGGGATGGTGCAGTTTGAACCATGCCGAATAGAACACCAGCGAGGCGAAGCTCTGCGAATGACTTTCGGGAAAACCGAAATTCGCGAAGGCGTAGAGCTTCTCGTAGATGCGGTCGGCGACGTCCCCCGTGATGCCGTGCAGGTCCCGCATGCCCTGATAGAGGCGTCCGCGCAGACGTTCCATCTTCTCCGTCGAGCGTTTCGATCCCATGGCGCGACGCAACCGGTCGGCCTCCGCCGCGGTGAATCCCGCGGCGTCGACGGCCATCTGCATGAGTTGTTCCTGGAAGAGCGGAACGCCGAGGGTGCGTTCGAGGGCCTTCTCGAGGCAGGGATGGTCGTAGGTGACGGGTTCGAGACCGTTGCGCCGCCGGATGTAGGGGTGCACCGAACCGCCCTGGATGGGGCCGGGCCGGATGATGGCCACCTCGATGACCAGATCGTAGAAGCAGCGCGGCTTCAACCGCGGCAGAGTGGCCATCTGCGCCCGCGACTCCACCTGGAAGACCCCCACCGAGTCGGCGCGGCACAACATCTCGTAGACCCCCGGCTCGGAGAGATCGAGGTGTGCGAGGTCGACTCGGACGCCTTCGTGTTCGTCGACGAGGTCGATCATGTAATGCAACGCGGAGAGCATGCCGAGGCCGAGCAGATCGAACTTCACGAGACCCGCTGCAGCACAGTCGTCCTTGTCCCACTGCAGGACGGTGCGCCCTTCCATCCGCGCCCATTCGACGGGGCACACGTCGGCGACGGCCCGGTCGCAGATCACCATGCCGCCCGAGTGGATGCCGAGATGCCGTGGGAGACCTTCGATCTGTTCGGCGAGATCGAGAACCGTCTCCGGGATCCGTTCGTCGGTCTCGACCCGCACCCCACCCCACCGGCCGATCAGCTTGCTCCACGCGTCCTGCTGTCCCTGCGAGTATCCGAGGGCACGGGCCATGTCGCGGACAGCGGAGCGACCGCGGTAGGTGATGACGTTCGCGACCTGCGCGGCATTGATCCGCCCGTACTTGCGGTAGACGTACTGGATCGCCTCCTCGCGCCGGTCGGATTCGATGTCGAGGTCGATGTCGGGTGGGCCGTCGCGTTCGGGCGACAGGAAGCGTTCGAACAGCAGCTTGTTGCCGACGGGATCGACGTTGGTGATGCCGATCGCGTAGCAGACCGCCGAGTTGGCGGCTGATCCTCTTCCCTGGCACAGGATGTCGTTTCGCTTGCAGAAGTCGACGATGTCGTGGACGACGAGGAAGTATCCCGGAAATCCCAGCCGGCCGACGACATCGAGTTCGTGTTCGATCTGCCGATAGGCGTCGGGGCGGCGCTCGACCGGACCGTAGCGGCGACGCGCCCCGTCGTAGGTGAGTTCGCGCAGCCAGGTGAACTCGGTGTGCCCGTCGGGAACATCGAAGGGCGGCAGTTTCGGGGCGACGAGACGCAGATCGAAGGCGCATTCACGACCGAGTTCGGCGGCACGGTGCACGACACCCGGAAAGGCCTCGAACAGCCACGTCATCTCCTCCCCCGACCGCAGGTGCCCGCCTCCGGTCGGGGGGATCCGGCCGACGGCGTCGTCGAGGCTCTGCCGGTCGGAGATCGCCGCCACGGCCATCGCCAGATGTCGCCGATGGGGATGCGCGAAGTGCGCCGCCGTGCTCGCGATGCACGGAATGCCATGTCGCGCGGCAAGTTCGAAGAGGGCTGCGTTGCGTTCGTGGTCGTCGGGATATCCGTGACGGGTGAGTTCGACGGTCACGCGGTCGGCACCGAACCGGTCGACGAGATCGAGCAATGCTGCTTCGGCGGCGGGGATCCCGCCCGTGGTGAGCGCCTGTCGCAGGTGCCCCCGGCGACAACCGGTGAGGATCTGCCAGTGCCCACCGGCGGCGTCGGTGAGCGCGTCGTAGTCGTACCTCGGGTTGTTCTTCTCCCCTCCTGCGAGGTGGGCGTCGGCGATCTGCCGCGACAGGCGTCGATAGCCCTCCTGACCGCGGGCGAGGACGAGCAGGTGCGCATCGTCGAGGCCCAGCTCGGCTCCGAAGACGGTGCGGATGCCGAGTTCGCGTGCGGCTTCGGCGAATCGCACCGCTCCGTACAGTCCGTCGTGGTCGGTCACCGCGAGGGCCTCGAGTCCGAGTCGTGCCGCCTCCTCGGCGAGTTCCTCCGGCGTGGAGGCACCGTCGAGGAAGCTGAACGCGGAGTGGGCGTGCAGTTCGGCGTAGGGCACGACCGGTCCTTCCGGACGTCGGACCCGCGCCTCGTACTCGGTGCGGGTGCGCGACCACGCCGGGCTGTCGCTCCCGTCGCCGGGATGTTCGGCATCGCGACGGGAAGTGCCGGGTCGTCCCGAGAGCACACGTTCCATCTCCGACCAGGTCGGCGGACCGTTTCCCCATCCCACTCCGGCACCTCCTCGACCGATCCAGTATCGCACATGTGTTCGAACGAGACGTTCGAACACGCGCAGTTCTCGTCGCGACACGCCGGGAGTCGGCGACGAGAACTGCACGATCGACTACAACCAGGGGGTTGCATCACGGGCCAGCAAGTGCAACCCTGGAGTTGCATTCCCATCGAAGGAGGCAATCATGACCGACGAACTCGACCGCATCGAACGCGACATCACCATCGACGCCCCCGTGGACCGGGTGTGGACACTCGTGGCCGAACCCGGCTGGTACATCAACGACAACGAGTGGACCGAGCACCGCCTCGAACACGACGGAGATCTCACCACCGTGCACGATCCGGTCCACGGCGCCTTCGTCTTCCGCACCGTGACCCTCGACGAACCGCACTACGCGGCCTTCCGCTGGCTCGCCGACCACACCGATCCCGACAGCCCGTCGACCCTCGTCGAGTTCCGGCTCACCGCCCTCGACACCGACACGACCGAATTACGCGTCACGGAAACCGGATTCGACTCCCTGCCCGGCGACGCGAGCGAACGCCGCACCCGCTTCGAGGAGAACTCCCGGGGCTGGACCACCGAACTGGAGATCGCCAAGCACCATCTCGAGAAGGACGGAAGCGTTGCCCGACGCTGAGTTCTCCGCCGACCTGCATCCCGTCTTCGCGGCCCTGGCCGACGACACCCGGTGGCGCATCCTGCAGCGACTGGGCCGATCCCCGGCGTCGGCGTCCGGGCTCGCGGCCGAGTTCACGGTCTCCCGTCAGGCCATCGCCAAGCATCTGGCGGTGCTCGAACGGTGCGGTCTCGTGACCTCCGAGCGCGCCGGACGGGAGATCCGCTTCTCCGCCGTCGGATCGCGGCTGAGCGCGGTCGGGCGTGCGATCGACGCCGTGGGGGCAGGCTGGGACCGCCGCCTGTCCGCGATCAAGAAGGCGGCCGAACGGCCTCAGTAACCCGCGTTCGGATCGACCCGGGCGATCAACTCCTCACCCGCGGCGAACCGGCGTACGTTCTCCTCGAGGGTCGGCGCGAACGTCTGCGTCAGCCGGCTGCGCGTATTGGCGATGTGCGGTGTGATCACGGCGTTGTCGAGATCCCACAGCGGATGACCGTCGGGCAACGGTTCGGGATCGGTCACGTCGAGGACCGCCCCGGCGATCGCACCGTCCCCGAGCGCCTTCACCAGCGCGTCGGTGTCGACGAGGTTGCCCCGCGCGACGTTCACAAGCCACGCCGACCCGGGCATCGCCGCGAGCGCGGCGGCGTCGACGAGATGATCGGTCTCGGCGGTCGCGGGTGCGGCGACGACGAAGTGATCGGCCATCGACCACACCTCCGACGTGCGGTCGGCCGGCAGCGTGACCTTCGCGCCGTCGACGGGACGGCCCGAACGATTGACCGCGACGACGGACGCGCCGAGGGCGTGCAGGCGCGGGATCATCGCCCGGCCGATACCGCCGCATCCGACGATGGCCACGGTCGAGCCGTGGAGGGTCCGCACCCGCGGGTCGAGAACGTCCTTGGTCCACCGCTTCGCGGCAACCGAGGCGTGGAACTGCCGCAACCCCACGAGCAGCGCTCCCACCGCGTACTCGGCCACGTTGTCGGCGTACACACCGGACGCATTCGCCCACAGCCGGCGGTCGTCGATCACGCCCGCCCGGAAGAACGGTTCGATACCCGCGTAGGTGAGCTGCACCCAGCGGACTCGGTCGGGCAGATCCGGGAATTCCTCGGCGCTGCCGTCCCACACCAGGGCGTCGGCCTCGTCCAGTTCGGAGAGGGTTCCACCGCCGGAGACGATCGCGGTGGCGAGGTGTTCGTCGTGGCCCGGTCCGAGATGAATACGCATGCCGCGACCCTAACCTCGAATCGTTCGCGGAGGGATGTCGAGAATCCGGAAGCGGCTCCGTCTCCTCCATGAACGCGGCCACAATGGGCCGTACCGCACGGAGGAGAACATCATGGCCAAGTACCTGCTGCTCAAGCATTACCGCGGCGCCCCGGCAGCGGTGAACGACGTACCCATGGATCAGTGGGAGCCGGACGAGGTGTCGGCCCACATCCGGTACATGCAGGATTTCGCCGCCCGTCTCGAGAGCACCGGCGAGTTCGTCGACGCGCAGGCGCTCTCCCCGGAGGGCACCTTCGTCCGTTACGACGGTGAGGGACGTCCCCCGGTCACCGACGGGCCGTTCCCGGAGACGAAGGATCTCATCGCCGGGTGGATGGTGATCGACGTCGACAGCTACGACCGGGCACTGGAGTTGGCCGCCGAACTGTCGGCCGCGCCGGGAGCCGGCGGGAAGCCGATCCACGAATGGCTCGAGGNATGTCCGAGCCGCCGACCGTCACGGAGTAGACGTGGACGAGGCTCTGCTGCGCACGCTCGTCCCCACCGTGATCGGCATCCTCGTCCGCCGCGGAGCGGATTTCGCAGCGGCCGAGGATGCCGTGCAGGACGCGCTCGTCGAAGCCCTGCGGGTGTGGCCGGAGGATCCGCCA
Source organism: Rhodococcus sp. Chr-9 (assembly GCF_000801125.1). Taxonomy (NCBI): domain Bacteria; kingdom Bacillati; phylum Actinomycetota; class Actinomycetes; order Mycobacteriales; family Nocardiaceae; genus Rhodococcus; species Rhodococcus sp. Chr-9. The sequence continues at coordinate 200,787 of NZ_JTIZ01000071.1, forward strand.
CGCGACCCGAAGGGCTGGCTGGTCGCGGTGGCGTGGCGCAGATTCCTCGACACCGTACGCGCCGACGCATCCCGCCGGCGCCGCGAGATCCTCGTCGACGCCGAGCCCCGGCCCGGTCCGGGCACACCGGTGGACGACACCCTCGCGTTGTACTTCCTGTGTGCCCACCCGTCGCTCACGCCCGGGTCGGCGGTCGCGCTGACCCTGCGGGCCGTCGGTGGGTTGACCACCCGGCAGATCGCGCAGGCCTATCTCGTTCCGGAAGCGACGATGGCCCAACGCATCAGCCGGGCCAAGCGCACGATCGCGGACGTCCGGCTGGATCGGCCGGGCGATGTCGCGACGGTGCTGCGGGTGCTCTATCTCGTGTTCAACGAGGGTTATTCAGGTGACGTCGACCTGGCCACCGAGGCCATCCGGCTCACGCGCCGGCTGGCAGCGGTGATCGACCACCCCGAGGTGTCGGGTCTGCTCGCGTTGATGCTGCTCCACCACGCCCGGCGAGCGGCGCGCATCCGGCCGGACGGCAGTCTCGTCCCCCTCGCCGAACAGGACCGCAGCCTGTGGGACACGCGCATGATCGCGGAGGGCGTGGAGATCCTGCAGGCCGCACTCGCCCGCGACAGGCTCGGCGAGTTCCAGGCACAGGCCGCCGTCGCCGCCCTTCACGCCGACGCACGCACTGCGGAGGAGACCGACTGGGTGCAGATCGTCGAGTGGTACGACGAGCTCCTGCGGTTCACCGACAACCCGGTGGCCCGCCTCAACCGCGCCGTCGCGGTCGGTGAGGCGGACGGACCGCAGGCCGGTCTCGCGGCGCTGGCCGAACTCGACCCCGGCTTGCCTCGGTACACGGCGGCCGCGGCATATCTCCACGAACGCGCCGGCGACACGGCCACGGCGGCCCGGCTCTACACGGAGGCCGCACACCTGGCGACCAGCGTCCCCGAGCGGGACCATCTCGTGCGGCAGGCGGCGCGCCTGCACAGCGTTTCCTGAGGGTCGCTCAGGGTTCTCCCCCACCATGAAATCCGGTGCCACGCCGGATGTGCCGAGGGTGCGGGAGAACGAGCATGGATGTCGTGAAACTCCTGGTGCGTCTGCTCGCCATACCCTTCGTGCTCTTCATCGGGTTCGTGGCGGTCATCGGTGGCCTGGCCGTCCACGCGTGGACCACGCGCGCGATCGACACCACCGGACGCGTCGACTTCGACACCGCCCTGCGCATCCCTCCCGTCGAGTCGGGCACCGTCGACGCCGACGGCACACGCGTGTTCGACCTGACCATGCAGCGCGGCACGACCGACCTCGGGCACGGCCCCGACACCCGGACGTGGGGAGTGAACGGCAGCTATCTCGGGCCCACCCTCCGCGCCGTGCGGGGTGAGAACGTGCGCGTGAACGTCACGAACGAACTCGACGAGACGAGCACGATGCACTGGCACGGCATGCACCTGCCCGCGGCGATGGACGGCGGACCGCACCAGCCGATCGAGCCGGGAACGACGTGGTCGCCGTACTGGACCGTCGATCAGCCGGCCGCGACCCTCTGGTACCACCCGCACCTGCACGGTTCCACCGCCGCGCACGTGTACCGGGGTGTCGCGGGCATGTTCCTGATCGACGAACCCGGCACGTCGCCGCTCCCCCACGACTACGGGGTCGACGACATCCCCCTCATCGTCCAGGACCGGAAGTTCGAGGGCGATCAGCTCGACGACAGCAACGCGATCTTCGCCGACGTCGGGACGCTCGGCGACGAGATCCTCGTCAACGGCACACCGCGACCGTTCCTGGACGTCGGCACCGAGACGGTCCGGCTCCGGGTGCTCAACGCGTCGAACGCGCGCGTCTACAACTTCTCGTTCGACACCGGGATGCCGTTCCTCCTCGTCGGCAGCGACGGCGGTCTGCTCGAGGAACCGCAGGCCGTCCGCAGCCTCCAGCTGTCGCCGGGTGAGCGCGCCGAGATCGTCGTCCGGCCGGAAGCAGGTTCGAGCCACGTGCTGCGCAGCACCCCACCCGAGCTGAAGGCCGGCTTCTTCCAGGACCGCTTCTCCGGTGGTGACGATCGCCTGGACGTCCTCGAACTGCGGGCGGCACCCGTGCTCGGGTCGTCGGCCGCGATCCCGGAGAAGCTGACGACCCTCCCGGAGCTCGGGCAGCCGAGCAACACCCGCCGCATCGACCTGACGTCGTCGACGACCATCAACGATCGCGAGATGGACATGAGCCGGATCGACGAGGTGATCGTCGCCGGCACCACGGAACTGTGGGAGGTGACCAACGCCAGCGGCACGATCCACAACTTCCACATCCACGACGTGCAGTTCGAGATCCTCGGCATGACCGGGATGAGTCCCGACCATCCGTCCCTGGCGGGGCGCAAGGACACCGTCTTCATCCCGCCGGCGGCGACGGTGCGGCTGCTCGTTCCGTTCGGTAGCCACACCGATCCGGCGATGCCGTACATGTACCACTGTCACCTGCTCAAACACGAGGACGCCGGGATGATGGGGCAGTTCGTGGTGGTCGGCGCCGACGAGGTGACGCAGGTGGCCGGCACGGCCCACCATGCCCACGACGGCGGGTGAACCCGGTCACGTCCGGCAGGGCGGGGAATGGATCCCCGCCCACCCCTGTTGAGGAGTGTGGATCGGCGCGTCGCGTACGCCCCGGAGCCAATGAGAAACCGCCTTCGTGGAATACCGTCCGGCTGGAGCCACGTTGCGCACCGTGCCGTGAGGCATCCGGCGCGTCGGTCCACCTTCTTCCTCCCCTGATCTCGTGCCCGTTCCGGCCGAGCAGGGTAAAGCCCTCCCACTCCACGCCAGTACAGTTGCCGATCGTCACAATCGTCAGCGGAACCGGGAGTGGGCATGAGTCGCTGGGCCGAGATCGTCGTCACCAGGAGCCGATGGGTACTGGCGATCGTGCTGCTCGTCGTGCTCTTCGCCGGCGCCTGGGGCGTCGGGATCTTCGGCAAGCTGACCGGCACGGGCTACTACGACCCGAACAGCGAGGCCGTCGAGGTCGAGCAGATCATCTACGAGAACTTCGGGTCGCAGGCCGCGGACATCATCGCGCTCTACACCGCACCCGAGGGACGCACGGTCGACGACATCCGTCCCGACATCGAAAGAACCCTCGCCGAGTTCCAGGACGCCGTCCCCGCCGAGTCGATCCAGACCTACTGGACCGCTCCGCCGCCGATGAACCAACTGCTGCTGTCGACCGACCAACGCAGCGTGGCTGCCTCGATCACGCTCGGCGCGAACTCCGGGCTCACGGCCGCGAGCTTCCCCGAAGCCCTCGACCTGCTCGAGGTGCCCGGCGTGGAATCGCAGTTCGCCGGCAACACCGTGGTCGCGATCGAGTTCACCGACACCCTGGAGAGCGATCTCGTCCGGTCCGAGCTCATCGCGGTGCCCATCACGCTGGTGCTGCTGGTGTTCATCTTCGGCGGGGTGATCGCCGCCGCGGTCCCGGTCTTCGTGGGTGTGCTCGCGATCTTCTCGTCCCTCGCCACCCTGCGCCTGCTGTCGAATTTCACCGAGGTGTCGTCGTACGCGCTGAACATCACGTCGCTGATCGGTCTGGGCCTGGCGATCGACTACGGCCTGTTCATCGTCAGCCGCTACCGCGAGGAACTCGCGGCCGGTTCGGACGTCACCTCGGCGGTCAAGCGGACGATGTCCACCGCCGGTCACACCGTGATGTTCTCCGCTGCCCTGCTGATCTGCGCGTTCGCGGGCATGCTCGTCTTCCCGCAGACGGTGCTGCGGTCGCTCGGCCTCGGTGCCATGGCCGCCGTCCTCGGTGCCGCCGTCCTGTCGCTGACCGCGGTTCCCGCCCTGCTGACGATGCTCGGCCACCGCATCAACGCGTGGACCTGGGACCGTGAGACCTCCACCCGCGCCGAAGCGCGGGCACGTCGTTTCTGGGGTGGGGTCGTCCGCAAGGTCGTGCGCCGTCCCGCCCTGATCGCGGTGGTGATCACCGGCGGTCTCCTCGTACTCGCGTCGCCCCTGTTCGAAGCACGGTTCGGGGAGATCGAATACACCGCCCTGCCCGAGGACAGCCAGGCCCGCGCAGCCACCCAGACCTTGCTCGACGAGTTCCCGAGCACCGGCAACGGCGCCACGCTCGTCCTGCGTGGTGAGAACGGACAGGCCCCGGACAGCACTGCCGTGCGCACGGTGTCCACCGAGGTCGCCAAGGTCGACGGCATCTCGCAGACCGTCATCGTCGGGCAGGAGTCCGACGTGGTGGTCCTGCAAGGCCTCTACGCTCAGGGCGTGGACGGCACCGCACGGGCGAGCGAGATCACCGGCGAACTGCGCGCCCTGGACGTGCCGGACGGCACCGACCTGCTCGTCGGCGGCGGCCGGGCTCTCGTCGACGACGCCAACCAGGCCGTCTCGGATTCGCTCCCCTGGATGATCACGATCATGGTGCTCTCGACCCTGGTGCTGCTGTTCCTGGCATTCGGGTCGGTGGCACTGCCGATCAAGGCGGTGCTCATGGCGGCACTGAGTCTCGCCGCGACCTTCGGCGTGCTGACCTGGGTGTTCCAGCTGGGCCACGGTGCTTCGTGGCTGCACGTCGTTCCCGCGGCGATGGAGCCGACCTTCGTCGTCCTCATCCTCGCCGTGGTGTTCGGCCTGTCGACCGACTACGAGGTGTTCCTCATGTCGCGCATGATGGAGGCCCGCGCGGCCGGAGCGACGACGGTAGAAGCCGTCGAGTACGGCATTGCCCGCACCGGACGTGTCGTCACCGCCGCTGCACTGCTGCTGATCGTGGTCACCGGGGCCTTCACCATCTCCGGCCTGTCGATCATGCGGTTCCTCGGCGTCGGCATGATCGTCGCGCTGATCATCGACGCAACGATCGTGCGCATGCTGCTCGTGCCGTCACTGGTCAAGCTCATGGGCGAGGCCAACTGGTGGGCACCGGCGTGGATGAAGCGCGTGCACGCGAAGGTCGGACTGGGTCACTAGACCGCAGAGCGGCGGGATCACTAGACCGCAGAGCGGCGGGATCACTGAACCGCAGAGCGGCCGGGTGGTCGGGGTGTCGCTACAGCGGCGTGATCGTCGTCGCGACGACGGGACGCGCCGGCTTGGCCGCGGCACCGCAGCTCGCCGGCCGGGCCGGTAGTTCCGAGGTCTCCACCCCGACCTGCCATGCCCGGCCGTCGCGATGACGCACGATCGGCTCGTCCCCGTCCTCGACCGTCACGGCGTCGATCGCGAACTCGTCGATCGCCTCGCGCACCGCGATCTCGGCGGCCTGCCCGGCCGCACCCCAGGTGCTGCGACCCCGCAGACCGGCCGCGTGGACCTTGCCCTTCCCGGCGTCGCGGACGGCGGCGAGACTGTCGTCCTCGTCGAGCCGCCCGTAGGTGTAACCGGTGGGCAGCATGATCATCGACGGCGCGAAACGGTGTCCGCCGGTGTGCGAGCACTCCCACACGTCCTGCCCGAACGCGGCGGTCAGAGCGGCCGCGATCGGGCGCCCCAGCACAGCGCAGCACCGGTCCCGCTTTCCGTGAGCGCACACCAGGGCGATCGGGTCCTGCACGGCCGTGCCGAAACCGGGGGCCGGACCTGCGACCACACGGGGGACGATGTCGAGCAGCTCCGCCGGCTCGGTGATCTCGAGCCGCTCGCACCAGGTGTTCTCCGGTTCGGTGCGGGCCAGCAGGACGGTCCGGGTCTCCCGCACCACGTCGCGGCCGGGTCTCCGGATGAACAGGATCCGCACGTCCGCGGCCTTCGCCCGGGCGGACAATTCGTCCGACAACTCGGCGCCGAGGGCGGTGCCGTCGAGCACGTCGCGGCCCCAGCCCGTCGGCACCTCGAGGCACACGTAGCCGGGCGCGGTGGCCGCCGTACCGGGCAGCGGCTCGTCGAGTGCGGACAGTGCGGAACAGGTGGGGGTGGAGATGGTGGTCACGCGGACATTGTGGCCCGGACACCCTCGTGACGGCCCGGCACCCCGCGGTGACCGGTCAGCCGCGGCGAAGAACCCGCTGTGCCGCACCGCCCCACATCCGCAGGAATCCCTGCGACAGGTACGCGAAACTGCCCAGCGCCAGCACCCACTTGGTGAGGCTGACGGTCGAGGCAGCCCGGACCGTCCGATCGTCGATCCGGGTGCGGTGATCCAGCAGGTACAGGCCGACGGCGTTCTCGACGTAGTCCCCCGCCGCGGCGACGACGGGCGCCGCCATCAGGATCCGACGCGTGCTCGGCAACAGCGGGCGGTGTTCGTCGAGCGATCGTGCACCGGCCCGCAATGCGATCGCGAAGGTCGCCGGATGGACCATGTCCCAGTAGTAGTGCTGCCGGTAGCGCTCGATCTCCTCAGGACCGAGATTGTCGAGGATCTTTCGGTACTTCGCGGCCGAGAAGGTGGTCTGGAGGGTGCCCACCGTCGGGGCCGTGGAGCCGAGAACCCGACCGATGTTCGCCTGGGACACGAGGAAGACTGCGGTAGCACCGATGAGGAAGCGGTCGGCCCGGGTGAGTGTCATGCTCGTGATGCTAGAGGCGGAGAATCCGCGACTCTACGGAAGGGAGACTCGTGCAGATCACCGGAGCAGTCCTGGAGGAGATCGGACGTCGACGGCGGTACGAGGAGTCCACCCCGCTCAGCGTGGACCTTCTCGAACTCGACCCACCGGGCCCGGGTGAGGCGCTGGTCGAGATCGAATGCGCCGGTGTGTGCCACTCCGATCTGTCCGTGGTCGACGGCAACCGGCCTCGTCCGGTTCCCATGCTGCTCGGGCACGAAGCGGCCGGACGCATCGTCGAACTCGGCGACGACACCACCGGATTCTCCGTCGGCGAGCGGGTCGTCATGACCTTCATGCCCCGCTGCGGTGAGTGCGAGGGCTGCGCGAGCAACGGCATCCGTCCCTGCATCCCGGGATCGGCCGCGAACGCGGCGGGAACCCTGCTGTCGGGCGCCCGGCGGCTGCACCGCGACGGGAACGACGTCCACCACCATCTGGGAGCATCGGCCTTCGCGACCCACGCCGTCGTCGACACGCGGTCGCTCGTCGGTGTCGGCGACGACGTCCCCGCCAAGGTCGCCGCGCTGATGGGTTGCGCCGTGCTGACCGGTGGCGGTGCGGTCGTCAATACTGCTCGTCCTCAGGCCGGGGACACGCTGGTCGTCGTCGGTCTCGGCGGAGTGGGGATGGCCGCGCTGCTCGTGGCGCTGGCCCACGACGACGTCGCCGTGATCGCCGTCGACACCTCCCCGGACAAGCGCGATACGGCCCGGTCGCTGGGAGCCGAACGCGTCCTCTCACCGGACGAGGCCGTCGAACAGGGCGTGAAGGCGCGGCTGGTCATCGAGGCCGCGGGGAGCGTGCCCGCGCTCGCCACGGCGGTCGCGCTCACCGGACCGGGAGGCACTACGATCACTGTCGGCCTGCCCGCCCCCGACGCCCGGCTCGAGATCTCGCCCACCGCTCTCGTCGGCGAGGGCCGCTCACTGGTGGGCAGCTACCTCGGATCCGCCGTCCCGGCCCGCGACATCCCCCGCTTCGTGGACATGTGGCGCGAGGGGCGACTGCCGGTCGAGCGACTCGTCACCGACCGTCTGCCGCTGGGTCGGATCAACGAGGCGATGGACGCCCTGGCCGACGGAACCGCCCTCCGTCAGATCCTCACCATGGACTGACCACGAGCCCTACATATCAAGCTCAGACGTCGTAGTCCACGACAGTCACTCAGATGTCGTAGTCCACGACAGTCACTCAGATGTCGTAGTCCACGACGACCGGCGCGTGATCGCTGATCCTCCGGTCCGGCGCCGGATCGCGGTCGGTCCCTGCGGAGATCGCGGTCCGGGCCAGTCGCGGCGTGGCGAGGTGGTAGTCGATCCGCCACCCGGAATCGGAGGCGAACGACTCCCCCAGCCACGACCACCACGAGTAGGGACCGTCGACCTCGGGATGATGCCGGCGGACGACGTCGACGAGCGTGCGCGGCGACAACAGTGAATCGAACCAGGCGCGTTCCTCGGGCAGGAAGCCCTCGGCCTGCCCGCGACGCCGCCAGTTGCGCACGTCGTAGCGCGTGTGGGCGACGTTGAAATCACCCATGATCAGGAACTCCCGCCCCTGGGCGCGCGCCGCGAGTCGGCTACGGGTCAGCTGCCGGGCGAAGGCCGACAGGAACCGCATCTTGCGTTGGTAGCGCATCCCACCGTCCGGTTCGTCGCGCATGCGCCCGGGCTTCTGGAGGTGCGCCGGGAGCCCGCCCTTCGGCAGGTACAGCGACGCCACGGTGATCGGTGCGTCGGCGAGATCCACCTCGACGTACCGCCCCTCGTGGGCGAATTCGGACAGTCCGCGTGCCAGCGCTCCCCGATCGAACTCGATCCGGTCGACGTGTTCCTCACCGGGAAGTCGCAGCAGTGCGGTGCCGCTCCAGGTGCGCACGGCGGCAGGTTCGTGCAGGGTCAGGATTCCGACGCCGTTGCGGCCGGGAAGGGTGCCCTCGTCGTAGGCGAGGTGGTACTTGCCGAAGACTCCCTGCGGGATCGCAGCCGCCGGGGCGCGTACCTCCTGCAGGGCCACCACGTCGGGGTTGCGCTCACGCAACCAGTCCTCGAATCCGCGGCGCTGTGCGGCGCGGATTCCGTTGATGTTGAAGGTCGCGATGCGCACGATCGTCCAGTCTAGGCAACCGTTCGATCCGTGAGGAACGGGACGACGGCCGCTGCGAAATCGCGGGCACGGTCGCGGTGGATGCTGTGCCCGCAGCCGATCTCCCGCACTGAGGCCGAAGGCAGCGCGTCGACTGCCGCCGCCAGCAGGCGCGGGTCGACCATGCTGCCGCGGCGCGCTCCGCGCAACAGCAGGGTCGGAGCGTCGAGGGACGGAAGATGCTTCCACCACACCGGATTCGGCGTGTGGAACTGGGCGACGACCGACGGCGTCATCGAGCGGTCGAAGGCGGTGACCGCGCGCGGGTTGAGCGCCATGCTGGTCGCGGCGTGCCATAACTCCGCGGGAGTCGGGCGGTGGGCCGGCACCTCCGGAACCGGATCCCCCTCCCGCAACGGCAGAGGTGTCTCCTCGAGGACAAGTCGCCGGACGAGGCCGGGATTCTGTTGCGCGACCAGCGATCCCACATGACCGCCGAGCGAGTGCCCGACGAGATCGACGGCCTCGACACCGAGGTGGGCGCACAGGCCGGCGACGTCGGCGGCGAACTCGTCGAAACGGTACGAGGGGGCCCGGCCGCTGCGTCCGTGCCCGCGCAGGTCGACGGTGATCACCCGTCGGCCCGCCTTCACCAGGTTTCCGGCGAACCGGGTCCATGTGCGCCCGTCACCCCCCATCCCGTGCACCAGCAGTACGGGCACGGAACGGGCGGCGGACCCCGCGGATTCGCGGGACGCAGCGTATTCGCGATACGCCAGGGCGACCCCGTTCGGCGCGACGGTGAGGACCGGAGATCTCATGATGCTCGAGCCTACTCAGTCGTAGACGCCCTCCACCCGCCAGCCGTCGGCACCGAAGAACACCAGCAGGGCCCGTGATTCCTCGAGCAGCACCTGCAGACGGGCGGCGCACCGGGCGGCGGCCGGATCCCACCAGTACTCGTCCACCGGCCACGGACCGGCCCATCCGATCACCGTCCAGCTGCGACTTCCCCATCGCAGCCGAGCAGGTGACCCGCTGAGCAGTCCGCGCTCGGTCACCGAGACCGGATTCCCCACGTCGTCGTCCAGCCGGATCGCGGGAGGTGTGTGCAACACCAGCGCGGGAGCCGGGGGCGGGAGCCGGCCCGGCCACGGTGCGTCCGGGTCGGAGTGCGGTATCGCCTCGTCGCCGACGGGCACGAGGACGATCCGTTCGGTGGGTCCCCGGCCGCCGCCGAGCACTCCGATCCGGACGGCGTCCCCACCGAGCAGGCCCTGCACTCGGACGAGCGCCCGACGTGCGCGTTCGTCCTCGTCGCCGACACCGCCCCAGAGCCCGAGCTGCAGCGCGCCGGCGGCCACGACCTCGACCGGTTCGAGACGTAGCAGCACGATTCCCGCCGTGGGCCGGTTCGTGTTGCGGCCGGTGAGCCATCCGTCGAGCTGCCATCGCACACGATCGGCCGTACCCTCGGGGGTGAGCGGCTCGGCGCAGCGCCAGGTGCGCGCGAGTTCCTCCCCGGCCCCGGTGCGTGCCGTCACGAGCAGTCGCGTGCATGCGACTCCCGCTGCCGCGAGCCTGGTGTGGAGCAGTTCGGCCAGTGCGCGACCGGCGAAGGCCGCGGCGTCGACCCGCTCCACCGGCGGGTCGCAGGGCTGCTCGACCGTCAGGTCCGGAGGGATCGGCCGCCCCGACGGGGGACGTTCCGGCAGGCCCCGTGCGCTCCGGTGCGCAGCGACGACGTCCGCGTCGAAGCGTGACGCAACATCGATCGGGGACAACGCGGCGAACGCTCCGATGGTGCGGATACCGAGACGGCGCAACAGATCCACCGTGTCGGCCCGCCGAGGAGCCGCCAGCGCCGGTTCCACCGCGAGATACGAGACCGGCAGCGGCGCCAGGAACTCGGCGCCCCTCCCCGTCGGGACCAGCGCGTTCCGGCGCGCGGCGAGGACCGCTGTGGACAACTCGTCGGCGACACCGACCTGGCATTCCACGCCGTTCGCCGCGACCGCGTCGATCAGGACCTCCGCGGCGGCCTCCTCCGAACCGAACCACCGGACTGCACCGCGCGCGGCGAGGACCACCAGACCCGGGCGCAGCACCTCCACGCCCGGGGCCACCGCATCGATTGCGGCCACCACCACCTCGAACGTCCGCGCTTCCAGGTCGGGATCCGAGCGGGCCACATGCAGTTCCGGGCAGCGTGCCTGCGCCTCACGTCGTCTCAGGCCGCGCCGGACACCCGCGGCCCGCGCCGAGGCCGAGCAGGCGACGACACGATTCGCCGAGACCACCGCCACCGGGACGGTCGCGGGCAACTCCGCGGCGGTGGCGGCGGCGACGGCGGGCCAGTCTGGGCACCAGAGGGCCACGACCCGCGCGGGCGCCCGTCGAGAGGACGAGTCGTTCACCGGACCGCTTTACGGAAATGCCCGTCCTCCAGCCGATTTCGCTCCTCACTCGCCCATTCGACGGCACTGCGGCCGGCGCACACCTCCACGCGGGTGGCGCGCGGAGGAAACGCACGCCCGTGCGCCTGGACCGACAAGCGGGTCGCGCACAGCCGGTCCCGGCCGGGACCGTCCACACCCCGATAACCGTCGACCCGCGCCTCCAGTCGCACGTGTGCACCCTCCCAGCGACCGTCCGTGACCACGAGGACGGACTGCTTGCTCCGCGCCCGGGCGGCGACCGCACGAGCGCGGGACGGCGGCACCGATGCCCCACCGAGCCCCAACACCACCAGGTCGATCCCGTCGAGCAGCACCGCGGCGATCTCCACGGGATCCGGTCCGGGATCGGGGATCACAGCCAACCGGTGCAGACGGGCTCCCATCTCCGCGGCGGCGAGCAGACCCAGCCGGCGCTGACCGATCACGGCGGCGTATCCGCCCGAGGCAGTCACGGACGCGAGCATCCCGAGGAGAAGGGAGGTGGCCCCCGAGACCGAGACGACGCTGCCACGCACCAATCCGCCCTGGGGCAACAGTTCCGCGAGCGGAGCCGGGACGGGCAGGATGCGGTCGGGGGGGGCCTCGACCCGGCCTCGCGCGACGGACTGGACCTCGCCCCGCGCCGGCACTGCCGCGATCCGACGTCGCAACGCTTCGATCCGCTCCGCGCGACCCGCTTCCTCGTCGTCCACCGGAAATTCGGCCACCTCGCCCACTGTCACCCCTGTCATCCGCCTGCCGCCTGACACACACGACCGGCCGACCACGGGGAAGTCGTGGCCCGGCTCGCACTCTATTCGAACATACTTTCGATCCCCATCAAGTAGAACCGACCCGAATCCTTCCCGTCAAGCCGGGAGCACCGCCCCCGACGGTGACTACAGTGCAGCTCACACGTTTTTCGGCCGGGGCGAACACCTCCGATCGACTACTCTCGATCGAGTGGCGGAGCAGGCATGGGCAGGACGGGCCGTAGGACCGGATCACTTGGTGGCCGGTCGATATCGGCTCGACTCCAAGCTCGGCGGTGGCGGCATGGGTGCCGTCTGGCTCGCCCGCGACAACCGTCTGGGCCGCGACGTCGCCGTCAAGCAGGTGATCTCCACCGCAGACCTCGATCCCGACGAGGCCGAGGATCTTCGCCGCCGCGCGCTCCGAGAGGGCCGGGCCGCCGCCCAACTCGCCCACGAGCACGCCATCTCGATGTACGACATGGCTCTGCACTACGGCGAACCGTGGCTCGTCATGGAGCACTTGCCGTCCCGCAGCCTGGCGCAGGTGATGAACGTCGTCGACACTCTCCCGCCGTACGTGGTGGCGCAGATCGGCGCGAACGTCGCCGACGCCCTCACCGCCGCGCACGCCGCCGGGATCGTCCACCGCGACGTCAAGCCCGGCAACATCCTCATCGCTGAACGCGGCCGCGACGCCGGCATCGTGAAGATCAGCGACTTCGGCATCGCTCGCGCGAAGGGCGACAACGACCCCGACGGCGTGATCATCGGCACCCCCGCCTATTTCGCACCCGAGGTCGCGCGCGGCAACGATCCCACCGAGGCCAGCGACGTCTTCTCGCTCGGCGCCACCCTCTACACCGCGGTGGAGGGGCAACCGCCCTTCGGCTTCGAGACCGACTCGATCGCGTTGCTGCACCGGGTCGCGCGGGCGGAGATCATCATGCCCACGCACACCGGTCCGCTCACCGAGCCCCTGCTCGAGATGCTCCAGCCCGATCCGGCGCGACGCCCGACGATGGCGCAGGCGCGCGATCTCCTCGCCCGCGTGGTCCTCGGACCGAGCGGATCGGCGGCGGCCCTGCGCGGCCGTCCCATCCAGAACGAGGACGGCACGATCCCGTCGTGGGCACAGCGTTCCGCGCACTTCGCCGAACCCGCACGCCCCCGTGGTTCCTTCGTCGACCGCCCCCTCGGTGCCGCGACGCAGGCCACCGGTGGTCCGAAGAAGTCGGCGAAGGGTTTCGCCCCGGCGGATCTGCTCGACCGCCTGCTCCCGAAGGGCCCCGTGCCCGACAACCCGCAGGACCGCATCGTCGCCTATGCACCCCTGGCGATGGCGGCGATGATCGCGGTGATCCTGGTGGCGTTGCTCGTCGCCGTCATCATCGCGCTGGTCGTCTGATCTGCGCCGGCTGCGCAGTCCTCGTCGATGATTTCGCTCGCGAGCGACGAGAACTGCACGCCGCCGGCATCGGCACGACGAGCACCGGTCACGCTCAGTCGATGCGGCGGCGGTGTGCCCAACGGGTCAGCGCGTTGCGGTTCGACTGCTGCGTCTTGCGCAACACGTTCGACGCGTGCGTCTCGACGGTCTTCACCGAGATCACGAGTTCCTCGGCGATCTCACGGTAGGTGTAGCCGCGAGCGAGCAGGCGCAGCACCTCGAGTTCCCGCGGCGTCAGCGAGTCGAGCTCGGGATCGAGGGGCGGTTCCGGCGCGGCCGACCGGCCGGTGAACGAGTCGAGCACGAAACCGGCCAGACGCGGACTGAACACGGCGTCTCCCCCTGCGACCCGCCGGACGGCGTCGGCCAGATCCGGACCGGAAATCGTCTTCGTCACGTACCCGCGGGCGCCGGCGCGGATGACGGCAATGACGTCCTCGGCCGCGTCGGACACGCTGAGCGCCAGGCAGACCGGCCCGTCCGGGATCCGCTGGAGGACGGCGACGCCGCCGCCGTCGGGCATGTGGACGTCGAGGAGCACGACATCCGGCTTGGTCGCCTCGATCCCGGCGACGGCCTCGGCGACTCCCCCGGCCTCGCCGACGATCTCCATGTCGGCCTCGCGCCCCAGTTCGGCGCGCACTCCGGAGCGGAAGACCGCATGGTCGTCCACCAGGAAGACACGATAGGGACGGTTGTTCTCGGTGGCATCGGACGATGTCGCCGGAATCGAAGTCACTGTGTCTGCTCCTCGGGATGGGGGTCGTTCACCCCCCACTCTAAGGTCGACTCGGTGTCCTGTTCGCGTTCGGTCTCCGTCCGGCCGGCGCGCGGTGCATGGATGCGCACCTCGGTTCCCTTTCCGGGACTCGACTTCACGACCGTCCGGCCGCCGCGACGTTCGATGCGCGCCCGGATCGACTTGGCCAGACCCTGCCGATCGGCCGGCACCTCGTCGGGATCGAATCCGACGCCGCGATCGCGCACGAACACGCTCACCTGATGCGGTTCCACCTCCGCGAAGAGGTCGACGCTGTCCACCCCGGCGTGCTTGGCGGCGTTGACGAGAGCCTCGCGGGTCGCGCCGAGCACGGCGGTCGCGGCCTCGGGGGTCAGATCGCTGTCATCCGGCGCGACGTCACCGACGATGACGGGTTGAACGGACAGACCGTACTGGTCCTCCACCTCACCGGCGATGGTGCGCAGCGTCTCGGCGAGCGAGGTGCTCGGCGTCTCGTCCCCACCGAACAGCCAGCGGCGCAGTTCGCGTTCCTGGCTGCGCGCCAGTCGCACGACCTCTTGCTGGTCGCCGGCCTGCTTCTGGATGAGCGCGAGGGTCTGGAGTACCGAGTCGTGCAGGTGCGACGCGATCTCCTCGCGCTCCTCGTTGCGCACCCGGGCGGCACGCTCGGTCTCGAGGGCACGCCACATCCGGATCCACAGCGGCACCGACAGCAGGGCGGCACCGACCAGCGTGACCACCACGGCGACCAGCGACGAGCGCAGCGCCGCGACGTCGACCTGCGCGATGACCATCACTCCGAGTCCGGTGACGACGAGGGTCAGGCCGCCGAGTACGCGGGCCCATGTGAGGACCGTCGGATGTGCGGGCAGACCGAGTACCGATCGGGGGCCTTCGACGTCGAATTCACGCCATACGAGCGCCGCACCGACGACCACCACGACGATCGGCAGCACCACCCCGGCGGCACCACCACTGAACAGCCACGAAAGACCCACCGCCAGGCCGATACCCATGAAGGCGAGGCCGATGGCTCGGCGCCGTTCGGGGCCGGTGGGGCGATCGGTGTCGGAGCCCGGGGGCACGAACATCCACAGCAAGCCGTAGGCCGCGATCCCGAACCCGCCGAGGGCGGCGAGCACTGTGAACGCGACCCGCACCTTGGTGGCGTCGATGCCGAGATGGTCGGCGATACCGCCGGCCACACCGCCCACGATGCGACCGCCCACCCGTCGTTCGAGGCGGGGAACGGTCACGGGTAATCCAGGTACCGGTTGCACACCTCGATACTGGCACGGAGATCGCCGGCCCGGCATCGGGGACGAACCCTGATGTCCGGGTTCCGATCGGGCCCTCGGAAATCAGGGTTGGTCCCTGATGTGCCGCGCGCGGAAGCCCAGCAGGATGGGTGCCATGGACACGAGGAGCTTTCAGGACCAGGTGGCGGACATGTGGCGGACCCGCCCCGTGCGTCTGCCGAAGGAGGGGCACATCGCGGGTGTGTGCTCGGGTATCGGAGTGCGCTACGGCGTCGATCCCGTGCTGATCCGTGTCGTCTTCGTCGCGTCGGCGCTGTTCGGCGGTGGCGGTCTCGTCCTCTATCTGGCCGCCTGGCTGATGTTCCCCCGTCACGGCGACCAGGTATCCTCGCTCGAATCGCTCGTCGGGCGGGGTGCGAGCTCGGACTCGACCACCAAGGTCGTCGTACTCCTCGTGGCCCTGGCGATCGCGGCGGGTGCCATCGGTCCGGTGGGTGCGGGTTCGGGCGGTTCCGGATTCATCGGAACGCTCCTGCTGCTCGGCGGTTGGTGGCTGCTCTATCAGCGGCGTCCCGAACCGCCGGTGCTGCCGGCGCCCGAGGGAACCTCCTTCCCCACCCAGGCGGCCTTTCCTCAGCCTCCGGTGACGAACGCGTACTGCTCCCCGTGGGGCGCACACACCGGTGCATGGCACATGCAGGCGGGTCCGGCGGCCACGACGACACCGGGCGGAGAGGCAGCCGGCACAAAGACAACCAGCACAGCGGCAACCCCGCCTGCGCAGACCACCGACGCGACGGAGGTCCTGAGCACCACCGACGCCTCGGACACCCCTGCTTCGGGCACCGATTCCACAGCGCCCACCGAGACGACTGAGAGGAAGACGTCCCCGATGCCCGACCTACGCAAGGACACCGACCGCAAGGACACCGACCGCAAGGACACCGACCTTCCGCTCCCGGATGTCGACGCGCTCTCCCCCCACCGTTCGGCACCGCCGGCATGGGATCCCCTCGGGGTCGCCCCGTTCGCATGGGATCTGCCCGAACCGGCACCGAAGCACGAACCTGCGATCGTCACGAATCGACGCTCGCGCCTGACCACGACGGTTCTCGGACTGGCCGTGATCGCCGCTGCGGTGACCGGCGCGCTCGGTGCCGCCGCCGACCTGGCCTGGGTGACCCCCGCCCGGGTGGGTGCCGCGGCCCTCGCGGTCGTCGGTCTGGGCCTGCTGATCGGCGCGTTCCTGCACCGCGGGCACGGACTGCTCGTCGTCACCGGCCCCCTCCTCGGATTCGTCGTCCTCGCCTCGATCGCCGGCCCGGTCGACACCTCCAACTGGGGCGACCGGACCTGGGCTCCGACCAGTACCGATCAGCTCGAGTCCGAATACAGCTTCCAGTTCGGGGCGATGACCCTCGATCTGCGGGGACTCGAACTCACCGAGGACCGCACGGTGCAGGTCGACGGCCGGTTCGGCAGCGTCGAGGTGCTGTTGCCGGAGAACCTGGACGTCCGCGCCGACTGCACGGTCGGTCCCGGTGAGATCAGGGGATGCCCCGCCCCCGGCATCGACGGTGGTGCCGACGGAGTCGACGACGGGCCGGTCCTGGACCTGAACGCGAACATGGAATTCGGATCTCTGGAGGTGCGTCGTGGCTGATCACGAAACCGGAACACACACCGAGGATCGGACCGAGCGCACCCGCAAGGGACCGTCGCTCCTGCTCCTGCTCGCCGCACTGGCAGCGCTGGTCGTGAGCGGATGGGCCATGATCGGGCCGTTCTCCGTCGAGTTCCTCGCCGCCGTCGACCTCGGATGGGTCCTGGTGGGCGCGGCCCTGCTGATCGGAGCGGTGCTGGTCTTCCTCCCCAACCGCCGGAGATAACCACCCCCACCTACGCGACGTCCCCCGGACCTGACCGGTCCGGGGGNTTACGGCGAGCGGAAATCACTCCCACTCGATCGTTCCCGGGGGCTTGCTCGTCACGTCGAGCACCACTCGGTTGACCTCCGTCACCTCATTGGTGATACGAGTGGAGATCCGCTCGAGGGTCTCGTAGGGCAGGCGCGTCCAGTCGGCGGTCATCGCGTCCTCGCTGGAGACCGGACGCAGCACGATCGGGTGTCCGTAGGTGCGGCCGTCGCCCTGCACGCCCACGCTGCGGACGTCGGCGAGCAGCACGACCGGGCACTGCCAGATCTGTCCGTCGAGGCCGGCGGAGGTGAGTTCCTCGCGGGCGATCGAGTCGGCGCGGCGCAGGATCTCGAGGCGTTCGCGGGTGACCTCACCGATGATGCGGATGCCGAGGCCGGGGCCGGGGAACGGCTGGCGGCCGACGATCTCCTCGGGCAGACCGAGCTGACGTCCGACCGCGCGCACCTCGTCCTTGAACAGCAGGCGCAGCGGCTCGACGAGCTCGAACTCGAGGTCCTCGGGAAGTCCACCGACGTTGTGGTGGCTCTTGATGTTCGCGGTGCCGGAACCGCCGCCGGACTCCACGACGTCCGGGTACAGGGTGCCCTGCACGAGGAACTTCACGGTCTCGCCCTTGTCGGCACCCTCGCCGAGCACCTCGGAGACCGCGCCCTCGAAGGAACGGATGAACTCGCGGCCGATGATCTTGCGCTTGGTCTCGGGGTCGGTGACGCCGGCGAGCTCGCGCAGGAAGGTCTCGGACGCGTCGACGGTGACCAGACGGGCACCCGTCGCGGCGACGAAGTCCTTCTCGACCTGCTGCCGTTCGCCCTCGCGCATGAGGCCGTGGTCGACGAACACACAGGTCAGGCGGTCGCCGATGGCGCGCTGCACCAGCGCGGCCGCCACGGCGGAGTCGACGCCGCCGGACAGGCCGCAGATGGCACGACCGTCGCCGATCTGCTCGCGGACCTGCTCGACGAGCGCGTCGGCGATGTTCGCTGCAGTCCAGTCGCCCGGGATTCCGGCGATGTCGTGCAGGAACCGGCTCAGCACCTGCTGGCCGTGGGGCGAGTGCAGCACCTCGGGGTGGTACTGGACACCGGCGAGGCGACGGGCGCGGTCCTCGAACGCCGCGACCGGGGCACCGGCGCTGGTCGCCGTGACCTCGAAGCCCTCGGGGGCCTCGGTGACGCCGTCGCCGTGGCTCATCCAGACGGGCTGCGTCTCGGGCAGACCGTCGTGCAGCACACCTCCGGAGACCGACAGCTCGGTGCGGCCGTACTCGCGCGAGCCGGTGTGCGCGACCGTGCCGCCGAGCGCCTGCGCCATCGCCTGGAAGCCGTAGCAGATGCCGAAGACGGGGACGTCGAGATCGAACAGCGTGGGATCGAGACGCGGTGCGCCCTCCTCGTACACGCTGGCGGGGCCACCGGACAGCACCACCGCGCGCGGGTTCTTCGCCGCGATCTCCTCGACACCGGCCGTGTGGGGCACGACCTCCGAGTAGACGTTGGCCTCACGAACGCGCCGAGCGATCAGCTGCGCGTACTGAGCTCCGAAATCGACGACGACGACCGGTCTGGACTGCTGGCTTTGCGACGACACCCGAACAGTCTAAGCGGCCGCGCCGGGTGTTCCCGACGCGGCCGCTCATCCGATCACTTCCGGGTCGCTACGCGACGCCGCTGTGCTTGACCTCGACGACCGGCAGTCGCAACGCACCGGGTGCGTCGACGGGCACCACGGGGTTCTTCGGTTCGATCGGCGCGATACGACGGTAGGGCTGTCCCTGCTCGGGACGCTGGTCGTCCTCACCCTTGTTGGGCCACAACGACGCAGCGCGTTCAGCCTGCGCCGCGATGGTGAGCGAGGGGTTCACACCGAGGTTCGCGGAGACCGCGGCGCCGTCGACGACGCTCAGCGTCGGGTAGCCGTGGACGCGGTGGTACGGATCGATGACCCCGTGGTCGCGATCGGATCCGATCACGGCGCCACCGAGGAAGTGTGCGGTGAGCGGAATGTTGAAGATCTCACCCCACGTGCCGCCCGCGACACCGTCGATCTTCTCGGCGATGCGGCGCGTGGCCTCGTTGCCGGCCGGGATCCAGGTGGGATTCGGCTGCCCGTGGCCCTGTTTGCTCGTGACCTTGCGGCGGCCCAACACACCCTTGGTCGTGTAGGTGGTGATGGAGTTGTCGAGGTTCTGCATCACCAGCGCGATGATGGTGCGCTCGCTCCACCGGTGCACCGAGAGCATCCGCAGCATCTTCACGGGGTTCCGCACGACCTGCCCGAGGAACTTCACCCAGCGCGGGGTGCGTCCGTCGCCGTCGGTCATGAGGGTCTGCAGCAAGCCCATCGCGTTCGATCCCTTGCCGTACCGCACGGGTTCGATGTGCGTGTCGGGGGTGGGGTGGAACGACGACGTGATCGCGACGCCCTCGGTGAGCTTCAGATCGGGATCGATCCGCATCTTCCCGGCGCCGACGATCGATTCGGAGTTGGTGCGGGTCAGTTCGCCGACCTTGTCGGACAGTTCGGGCAGCGCACCGGTGTCCTTGAGGTGGTGCAGCAGGTGCTGCGTGCCCCACGTTCCGGCGGCAAGGACGACGTGCGCGGCCGAGTAGGTGCGCCGCCGCTTGCGGACCCACGCGCCGGTGCGTTCGGTGATCACGTCCCAGGTGCCGTCGGCGGCCTGACGGAGATCGGTGACGGTGGTCAGCGGGACGATCTCGGCTCCCGCCCGCTCGGCGAGACCCAGATAGTTCTTCACGAGGGTGTTCTTGGCACCGTGGCGGCATCCCGTCATGCACTCACCGCACTCGATGCAGCCGGTGCGGTCGGGACCCACGCCACCGAAGTAGGGATCGGCGACCGTGCGGCCGGGTTCGCCGAAGAACACGCCCACGGGCGTCTGGATGAAGGTCTCGCCGACGCCCATGTCGTCGGCCACCGACTTGATCACCTTGTCGGCGTCGGTCATCCGGCCGTACTGCACCACGCCGAGCATCCGCTTCGCCTGGTCGTAGTACGGGCTCAGTTCGTCCTGCCAGTCGGTGATGTGCGCCCACTGGCGGTCCTCGAAGAACGGCGCCGGAGGCTTGTACAGGGTGTTCGCGTAGTTCAGCGACCCGCCGCCCACGCCGGCACCGGCGAGGATCAGGCAGTCGCGCAGCAGGTGCACGCGCTGAATGCCGAAGCAGCCGAGCTTGGGCGCCCAGAGGAAGCGGCGCAGGTCCCAGCTGGTCTTCGCGAAGTCGGCGTCGGCGTAGCGGCGACCGGCCTCGAGAACGCCGACCTTGTAGCCCTTCTCCACGAGGCGCAACGCCGTGACGCTCCCACCGAAACCCGATCCGACGATCAGGACGTCGTAGTCCGTGACCCGTTGCTTACCCATGGAACCTCCAGCGGCGAGAGTTGTTACCGGCAAGTATGCACTTCGGCGGTGTGACTACAGGCACAGCCCCGACTCTACCCGTTACGTGGAGTTGCATGAAAACGAAGTGTGAGAAAAATCGATGGCCGGTCACCGCGTCCTGCGACGCTGTGACCGGCCATCGGGATGTACCGGGAAGGTCCTTATCCGCGGACCGACAGACCGACCTTCTGGAATTCCTTCAGATCGGAGTATCCGGCCTTCGCCATCGATCGACGCAGGCCGCCCACAAGATTGAGCGAACCGGAGGGGTCATCGGACGGGCCGAACAGCACCCGACCGAGGCCCGGTCGCCCGTGCTCGGCGACCCGGACCGCAGCGCCGCGCGGCATCGACGGATGCCCGGCCACGGACGGCCAGTACCAGCCCTTACCCGCGGCCTCCTCGGCGAGAGCCAGGGGCGCGCCGAGCACTACCGCGTCGGCGCCGCACGCGATCGCCTTCGCGAGGTCGCCGGCGTTCTCGATGTCGCCGTCGGCGAGCACGTGGACGTAACGGCCCCCGGTCTCGTCGAGGTAGTCGCGCCGGGCCGCAGCGGCGTCGGCGATGGCCGTGGCCATCGGGATGCCGATACCGAGCGAGGAGGACGTGGTGGTCGCCTGCTTCGTGGAGCCGAAGCCGACGATGACACCGGCCGCACCCGTGCGCATCAGATGCAGCGCGGTGCGGTGGTCGCTGACACCGCCGGCGATGACCGGCACGTCGAGCTCCGAGATGAACGTCTTGAGGTTCAGCGGCTCGTCCTCACCGTGGGCCACATGCTCGGCCGAGATGATGGTGCCCTGGACGACGAGGAGATCGATGCCCGCCTTCACGAGCTCGGGCGTGAGAGCGCGCGCATTCTGCGGGCTGACGCGGACCGCGGTGGTCACCCCGGCATCCCGCACCTGTGCGACGGCCGCGGCCAGCAGATCGCCCTGCAGCGGAGCCGTGTGCAGTTCCTGCAGGTAACGGACGGCTGCGCGCGGATCCGTGCTCGCGATCTCCGCGAGACGGGTGACGACGGCGTCGACATCGGCATGACGACCCCACAGGCCCTCGCCGTTGATGACACCGAGACCGCCGGCCTTGCCCAGCTCGATCGCGAAGGTGGGCGACACCAGCGCGTCGGTGGGGTGCGCCAGCACCGGGATGTCGAAACGGTAGGCGTCGATCTGCCAGGCCGTCGACACCTCCTTCGACGACCGCGTCCGGCGCGACGGGACGATGTCGACGTCGCCCAGCTCGTACGTACGTCGGGCCGTGCGACCCATGCCGATTTCAACGAGGTCGCGCACGCGCGCCCCTTTCTCCTCTTGGACGATGCTCCCGTCCTAATCGGAACGGGACCCTGCTGCGAACGCGAAAACTACCGGACCACGTAGTTCGGCGCCTCGGCAGTGATCGTGATGTCGTGCGGGTGGCTCTCCTTGAGGCCGGCGGCGGTGATCTGCACGAACTGCGCCTCCTGCAGTTGCTCGATCGTCGTCGCGCCGGCGTAACCCATCGCTGCGCGCAGGCCACCGATGAGCTGGTGCGTGACCTGCTGCAGCGGGCCGCGGAACGGCACGCGTCCCTCGATGCCCTCGGGCACGAGCTTGTCCTCGGAGAGCACGTCGTCCTGGAAGTAGCGGTCCTTCGAGTACGACTTGGCCTCGCCGCGGCTCTGCATCGCGCCCAGCGAGCCCATGCCGCGGTAGCTCTTGAACTGCTTGCCGTTCACCAGGATCAGCTCACCCGGGGACTCCGTGGTGCCGGCGAGCAGCGAACCGAGCATCGCGGTGGACGCACCGGCTGCCAGAGCCTTGGCGACGTCGCCGGAGAACTGCATACCGCCGTCGGCGATGACCGGCACGCCGTGGGCGCGCGCCACCGTGGACGCCTCGAGGATCGCCGTGATCTGCGGCGCGCCGACACCCGCGACGACACGCGTGGTGCAGATCGAGCCGGGGCCGATACCGACCTTGACCGCGTCGACGCCGGCGTTGATGAGCGCCTCGGTGCCCTCGCGGGTCGCGACGTTGCCGCCGATGATCTGCACGCGGTCGCCGACCTCGCTCTTGAGCTTCGAGATCATCGACAGCACGTTGGCCGAGTGGCCGTGGGCGCTGTCGACGACGAGAACGTCGGCTCCGGCATCGACCAGCGTCATGGCGCGGGTCCAGGAGTCGTCGCCGACGCCCACGGCGGCACCGACGAGCAGACGGCCGTCGCGGTCCTTCGTGGCGTTGGGGTGCTGCTCGGTCTTGACGAAGTCCTTGACGGTGATCAGGCCGGTGAGCTTGCCCTGACCGTCGACGATCGGCAGCTTCTCGATCTTGTGGCGACGCAGGAGACCGAGCGCGGCCTCAGCGGTGACGCCTTCGCGGGCCGTGACCAGCGGAGCCTTTGTCATGACCTCGGCGACCGGGCGGTTCTGGTCGACCTCGAAGCGCATGTCGCGGTTGGTGATGATGCCGACGAGCTGACCCTCGTCGTCGGTGACCGGCAGACCCGAGATGCGGAATCGCGCGCACTTCGCGTCGACCTCGGCCAGCGTGTCGGTCGGCTTGCAGGTGACGGGATCGGTGACCATGCCGGCCTCCGACCGCTTGACGGTCTCGACCTGCGCGGCCTGCACCTCGGTGGGCATGTTGCGGTGCAGCACGCCCATACCACCGGCCCGGGCCATCGCGATGGCCATGCGGGACTCGGTGACGGTGTCCATCGCGGAGCTGACCAGCGGGATCCGCAGGCGGATCTCGCGGGTGAGCTGACTCGACGTGTCGACCTGACTCGGGACGACGTCGGAAGCCGCGGGAAGCAGCAGCACGTCGTCGAAGGTCAGACCCAGCATTGCGACCTTGTTCGGGTCGTCACCGCCGGTGTGCACGCGCCCTCCGGTACTACTCATGCGGTTCGGACCCTCCGTGACAGTCGATGGGAGCGGACGGCAGAACCGTCCGACAGCAGGAATGAATGAAGGCTGTGCGCGCTCGTCGCACCGACGGGCGGTTGGAGAGCGGCACGCACCCCTTCATGTTATCTGTTCGGGGAACAAGCTCGGCTCCCACCCTGTTCCCCGGTGTTCGTCACATCACCCCGTGTGATTTCACGGCGTGTCCCCTGGCGACCGCTGGCGCAGACCCCCTCGGTCTGCGTACCGTGGAGTCGTGCGTGATCAGTTGCCTCCCGGACTCCCACCGGACCCGTTCGCAGGAGACCCCGACGATCCGTCCGCAGCGCTGGACGCGATCGAGCCGGGCCAGCCCCTGGATCCTGCGGAGCGGCTCGCGGTGGAAGAGGACCTCGCAGACCTGGCCGTCTACGAGGCGCTGTTGGCTCCCCGCGGCGTCCGCGGACTCGTGGTGTGCTGCGAGGACTGCCACCAGGACCACTACCACGACTGGGACATGCTGCGGGCGAACCTGCTGCAGCTGCTCGTCGACGGCACCGTCAGACCGCACGAGCCCGCCTTCGATCCGTCCCCCGACGCCTACGTCACCTGGGACTACTGCCGCGGCTACGCGGACGCGTCCATGAACGAGGCTCTTCCCGTCGACCCCTACGGTCTGGATTCCTGACCGACTGTTCCCCACGCGGACCACGCATCACGTCACTTCCACGAACGACCCGGGCCCGACAGCACATGCTGCCGGGCCCGNTTCTAGCCGCCTTCCGAAGTGGTCACGGACGCCGGAGCGAAATCTGCTCCCGGTCCGTCCTGCGTCGACCGCGGCGACGATGCCGTCGTCGTCGGAGCGGGAGTCGGGGAAGAAGCCGAGGTCGACGGAGGAGTCTCGCTGGGCACCGACGGACCCGGCGTGCTCGACGGGGGCGGTGGCGCGGTCTGCGACGGCGTCGTGGTGTTCGAAACCGGAGGCGGCGCTTGCAGGATGGTCGGATCCACCGTCGTGGAAGTGGGCGGCACGGTCGTGCCGGTTTCCGCACCGGTCGTCGGGGCAGGCTGCTGCCCATCCGTGCCGGGCGTCGTGACCGGCGGGGGCACGACGGCACCGGGAACCACCGGCACCTCGGGTGCCACCGGCGCTGCCGGCGGCGGAGGCACCTGCGGCACCAACCGGCCGAGTTCCTCGGCGAGGCGTTGCACCCAGTCGCCGAGCGCATCGCGCTCCTCCGCGTCCCGGACGTCGCCCGAACGGGACTCCGCGGACGTCAGCAACTCGCGTGCTTCCTCCGTGTTGCCCTCGGCGATGAGTTGTTCGGCACGCTCCAGGGTCGATGTGGTGTCGATCCGGGCCTCGGTGGATTGCGCCTGCTCACTGAACACGACCTGCTTGACGCCCCACAACGGGTCGCCGGGCTCGGCGCCGTAGGACACGGCGGTCGCGCTGCCGACGGCGATGGCGACGAGCGCTGCTGCACCTGCGAGCGGACGGAGCAACCGGAGTTGCCCCTTCGATCGCGGGCGCAGAGGGGTGACCTCCGGGGCCCGAGCGAGCGTTTCCCGTGTTCCCAGTTCCCGGTGGACGGCGGCGACCACTTCGTCGAGGTCGGGGCCGGCGGGCATCGGTTCGGCGAGGATCTCTGCACGCCAGTCGGCGAGCAGAGTGGCGAGTTCGTACTCCTCGTTGTCCTTCGTCTCGACGAGCCCGTTACCGGAGATCGCATCGATCAGCGCGTCGTCACGACGCACGGCGGCGAGGTCCACGGAGGTTTCGTCGTCGGGAAACTCGTCGTCGAAGCCGTCGCCCGAGAAACGCCCCCTACCCATTCCGCTCACCTGCTCTCGTGACTTCCTTCTTGAGTCTCGCGATGGCCCGGTGCTGGGCCACCCTGATCGCTCCTGCAGTACTACCCACTGCTGCGGCCGTCTCCTCGGCCGACAATCCCATGACGAGACGGAGGATGAGGATCTCGCGCTGCTTCTCCGGGAGGATGCCCAGCAGCTGCTTCATCTGCCGGCCCGCCTCGGAGTTGATCGCGTATTCCTCGGGGCTGTCGTCGAGCGACATCACCTCCGGCACATCCGCCACGGGTTCCGCGCGGTTGCGCGCCGCACTGCGGTGCGCGTCGGCGACCTTGTGAGCAGCGATCCCGTACACGAACGCCATGAAGGGGCGGCCTTGGTCCTGATATCTCGGCAAAGCGGTCATCACGGCCAGGCACACCTCCTGTGCAACGTCGTCTGCAGAGAGCTGGCCGCGCTCTGCAGATCCGACCCGTGCGCGGCAGTACCGCACGACGAGGGGCCGGACACTTGCAAGAACCTGAGCGAGAGCCGCCCGGTCGCCTTGCGCAGCCGCAGCAACCGCGGAGTCCAACTCCTCACCCATAACAGTCATCGATTGCGCAAGTCCTGGCGTTACAGACGGCACCACCCCCCCGGGCGGGCTTCCACCTGACCGTGGAACACCCCCAGAGTAACTACAACGACCGACCGGTCCGGTCACCCCCCGCGCGCGACTGGAACTCAGCAGGCAGACAAGGTCACGAAGCGACCCCCACGCCCCCTGATCACGGTCGCGCAGAAGTCACGGACGCGACCCGCATCGAGGTCACGGACGCGACCCGCATCGAGATCACGGACGCGACCCGCGTCTCTCCCTGCCCCCAGCCCGTCGAGGAGCATCGCCGCGGCCCATTGCAACGGAATGAGTTCGTGTTCCTCCGCGCGCGCGAGGACGTCGGCGGCCAGATCCATAGCCGGACCATGGTCGGGCAGTCCGGTCAAAGAGGCCGACCGCACGAGGTCCGACTTCACGGAGTGCCGGATCGATCCGAAGCCGTCCGCGAGTTCCACCGCGCGGTCCGCCCGGCTGCGCGCACGGGTGAAGTCGCCTGCCGCGAGAGCGGATTCGGCCCCGACCCATGCGAGACGGATCCGCTGTCGCACGAAGGCCTTTTCCCCCGCTTCCGATTCGGCAGCGTCGAGAGCGGCTGCGCATCGGTCGAGCAGCGACCCGCACACCGCGAGACGGCCCCGCCCGAGCGCATCGGCCGCCAACCCCGTGGCGGCGTCACACCATGCAGCGACAACATCGACGTCGCGCCGTGCGGCGACAGTGCCGACGTCGCGCCGTGCGGCGACAGTGTTCCCGGAGCTGGTTCGCAGCGACCCCGCCTCCGCGAGAGCACGTCCGTCCAGGACGGCGGCCGCGCGATGTCCGCCCAACTGACGGAGAAGGGAGGCCTCGGTGCTCGCTCCGAACGACGACCACACTCCTCCGGTTCCACGCACTCGGGCCAGCTCGGCCCGCGCGGCGGCGTAACGTCCCTGCCCACCGAGCGCGACGGCCCGCAACCAGTTCTGTTCGGGTCCGTGCGCGGCAGGGAGCGGATGTGCCCCCGGGGACGAGCCGAAGGCCGCGGCGACCAGGATCGCGTGGCGGTCGGACGGTGTCGGTGCCGTGTGCCGGCGGGCGTCGGAATGTGCCATCGCGGAATCATCGCACCAGCGGATACCGACGATACGCGGGGCTCCGGGCCGACGCCGGGCATTTGTCGGAGAGAAATTATCACCGTGAGCGCAAATAGTCTCGATGATTGGAACGCAGGGACGCACAGAAGACATTTCCGAACATTTTGTTAAACATCGAGTTAAAACATGCGTGGTGCATGTATGGTGCCGCCCCGGACCTCCGAGGCCGCGTCGGAGCCCGCATCCGGCCGCCGAAAGGCCGGGTTACCAGCGAGTAAGGGACCTTTTGCCCACGTCGGGAGCATAAGATACCCCGGATCACCCCCGCCCGCAGCGCACAGGCACGACTCCTCACGAAAGTAAATATTTCCGCGGTTAAATCTTGGCTGTTCGGTTATGGACTATCCCACTCATCGAAAACGTTGACGACGAATCGATACAGATCCTACGGTGAGTTTGTTTGATTCGGATCACAGCGGGAATCCCGATGTGTCCACGGTCCGCTCGCACCATTCACGCGAGCTTGCTGCAAAGGAGTGCCACATGCCCGCACCACACACACTGCCCGGCCCCAACGCGGACCTCTGGGATTGGCAGATGCACGGTAAGTGTCGTGGTGTGGACTCCTCGGTGTTCTTCCACCCCGACGGAGAGCGCGGTCGTGCCCGCGCCCAGCGGGAGAACCGCGCGAAGGAGTTGTGCCGCACCTGCCCCGTGCTGGCCCGTTGCCGCGACCACGCCCTCGCCGTCGCCGAGCCGTACGGCATCTGGGGCGGCATGTCGGAGACCGAGCGGGAGATGTACACGAGGCAACAACGGCGGAAGGTCGCTGTGTGAGGCGGTCACCCGCCCCGTGACGACACCGTCACGGTCGTGACCATGTCAACACCGTCACGGTCGTGATCATGTCGACACGACCGTGACGGTACGACCGGGAGGCCGGTTGGAGGAGTTGCGTCGATACGACGAAGGCCCCGCAGGGAATGCGAACATTCCTTGCGGGGCCTCGCTGTATTCGTGCCGTCCGGAACGACTTTCACGTCCGGCTCGACCTACGGACCCGCCGGGCGGCGGGTCCGCGGCCCTGACCGGTCGCTCAGTGCGCGTGACCGTGGCCGTGCCCGGCCTCGGCCTCTTCCTCCGGCTTGTCGACGACGGCGCTCTCGGTGGTGAGCACCATGCGTGCGACCGAGGCGGCGTTGACGACGGCGGAACGCGTCACCTTCACCGGGTCGACGACGCCCTCGGCGACGAGGTCGCCGTAGGAGAGGGTCGCGGCGTTGAAGCCCTTACCCGTCTCCTCGACCTTGCTCACGACCACCGCACCGTCGATGCCGGCGTTCGTGGCGATCCAGTACAGCGGCGCGGTGAGCGCGGTGCGCAGCGCGGCGACGCCCGTGGCGGCGTCGCCGGAGAGGGACGCCTGGAGCTCTTCGAGCGAGCGTGCGGCCTGTACGAGAGCCGACCCGCCACCGGGGACGATGCCCTCCTCGATGGCCGCCTTCGCGGCGTTGACTGCGTCCTCGACGCGGAACTTGCGCTCCTTGAGGTCCGTTTCGGTCGCCGCACCCACACGGATGACGGCGACGCCACCGGCGAGCTTCGCGAGGCGCTCTTCGAGCTTTTCGCGGTCCCAGTCGGACTCGGTGGCCTCGATCTCACGACGCAGCTGAGCGGCGCGCGCCTCGATGTCCTCGGCGGTACCGGCACCGTCGACGATCGTGGTGCTGTCCTTCGTGACGACGACGCGGCGGGCCGAGCCGAGCAGGTCGAGTCCGGCCTCCTTGAGGGACAGACCCAGATCGGAGTTGATGACCGTACCCGCGGTGACAACGGCGAGGTCTTCGAGGAAGGCCTTCCGGCGATCACCGAAGTACGGAGCCTTGACGGCAACGGCCTTGAGGGTCTTGCGGATCGCGTTGACCACCAGGGTCGACAGCGGCTCGCCCTCGATGTCCTCGGCGATGATCAGGACCGGCTTGCCGGACTCTGCGATCTTCTCGAGGAGCGGGAGGAAGTCGGGAAGCGAGCTGATCTTCTCGCGGTACAGCAGGACGAGCGCGTCCTCGAGGACGGCTTCCTGCGCGTCGATGTCCGTGATGAAGTAGGGCGACAGGAAGCCCTTGTCGAACTGCACGCCCTCGGTGACGACCAGTTCGGTGCTCAGGGTGGAGGATTCCTCGACGGTGACGACACCGTTCTTCCCGACGCGGGTCAGCGCCTCGCCGACCATCTCACCGATCTCCTCGTCGCGCGAGGACACGGTGGCGACCTGCGCGATGGCGGTCTTGCCCTCGACGGGAGTGGCGGCAGCGAGCAGAGCCTCGCTCACCTTGTCCGCACCCTGGGCGATACCGGCACCGAGCGCGATCGGATTGGCGCCTGCGGCAACGTTCTTCAGGCCGGCCTTGACGAGCGCCTGGGCGAGAACGGTCGCGGTGGTGGTGCCGTCACCCGCGACATCGTTGGTCTTGGTCGCGACACTCTTGACGAGCTGGGCGCCGAGGTTCTCGAACGGATCCTCCAGCTCGATCTCACGGGCGATGCTCACACCGTCGTTCGTGACGGTGGGACCACCGAAGGCCTTGGCGAGCACGACGTGCCGGCCACGCGGGCCGAGCGTCACCTTGACGGCGTCGGCCAGCTGGTCGACACCGCGCTCGAGAGCCCGCCGCGCGGTCTCGTTGAACTCGATTTGCTTGGACATGTTCTGCGACTACTCCTGGACTCGGATGTTCCCCAACGTATTCCGCCCCGGGTCCGAAACGGGACACCGGGGCGGAATGCAAGCGGCCTACTTGGCGACGACAGCCAGGACGTCGCGCGCAGACAGGATCAGGTACTCCTCGCCGGCGTACTTGATCTCGGTTCCGCCGTACTTGCTGTAGATGACGACGTCGCCTTCCTTGACGTCCAGCGGGATGCGCTTGTCGCCATCTTCGTCCCAGCGGCCGGGGCCGACGGCGACGACGGTGCCCTCCTGGGGCTTCTCCTTCGCCGTGTCCGGGATGACCAGGCCGGAGGCAGTCGTCGTCTCGGCCTCGTTGGCCTGGACGAGGATCTTGTCCTCGAGCGGCTTGATGTTCACGCTCGCCACGATGAGCCCTCCACTTTCAGGGGTAATGGGGTCCGAGAACCGGTGTTCTCGGACACGGGTGTGTTCAGTCATCACGGTGACTCCGCACGCGTCCCGTCGTCGCGGGTGCCGGGCCGGCGCTCGGTGTCACTAGCACTCTATACACGAGAGTGCCAGCGCTCAAGGGCAACGGGTGCAAACACGCCGACCTGCGTGGAACCCGACGTCATGTTACGGTTGAATAACGGAAACCCATGAGCGTGATCGTTCGGTGACCTCAGCCGAGGTAGGCCCTGGACGCCTGGTCGTCGATCACGCACGGAAGGTGAACAATGCCCACGTCGCTCGGCATCTCCGTCGGCGCCTCCGGCGCCGGCTCGGCCCTGCGCGTCGATGCTGCACACGCGCCCACAACGGAGTTCCGCAGACTCGCCTCCGAGTCGCAGCCCGGGCGCGATCTCGGGGATCTCGTCTTCGACGCCGTCTCGCTCACGTCTCCTCGCGGAACCGCCCGCGGAGCCGACAGTCCCGCCATCATCACGGTCGCGTACCGCACCGAGGAACAGGCGCACGAGATCCGCACGGCCGCCGAGCGGACGGGCCACATGGTCCGCCTCGTTCCGGAGACCACCGCCGCCCTCGAGTGTCTCTACACAGTGGGGGTCCGTCGCGAACCCGGCGCGATCGCGCTCGTGGACATCGGAGCCACCGGCACGACCGTCTCCGTCCTCGACCGCGAGACCGGCACCCTGCTGCGGTCCGCACGTACCGAGACCGTCGGCGGCGACGCCCTGACCGCACGTGTGCTCGATCATGTCCGCAACGCCACCGAGCGGATGCGCACCCGGAGGCAGATCGACCCCGGCCTGCTGGCGGCCCGGTGCCAGGGCGCCCAGGAGGCACTCTCCTCGGCGACGACGACCCGCATCGACATCGCCGAGGCCGGTCCCGACGCGACGGTCACCCTCACCCGAGCGGAACTGGACGAACTGACGACCGATCTCGCCGACGAAGCGGCGGCGTTCACGCGGCGCATCTGCTCGAGCACCGATCCGGTCCCCGAGACCATGGCCCTCATCGGGGGCGCGGCCGCGTCCCCCGTCCTCGCCGCGGCGATCTCGGCGGAGTTCGACGGCGAGATCGTCACCGTCCCCGAACCGGGAGCGGCTGCCGCGATCGGTGCGGCACTGTCGGCCGATTCCCCGTCCTCGGTCGGATACACCGTGGTCGGCGCCCTGTCGCGCACCGGCAACCGGTCCTCGGGTCGTGTCTCCGGTGCGGTCGCCGGGCTCCTGGTGCTCAGTGCGATCATGGCCGGCTTCGCCACCCAGCACTTCACCGAACGCGACAGCAGCGACGCCCAGGTGTCGCCGCGTTTCACGAGCGGCGACGTCCCCACGCAGGAGGCCGGTCCCGGCGAGTCGGCCGTCCCGTCCCACGACCCGCCGCCCGAACCCGTGACGTCCCGGAGCACCCGGGACGCACCCGCGCCGACGACGGTTCCCTGGCCGTTGCCGACCGTCGAGCACACCGTTCCGTCGACCCAAGATCCATGGCCCACTGTGCCCGAGTCGTCGAGCACCACCGTGACGCCCACGCCGATCGATCAGGTGCCGACCCCCGGGTCGACAGCGGAGGAAGAGTCCGACCCGGACCGACCGTTCACGTCGCCGGATTCCGAGACCGCACCGAGGCCCGATCCCGACTCCACGGCTCCGGACACGACCGCTCCGGACACCACGGCTCCCGACACGACGGCTCCCGACACGACGGCTCCCGACACCACCGAGCCGACCACACCGCCGGAGACGACGAGCCCTGCGCCCACCGATCCGGAGACGACCGAACCGAGCACCGGTGTGAGCCCGACACCCCCGTCGACCACCTCGCCGACCGAGACGCCGTCCGCGTCGTCCACCGGCGCATATCCGAACGACCTGTCCTCCACGATCGCGTCCGTCACGGAGGAGGGCACGACCGTGCCGTCCACCGGTCAGACCACGACGGGGGAAACGACCACCGCGGAGACCACCACCGGATCCGGGACCTCGGAGATCGCCCCCACCTAGGCAGCGCGCCCTCCTCGGGTGGGGGTCGGTCGGGAAAGGTCAGGCCACGACCTGCGACACCGACACCGACAGGCCCGGATCCGTCGCAGCGCCCAGCGAGGACGGCTGCGCCCCCGCGGCGATGAGATGCGCGCCCAGCGACGCGATCATGACGCCGTTGTCGGTGCACAGCTTCGGCCGCGGCACGCGCAGGGTAATACCCGCAGCAGTGCACCGTTCCTCGGCGAGTGCGCGCAACCGGCTGTTGGCGGTCGCTCCACCACCGAGGACGAGCGTGTCGACACCGAGATCCTGGGCGGCCCGCACAGCTTTCATGGTGAGAACGTCCGCCACCGCCTCCTGGAAGCTCGCGGCGACATCGGCGACCGGCACCGGCTCGCCCTCACGTTCCTTCGCTTCGACGAAGCGGGCCACCGCGGTCTTGAGACCGGAGAACGAGAAGTCGTGACGCGCGTCGCGCGGACCGGTCATACCCCGCGGAAAGACGACCGCGGAGGGGTCGCCCTGGCGGGCCAGCCTGTCGACCTCGGGACCGCCCGGATAACCGAGCCCCAGCAGTCGCGCGACCTTGTCGAAGGCCTCCCCGGCGGCGTCGTCGACGGTGGTGCCGAGTTCGACGATGGGTTTGCCGAGATGTTCGACGTGCAGCAGGTGGGTGTGACCACCGGAGACGAGCAGCGCCACGCAGGGCGGCATCGGTCCGTGCTCGAGGGTGTCGACCGCGACGTGGCCCGCGAGGTGGTTGATCGCGAAGAACGGCACGTTCCACGCTGCCGCGTAGGCCTTGGCAGCGGCGACACCGACGAGAAGTGCTCCCGCGAGACCCGGCCCGATGGTTACGCACACCGCGTCCGGCTTCTCGATCCCGGCCTCGTCGAGGGCGCGCCGCATCGTCGGCACCATGGCTTCGAGGTGGGCGCGGGATGCGATCTCCGGCACCACACCACCGAAGCGGGCGTGCTCGTCCACGCTCGACGCCACGGCGTCGGCCATCAGCTCGAGGGTGCCGTCACCCACCCAGCGGACGATGCCGACACCGGTCTCGTCGCACGAACTCTCGATGCCCATCACGACGGGGCGCTCGGGCAGCTCGAATCGGGGGCTGGTGGTGCTCACGCCGGTGACTCCTCTCGCGGATCCGGACGACGCATCGTGTACGCGTCCGCGCCGCTCGGCTGGTAGTAACGCTTCCTGGTTCCGACGATCTCGAAGCCCTCGCGCCGGTACAGGGCGATCGCCGCGTCGTTGTCGGTGCGCACCTCGAGGAAGACCGGCCCTCCCCAGCGGTCGGCGACGGCCAGCAACTCCCCCAGGAGGGCTCCGCCGATCCCCCGGCGGCGCGCCACGGGGTCCACACCGATGGTGTGCACCTCGGATTCGGGTTCGATGGCCGTACCGAGTCGCGCGAGTCCCGCGTAACCGATCAGCCGGCCCTGCGGGTCGCGGGCCGCGAAGTAGCGGTTGTGGGGCGAGGCCAGCTCCGAACGGAAGGCGTCGGCGCTCCACGGGTCGTCGCCGGGGAACAGGATCTGTTCGAGTTCGGCGCAGCGGGGTGCATCCTCGGGGCGCAGTGCGTCGATGACGACCGCGTTCTCTGCGGCCGTATTCTCCTCGGGTGTGGCGTTCATGCTCGGCGATTCGCGGTCTCCACCGCGTCGGGGCGGCGCAGGTACAGGGGCACGAGCGGCTCCGGTTCGGCGCCCGCGCGCAGGGCGTCGGCCGCGACTGTCACCAGGCCCGCCGGGGACGGCGTCTGCACGTCCACCGCCGGAAGGTCGAACAGCGCGACGTGCGACGACGAGCCCGCCACCCGCACCGACGGCTCGGCGGGCACGTCGGCGGGCTTGCGCACCTCGGGTCCTTCGACGCGGCGGCCGCCGGAATAGCGTGCCCAGTAGATCTCGCGACGACGGGCGTCGGTGACGACGAGCAGATCGTCGTCCGTACCGTGTTCCCGGTGGACGTCCGCGGCGATCGCGTCGAGGCTGCACACCCCGTGCACGGGGATGCCGAGCGCATCACCGAAGGCCGCAGCAGTGGCCATGCCGACGCGGAGACCCGTGAACGGGCCGGGTCCGATGCCGACGACGATCGCGTCGAGATCGGTGGGGGCAGCGCCGGCCTCGGCGAGGCATTCGAGGATCTGCGGAGTGAGGACTTCGGCGTGCGCTCGCGGATTGTCGAGCACGCGCGCAGCGACCGTCTCGGGTCGGGCATCGTCCCGACCGCGGTCGAGACGGACGACTCCCGAGGTCACGGCGGGGGTGGCGGTATCGACAGCGAGCACGAGCACGATGTACCAGCTTACCCCGCGCGACCTGCCCGGTCGGTGTGCAGTGACGGAAGCCACCGGCATGCGGACTGCCGGTGGCTCAGCCGATCCATTCCCACGAGGCACGGCGGACATCGGTGCCCGGGTCGCGCCGGAGCCGGACCCTCAGATGCCGTTCGGCGAGCTGTTCGACCAAGCCACCGCCCCATTCGACCACCACGACGGTGTCGGTCAGGTCGGTGTCGAGGTCGAGCGCGTCGAGTTCGTCGAGGGCGTTCGGTCCGTCGCCGAGACGGTAGGCGTCGACGTGGACGAGCCCGACCGGTTCGCGTCCCTCCGGACTACCGGGACGGTGTTCGCGGGCGATGACGAAGGTCGGGGAGGTCACGCGTCCCTCCACCCCGAGGCCGGCGGCGATTCCGCGGGTCAGTGACGTCTTTCCCGCGCCGAGCGGCCCGTCGAGCACGACGAGGTCCCCGGCCCGCAGCTCGGCTGCAAGCCTGCGCCCGAACGCCTCGGTGTCCTCCACGGTCGGCAGTTCGATGGTCTGCTCCCCCACCTGCGGCCCACTCGATTGCGAATCACCCAATTGCGATCTGCCTTCCGTTCACTCCCTGCGTGAAACTCCGCTGGATCAGACGATCGAGGGCACGGTCGACCACCTCGGGGAACTCCAGCTGCACGAGGTGCCCGGCACCACGTACCCGCTTGAGTTCGACATCGGGCAGCTGCTCCGCCAGCGCCTCGGAACTCGCGTACGGGATGACCATGTCGGCGTCGCCGGACAGCACCAGCACGGGCACGGTGCCCAGGACCGGAAGCGCCGCGGACTCGTCGTGCAGTTCGAGGGTGCGGAGGAAGTTGACGATGGTGAGCACCGACGTCTCGTCGAGCATCCGGTCGGACAACTTCACCAGGCGGGGGCTCACGACCGTGCCGTAGGACGCCGCACGCAGGATCGGCGTCACGACGGCACGGGCCGCGCCGCGCGCGAACTGCACGAATCCCGGTGCGGTACGCGCCGCGTACCGGAACGCGTCGATCACCGGGTTCTCGAGATTGCGTCCGATACCGGTCTTGCTGAGCCCTGCCGCGGTGGTCGCCAGCAGACCGACGCCCACGATGCGTTCACCGAACAGGTCGGGCCGCTGGGAGGCGAGCGCGATCGCGGTCATGCCGCCCATCGAGTGGCCCACCACCACCACCGGACCGGTGGGCGCGACTTCGTCGATCACCCGGCCCAGGTCGCGGCCGAGCTGCGCGATGGTGCACGTCGCGGCACCGGAGAAACCGGATTCGCCGTGACCACGCTGGTCGTAGAAGACGGCACGCACGTCACGCCCCCACTGTTCGCGCAGGTGGCGGTACTGCATATGCCAGGCCTGCATGCGCAGGCAGTAGCCGTGGACGAACACGACGGTGAGCCGAGCCAGGGCCGAGCCGCTCTCGCGGACCACGAGCGGGACACCGTCCTCGGTGGTCACGATGCGGCGCGGGAGCCGGAGGATCTCGTCGAAGTCCTCGTTCTGATAGATCTCATGGGCGGGCGCGCCCGCGGTCTTGACCGCGTACAGTCCCGCCGACGATGCGAGCGTCGCAAGGCTCGCACCGAGGAGTCCCATCCTGTTCACGAGTGACATGACGTCACGCTCCCTTCGCTCCGACATAGGTCCGGACGGTCCGTCCGCCGATGCCGGTCACGATCTCGTAGTTGATCGTGCCCAGCTTGTCCGCCCAGTCCTGGGCGTTCGGCTCTCCGTGACGCCCGTCACCGAAGAACAACACCTCGTCGCCCTCGCTTACTCCTGCCCCATCGGGGCCGAGGTCGACGACGACCTGATCCATGCACACGCGCCCGATCTGCGGGCACCGGCGCCCGCCGAGCTGCACCTCGATGCGCCCGCTGAGATTGCGGCGGATCCCGTCCGCATATCCCATGGGCAGCAGCGCCACCGTCGTATCCGCGGGAGCAGTCCAGGTGTGCCCGTAGGACACCCCGTCTCCCGCCTTCACCTTCTTCACCAGCACCACCCTCGCCCGCACGGTCATCACCGGCCGGAAGCCCAGGTCGCCGAGTTCCGGGATCGGTGTCAACCCGTACATCGCAATTCCGGGCCGAACCATGTCGAATCGCAGGTCGGGACGGGTGACGGTGGCCGCGGAATTCGACAGGTGCACCACTTCGGGAGCCAGATGGTGCCGCCGCAGATCCGCGACGGCCTCGCTCAGCCGGTCGCGCTGCTCGGCGTTGCCCGGATGCTCGGGTTCGTCGCCGTGGGCGAGGTGCGAAAAGGCTCCACGCAGCCGCACGACACCTTCGGCCTGTGCCCGGCCCAGGTCGCGCACCATGTCGTCCCACTCGTCGACGGCGACACCGTTGCGGTTGAGGCCGGTGTCGACCTTGACCGTGACGGTCGCGGTGACCCCGACCTGCCGCGCCGCCTCGACGACGGCCGCTAGATGCCGCGGCGAGGACACGCCCAGTTCGATCCCGGCCTCGACGGCGGGAGCGAAATCGGAGTCGGCGGTGTGCAGCCACGACAGGATCGGAGCCTCGATACCCGCGGCGCGGAGTTCGAGGGCCTCGCCGAGCGTCGTCACACCCAGTTCGCGGGCGCCTGCGGCGAGCGCGGCACGCGCGACCGGCACGGCCCCGTGGTTGTAGGCGTCGGCTTTGACGACGGCCATGACCGCAGCGGGACCCGCGTACTCCCGGAGCGCTCGTACGTTCTCCGCCACGGCATCGAGATCGATGAGGGCTTCGGCTTGGGGAAGGACGGTACGTGCAGGTCGCGGGGTGCGTTGGGTCGTGGTCACGTCTGTCGATCCTGCCACTGCGCCGTCGGACGTCGACGTCGTGTCCCCGTGTACCACGTCACGATTCGGCAATGTGGGTGCGCAACAGACGAATCGAGTCGCCGAGTCGCGAGAGGATCGCGCTCGCCGAGGTCGGCGCCGCTCCAGGGGACTCGGGGTCCTGCGCGGCCAGGTTCGCGGCGAGGGCGTGGGCCCGAGCACCGGCCGCCGCGGCCAGGTCCACCGGCATGCCCGACGAGAGCAACGACCCGATGACACCGGCCAACACGTCCCCGGCACCCGCGGTCGACGCCCACGAACCGCCCGCATCGTTGACGAAGACGTGCCCGTCGGGCCGTGCCACGAGCGTCGCGCGCCCCTTGAGCAGCACGTGCACTCCCCAGTCGGCGGCGAGGGAACGTACCGCCGCGACCCGGTCCGGTTCGGGGCGGTTCCCGGTCAGGCGTGCGAACTCGCCGGCGTGCGGGGTGAGCAGGGTGTGCGCGGACCGGCCCCGCACGAGACCGGGTTCGCGGGCGAGGAGCGTGAGTCCGTCGGCGTCGACGAGCACCGGCAGGTCGGTGGCGAGGATGTCGCGCAGGTTCGCGCAGGCCTCATCGTCGGTACCGGCACCCGGCCCCACGACCCAGGCCTGCACCCGCCCGGTCTCGGCCACCGAGGGCGACACGACGACCTCGGGGAACCGCGCGAGCACCTCGGAGGCACCCGACCCGGCGTAGCGCACCATGCCGGAGGTCGCGGCGACGGCCGCTCCCGTGCACAGCACACCCGCCCCCGGATACCGGGCGCTGCCGGCACGGACACCCACCACACCCTGGGAGTACTTGTCGTCCTCGGCGCCGGGCACCGGCCAGATCGCGCCGATCTCGGACGGTTCCGCCGCGACCAGCCCGGCCTCCGGGAGTGTGAGTCCGATGTCGACGAGTTCGACGCGACCGCAGCGCGTGGCGCCGAGTGCATGGACCGGCTTGTAGGCGCCGAAGGTGACGGTCACCGCGGCCCTGATCGCCGGTCCGTCGACGGCACCGGTATCGGGGCCGACACCGCTCGGGATGTCGACGGCGATGATCGGCGCGGTGATCTCGTCCACGAGCGCGGCCGCCGCCGGTCGCAGCGGGCCGCGCCCGGAGATGCCGACGATGCCGTCGAGCACGAGGTCCGGGTCGCCGAGGTGCTCTGGAGTCGCCGGGACGATCCGCCCGCCGGCCTTCCGCAGTGCCCGCAGACCCGCGGGGTGCGCCCGGTCGGGGTCGAGCAGCAGTGCAGTGACGGACACGCCCCGCCGGCGCAGGAAGGTTCCCGCCCACAGCGCGTCGCCGCCGTTGTCGCCGGACCCGACGAGCAGGCTCACCCGCCGACCGGCGATCCCACCGGTGCGTTCACGCAGTTCGGAAGCCACGACCCGCGCGAGTCCGTAGGCCGCGCGCCGCATGAGGGTTCCCTCGGGGAGAGACTCCAGCAGCGGCGCCTCCGCCGCGCGGACCACGTCGGACGGGTGAAAACTGCGCATCGTCCCTCCTGCACCGGCGGGTGGGTCGCTATTCGACGGTGACCGACTTGGCGAGGTTGCGGGGCTTGTCGACGTCGTAACCACGGGCCTGCGCGACCTCCGCGGCGAAGACCTGCAACGGCACCGTCGACAACAACGGCTGCAGCAGCGACGCCGACGACGGGATCTCGACGAGGTGATCGGCGAACGGCCGGACCGTCTCGTCGCCCTCCTCGGCGATGACGACGGTGACGGCCCCGCGGGCCTGGATCTCGCGGATGTTGCTGAGCAGCTTGCTGTGCAGCACGGCGCGGCCCTTCGGCGACGGCATCACGACGATGACGGGCAGCCCGTCCTCGATCAGCGCGATCGGGCCGTGCTTGAGCTCACCGGCCGCAAAACCCTCGGCGTGCATGTACGCCAGCTCCTTGAGCTTGAGCGCACCCTCGAGCGCGACCGGGTAGCCCACGTGCCGACCCAGGAACAGCACGGCCGGCGAGGCCGACAGCTCCCGCGCCAGCGCCCGCACCGGCTCCATGCCGGTCAGCAGCTCGGCGATCTTCTCCGGCATCGCCGCCAGATCCTGGTACTCGCGGGCCACCTCGTCGGGATACTTCGTGCCGCGCGCCTGCGCCAGCGCCAGACCCACGAGGTAGTTCGCGGCCATCTGCGCCAGGAACGCCTTCGTCGACGCCACACCGATCTCCGGGCCGGTGCGGGTGTAGAGCACCGCGTCGGCCTCCCGCGGGATCTGCGCGCCGTTGGTGTTGCACACCGCCAGCACCCGCGCCTTCTGATCCTTGGCGTGCCGGACCGCTTCGAGGGTGTCGGCGGTCTCCCCGGACTGCGAGATCGCCACGACCAGCGTGGACCGGTCGAGCACCGGATCGCGGTAGCGGAACTCCGAGGCCAGCTCGACCTCGACGGGCAGGCGGGTCCAGTGCTCGATCGCGTACTTGGCGACCAGGCCCGAGTGGTACGAGCTGCCGCAGGCGACGACGAACACCTTGTCGATGTCGCGCAGTTCCTGATCGGACAGGCGCTGCTCGTCGAGCACGATGCACCCGTCGACGAAGTGACCGCGCAGGGTGTCGGCGACCGCGGCCGGCTGCTCCTCGATCTCCTTGAGCATGAAGTAGTCGTGGCCGCCCTTCTCGGCGGCGGCGAGATCCCAGTCGATGGTGAACGGACGCGTCGCCACGTCGGTGTTGCCGTCGAAGTCGGTGACCTCGTAGGAGTTGTTCGTGATCACCACGACCTGGTCCTGACCGAGCTCGACCGCCTCCCGGGTGAACTCGATGAACGCCGCGACGTCCGAGGCGATGAACATCTCACCGTCGCCGACCCCGACGACCAGCGGCGTCGACCGGCGCGCCGCGACGATCGTGCCCGGATGATCGGCGTGGGCGAAGACCAGTGTGAACGCACCCTGCAGCCGGCGCAGCACACTGCGGGCGCTGTCGACGAAGTTGCCCGCCGTCGGACCCTCGGCGTAGGCGCGGGCCACCAGATGCACCGCGACCTCGGTGTCGGTGTCGCTGGCCAGCTCCACACCCGACTTCTCGAGCTCCTCACGCAGCGGCGCGAAGTTCTCGATGATGCCGTTGTGCACCACCGCGACCTTGCCGGTCGCGTCGCGATGCGGATGCGCATTGCGGTCGGTGGGACGACCGTGGGTGGCCCACCGGGTATGCCCCATCCCCGCGGTACCGGCGAAGTGCTCCTCGCCGATCTCGGCGAGCTCGGCCTCCAGATTGACCAGCCGCCCCGCCTTCCGCTCGACGGCCAGACCACCCTTGCCGTCGAGGATGGCGATTCCCGCCGAGTCGTAACCCCGGTACTCCATCCGCCGCAGCGCTTCCACCACGACGTCGAGAGCACGACGGTGCCCGACATAGCCCACGATTCCGCACATGCCTAGCAGGGTACTGGTCGACCCCCGCTCGGGAACAACACACCGGTGAGCCCGTACACCTGCATCGGGGCACGCCGTCCGGTACGCACCGACCCCGGCGGGCAGCGCCATCCGCTAACGTTCAGGCCGTGGCGGCGAACCCCAAGAAACTGGCTCAGGAACTCTCCCGGCGCGGCCCGCACTCGGTGCTGCGCGGCGACCTGGCGCTCGCCGGTCAGCCGGGTGTCGTGTACACCCCCGCGGAAGGCTTCGACCTGCCCGCGATCGCGTTCGGGCACGGCTGGCTCACCGGGGTCACGAAGTACACGAAGCTCTTCGAGCACCTCGCGTCCTGGGGAATCGTGGTGGGCGCACCCAACACCGAACGCGGACCGGTGCCGTCGACGATCGGCTTGTCGACCGACCTGCTCACCACCCTCGACATCTGCACCGGCGTGCGTCTCGGTACCGGGCGGATCAGTGTCCATCCGTCGAAGCTCGCGCTGGTGGGCCACGGCTCGGGTGCCGGGGCGGCGGTGCTCGCCGCTGCGAGGCGTGAGGTCGCGGCCGTCGCCGCGCTCTACCCCTCGCCCGTCTCCCCCGCTGCCTCCGAAGCCGCGGGCCGCGTGCGGGCACCGGGCCTCGTCCTCGTCGGCGAGAAGAGCATCGGGTCGATGACCAGCGACGCCGTCGCGGTCGCCCGGGGCTGGGGCAGCGACGACGTGCAGCTGCGGGTCGTCGAGAAGGCGAACGACGAAGGACTCGTCGAGGGGCGCCGCCTGCTCGGAGCGCTCGGCGTCGGTGGTGCCGAGCGTCGCACCCAGGAACGCACTCGTGCGCTGCTCACCGGCTTCCTGCTGCACCGTCTCACGGGCGACAAGACGTACGCGATCTTCTCCGACCTCACCACGGAGCTGCCCGGCTCCACGGTGATCTCCGACCCCGACGTCGTCGATCGCGATCTCGGCACGCAGGTCAACCTGCTCCTCGGGCGCTGACGTTCCGTCGTTCGCGTCACAGCGGTCCGGCTTCCGCGAGCACGACTCCTGCACCGCCCTCGTCGTTCTCGTCCTGCCGGCGGTCGGCCTCGACCGGTCCTGGGGTGTGTTCGCGTCTGCGTTCGCCCGGGCGGATCCCGGGAACCGTCAGCAGTGCACCTTGATTCGGCGGGTCGCTCGGTCCGTGCTGCGTCGACCCGTCGTCGACGACGGGAGCCACCGTCCCGGACCGGATACGCCCGCGGTCGCCGCCCCGGCATCATCGGCGACGCGTTCGGTGGTCGTCGCCAGGTCGGTGACGCTGCCGGCGATCCGGCGGACGGCCTCCTCACATGCCCCGAGCACCACGTCGACGGCGTCCCGGACCGCCGGGACCAGACGTTCCTCCATCCATCTCCGGCACTCGGCGGCAGGGTCGGACACGTCGCCACCGGGCGGGTCGCCCAGGTTGCCACCGGGCGGGTCGCCCAGGTTGCCACCGGGCGGGTCGCCCACGTCGCCACCGGGCGGGTTGCCGAACCAGCGG
The DNA here is from genome assembly GCF_000801125.1 of Rhodococcus sp. Chr-9. NCBI lineage: Bacteria > Bacillati > Actinomycetota > Actinomycetes > Mycobacteriales > Nocardiaceae > Rhodococcus > Rhodococcus sp. Chr-9. Next base: position 242,935 of record NZ_JTIZ01000071.1, read on the forward strand.
GCATGCTCCTCCGGGCTCGGTCCGTGCGGGCCACCGCTCGCTCCGGCGACGATCGTGTCGATCTCGTCCCTCGTGCGACCGTCGACGGTGCCTTCCGCGAGTTCCCCGACGACGCGGGCCTTCTCACGCAACGCTGCGGCGATCGCGGTGGCCGCCGATTCCAGCGCGACCGCGAGATCGGTCAGCGACGCACACAGCGCCACTCCGGAACGGACGGTGGCCGTCAGCTCGGCGCGAGCCCGGTCGGCGGCGGATCCGTCCCACGACTCGTCGAGTTGCTGCAGGAGGCGACGCTGTTCGTCGGTCCGGCGACCGAGCGAGGTCGCGAGCGAGCGCGTCGTGGCGGCGTCGTCGGCGAGGGCGGGCAACGAGAGGGTTCGTTCCTCGTCGTAGCGTGCCCGGACGCCCGCGACGCAACAGCCGGATTCGAGCCCGAGAGCATGCAGGGACTGCACGAGGTCGGTCAGACGGGCCAGGCCGGGCGCTCCCGCGTCGAGGATGTCGCCTGCGCTCTCGGGAGGGGTCCTCACGGCTACCGGGTCCCTGCGTCGCCGAACCCGACGCTGTCGAGTTCGGCACCGGTCACAGCGGTGAGGGCGATGCCGGTCGCGTCGTCCTGGTGCCGGTATCTGTCTGCCGCCGCGCGCAATGCGTCGGCCTGCGCCTGCACGGTCGCCGCCCAGCTCTCACACGTCGCACGCATCCTGCGATATCCGGTCTCGACGCGAACGCCGGCCGACCGGTGCGTCGATCCGGCACCGGAGCCGTCGAAGACGAGACCGCCGAAGCCACGACGGATCTCGTCGTCGGCGTCCTCGGCGACCTCCTCGAGTCGTGCCGCGACGGCTCGCACCGCGTCGCCGTCGACCTGGATCGTGCTGTGCTGTGTGTCCATGTCCGCCCTTCACCCACCGAACCCTCTCGAAGGGTTAGGACGCAGCGCAGGACGATCCGGTTCCACCGCAGCGTGACTGCGAGCGGAAACCGGCAGCGAAGGGCAGGGACCGCGCAGGTCAGACGGCGCCGACGACTCCCGCGAGACGGTCGGCGACCGCCCGGGCGTGATCGTCGTCGGCGGCTTCGACCATGACGCGTACGAGCTGCTCGGTGCCCGACGGACGCAGCAGCACCCGGCCGGTCTCACCGAGTTCGCGCTCGGCCTCCGCGACCGCGTCCGCCACCGCAGGATCGCTCGCGACGGCGACCTTGTCGTGGACCCGGACGTTCACGAGGACCTGCGGAAGCGATGTCATCACCGAGGCGAGCTTCGCGAGCGGCAGACCCGTCGTGGCGATCCGCTCCATCAGGCGCAGGCCCGTGAGCACGCCGTCGCCGGTCGTACCGTGCGCGGGCAGGACGATGTGGCCGGACTGCTCACCGCCGAGGCCGTAGCCACCGCGGCGGAGCTCCTCGAGCACGTAGCGGTCGCCCACGCCGACGGTGCGCACCTGGATCCCCGCCGCGCGCATCGCGAGATGCAGACCGAGATTGCTCATCACCGTGGCGACGAGGGTGTCGTCGGGAAGTTCACCGGCTTCGTGCATGCCGAGAGCGAGGATCGCCATGATCGCGTCACCGTCGACCACCGTGCCGGTCGCATCGACGGCGAGGCAGCGGTCGGCGTCGCCGTCGTGCGCGAGACCGAGGTCGGCGCCGTGCTCGAGCACGGCCTGCTGCAGCACGGACAGGTGCGTGGATCCGCAGCCGTCGTTGATGTTCAGTCCGTCGGGTTCGGCGTTGATCGCGATGACCGTGGCACCTGCGGCCGCGTAGGCGGCCGGGCCGGCCTGCGAGGCGGCGCCGTGCGCGCAGTCGACCACTACGGTCGTACCGGTGAGCGGCTGGTGCACGGCCGTCGCGAGATGCGCGAGATAACGGTCGAGGGCGTCGGACACGACGCGCACCCGGCCGATACCGGAGCCGGTGGGGCGTGCGGCGCTCTCGGCGTCGCCGTGCAGCACCGCTTCGATCCGGTCCTCGACCTCGTCGTCGAGCTTGTGCCCGCCGGCTGCGAAGATCTTGATGCCGTTGTCGGGCATCGGATTGTGCGACGCGGAGATCATCACGCCGAGGTCGGCGCCGTAGTCACCCGTGAGGTACGCGACCGCTGGGGTGGGCAGTACGCCCACCGACACCACGTCGACTCCGGCTGCGGTGAGTCCGGCCGTGACGGCCGCCTCGAGCATCTCCCCGCTCGCGCGTGGATCTCGACCCACGACCGCGACCGGTCGCCGCTCGGCACCCTGCGGGGCCAGGACCGCTGCCGCAGCGCCTGCCAGGCGTACTGCCAGCTCCAATGTGAGCTCGGCGTTGGCCAAGCCCCGGACTCCGTCGGTGCCGAACAACCGACCCATGTACACAGCCTCCCAGTCGTGTGCGGCCCCCGCCGCGGGTGTCGATAGAGGACAGAATGCACGAAAGCAGGCGCCGGTAGGAGATGTCTACCGACGCCTGCTCTCGTGATGGAACAGGTGCCGACTCTGACGAAATCAGCGTCGGCGGCACATCAGCGCTTGGAGTACTGCGATGCCTTACGGGCCTTCTTCAGGCCGTACTTCTTGCGCTCGACGGCACGCGGGTCACGCGTGAGGAAGCCGGCACGCTTGAGCGCGGGGCGATCCTCGGGGGTGACCTCGGTGAGTGCACGCGCGATGGCGAGACGCAGCGCGCCGGCCTGGCCGGACGGACCGCCGCCGTGCAGGCGCGCGTGGATGTCGAACGACTCGGTGCGCTCGACCGTCACCAGGGGCGACTTCACGAGCTGCTGGTGCACCTTGTTCGGGAAGTAGTCCTCGATGGTGCGGCCGTTGAGGGTGAAGTTGCCGGTGCCGGGCACGAGGCGGACGCGGACGACAGCCTCCTTACGGCGACCGACGGTCTGGACCGGACGGTCGAACACGATCGGGGCAGCAGGTGCCTCGACGACGTCCTCGACGTACTCGTCTGCAGCGACCTCGACGTTCTCGACGTACTCTTCGGGGTTCACGTTCTGTTCCTCGGGCGTCGTCACTGTGCCACCTGCTTGATCTCGAACGGCACCGGCTGCTGCGCGGCGTGGGGGTGGTTCGGGCCCGCGTAGACCTTCAGCTTCTTCGCGATGGCGCGACCGAGCTTGTTCTTCGGGAGCATGCCGGTGACGGCCTTCTCCACGAGGCGGTCGGGGTTCTTCTCGAGAACCTCGCCGACGGAACGAGCCCGCAGACCGCCCGGGTGACCGGAGTGGCTGTAGAGGAACTTGTCGGTCCGCTTGTTGCCGGAGACGGCAACCTTGTCGGCGTTGATGATGACGACGAAGTCACCACCGTCGACGTGCGGCGCGAATGTGGGCTTGTGCTTGCCGCGGAGCAGGTTTGCCGCCTGCACCGCGAGGCGGCCGAGCACCACGTCGGTGGCGTCGATGACGTGCCACTGATGGGTCACGTCGCCGGCCTTCGGTGTGTACGTAGACACAGATCTTCCTCGTCTATCGTTTCGCTGCTGGCCTGCATGCCGACGGTTGCCACGCCCGGCGGCCAGTTGGGACCCGGGAGAGGTGTTCGTCGCACCACAGGGCACGACGACGTGCGACACGCCGAGGGGACACTCTACCGGGCGGACGCCGGGCCGGTCAAAGCGCCGCAGCAGCCCTGCCCTTGCGCACCCTCCGCTGGAGCACCCCGGAAGCAGCAGCACGTCCCGGCGGCCTCTCCACCACCGGGACGTGACAGCGCCGGATCGGTCCGGATCCGGCAGACCCGGATCAGCCCGGGAAGCGCTGCTGGTTCAGTCGCTCGACCTCCTGCATGTTGTCGTTACCGGTCGAGACCACCCGACCGATGTCGTGCAGCACCTGGATGAGGCCGGCCTCGGCCTCGTTCCAGCGCGCCTGCGTGGCGGCGTAGCGCTCCTGCGCCCCACTGTCCCAGGTGGCGATGAGGGGCGCCACCTGCCCCTCGATGCGGTCGAGCGTCGCCTCGATCGCCTTCTGACCGGACACGAGCTGGGCGTGCAGGTCGGCGACGCCGGCGAAGTTCTGATAGATCTCGGACACGGATCGTTCTCCTTGTTCTCGAATGTGTGCCGGAGGGCTGTGTGCCGGAGCGACCGGCGATCAGTTGAACGACCCGTTGAGCACCGAACCGCCATCGGGGTCGATCGCCGACAAGGACTGGGCCTGCTGGTCCTCGGCAGCGGCGTACGACCGTCCACTGGTGCGCACGGCTTCTGCCAGTTCGTCCAGGGCGTTCGACAGCTTGGTGTGGTTGACGTTCCAGCGCTCCATGATTCCGGCGAACTGTTCCGCCGAGCGGCTCCGCCAGACCGACGGCGCGGACTGCACCACGCCCGTCAGACGACCGAGGATCGCGTCGAGTTCGGCGCGGGAGTCCTGGAGTTGTCCCGCGACGACCTCCATGGTCGCTACATCGGTGGTGAGGTGATTCGAATTGCCGGTCGGTTGGGTCAACGGCGTACTCCTTCGCTCGTGCGTGGATCATCCGGCTCGGTGTCGAGCCGGTCCTGGCTCCTACATCTGGTTGGACGCACCCGATCCGGTATCGGTTCCGCGCCTTCCGAAATTCGTGGACCTTCTTTTCTCACCCGCCCCGGAGGGTGTGGACGGCCTGCTCGCATTCACTCCGGATACGGGTCCATTCCCCCTCGAGGTACTGGCATCCCACGGAGACCTGAAGTCCGGGGAAGACCAGGACCGACCACCGCACCACCGAGTAGTCGTCGGGAACTTCGGTGTACGCCACGACCTTGCGGTCGGCGAAGGTCGTGTCGGTGTCGAGGTCACGGATGACAGGTGCACGTTCGGCGGCCCGCTCCGCCAACGCGGAGGCGACCGAGCGCTCGTCGATCCCGTCGGGAAGATCGCGGTACACGACCAGGATCCGGCGATCGGTTCCGCCGACCGGTATCAGTTCCGCGCGCCCCTCGGGCACGGTCGCGGGGTCGCGGACGCGCCAGCCCTCCGGCAGGTCGAGGTGCAGCGGACCGGCGTCGATCCGCGTCGACGGGGAGGGACCGGCGTCGGCGGCCGACTCGGGCTCACGAGCGTCGGTCGGCGGCTCCTCTGCAGCAACGACTTCCGGCGGAGCCGGGACCTCCGCGTCTCCACCTTCTCCGGTGAGAAGCGGCCACAGGAAGATCGCAGCGGCGAGCAGGAACGGAATCACCGCCCCGGCGACGACCAGCGCGGGCACCGTGCCGGCCCGCCCGCCACGAGGGGGATCCGGGCGTGCGCGCACCTCGCTGAGCCACGGCAGTGTCCTGTCGGGTCCGTCGGTCGTCGGAGCGATGGCCGGGGCTCTCGCGGTCCCTCCGGTTCCGGCCGGTGGCGCCGGAGGGCCGGTCACGGCGCTGAGCATCTCCGAGGCCGCGACGGGCAGGACCCGCCGACTCGAACCCACGAGATCAACTGCGAGAGAGAAGGATTCGACACCGGACGGTTCGCCCGGGCCGCCGGTCACCACCACGACCTCCGGCCCAGCCCCGCCGCACACCGAGGTCAGCAGGTTCTCGAGTCGCATCGCGGCGTCCGGGGAGTGCACCGACAGACCCGGATCGCGTGCGAGTCGTTCGACGGTCGGCCCGTCGGGTCCCGGCGGAGCGATGCTCACGGCGGTGACTCCCCCGGCGGCGAATTCGAGCACCGCACACCGCTCGTGCGGCGCAGGATCGGCGGCGCGCGCGGCGGCCACCGCGGCCGGAAGCAGGATCGTATCGCCTGCGACCTGCCGCACGGCGGTCCGGAAGAGATCGCGGCGCCGCTCGTTCCACCAGGTCGGGTGTATCGCGCACGCCACCCCGCCGATGTCCGGTGCACCCACGGTCGCTGCGGCGTAGGAGACGAGCCCGCTCAGCAGTTCTCCGAGTTCGGTTTCCCCTTCGACCGCGGCCGCATCCACGAGTTCCGTGACATCCATGAGTCCTGCGACGCCGGCCGGCTCCGACGGTTCCTCCGCTGCCGCTCCGTAGACCCGTCGGTCGCCGAGATCCGCGGCGAGAGCGGGCACGCTGCGCGTGGTTCCGGGCCATCCGATGTGGACGGATCCGGGTGTCAGCGTGAACGCGACCGCGACGACCGTCTCGTCCCGGAGCGCCATCACACCTCCGGCGCCCACGCGGTCTGGACGAGCGCCGTGCCGTCGCGTCGTACGAGTGTGCCGCGGCCCGGCGGCACCGGCGACGGACGGACCGCGCCGACGAGCGCTCCCTCGTCGCGGCTACCGCTCATGATCAGACCCGGAGTCGACAACTCCCGCAGACGCCCGAGGATCGGTTCGTACATCGCGCGTCCGGCACCACCCGAGCGACGCGCGACCACCAGGTGCAGGCCAATGTCGCGTCCCTGCGGGAGATAGTCGAGCAACGGCAGCAGCGGATTCTGGCCAGAGGTGGCGACCATGTCGTAGTCGTCGATCACCACGAACACTTCGGGTCCGGTCCACCACGATCGATCGCGCAGCTGTTGTTGCGTCGTGCCGGGGCCCGGCAGCCGGCGCTCGAAGATGCCGGCGAGTTCGCGGACCATGGCTGCGAGGACCGTTGCCGACGCAGCGTATCCCCCGAGATGGTCGCCGCCCACGACACCGAGCAGCGTGCGGCGGTAGTCGCCGACGATGATCCTGGTCTGCGCACCGCTGCCGGCTTCGACCAGTCCGCGGCACAGCCCTCGCAGCAGATTGGTCTTGCCGCACTCCGAGTCGCCGAAGATCAGCAGGTGCGGATGGTCGGTGAAATCCACCGATACGGGCGCGAGTTCGGATTCGTCGATGCCGATCGGGACGGAGAGCCGGGCCGCCGGGGACGCGTCGGCCGGTGGCGGCCACCCTGAGGGCAGAGCTGTGAGAAGGTCGGGCCGGTCGATGCGTTCGGGCAGCATGCGCACCGGTGGCGCCGAACGCCCCGGCGTGGCAGCACGGACGGCCTCGACCGCCGCTGCGACGCCGACCGCGAGATCGGCCGGATCGGAGCTTCCGTCCACCCGCGGCAGCGCCCCCAGGATGTGCAGGCCATCGCGGTCGATACCGCGTCCCGGCCGCCCTTCCGGCACCATCGCCGCTCTCTTTCGGCCGTACTCGGAGTCGGACGGGTCGCCGAGGCGGAGTTCGAGCCGCGTACCCAGCAGGTCGCGCATGGCGGGCCTCACGTCACCCCAGCGTGGGGCGCTGAGCACCACGTGGATGCCGTAGGACAGACCCTGGGCGGCGAGGATCCCGATCGTCTGTTCCAGTGCCTCGAAGTCCTGCCGGATGCTCGGCCAACCGTCGACGACGAGAAAGACGTCGCCGAACGGATCGTCGGTGGCCGGTGCGACCGCGTCGGCGCGCATCCGCCGCAGCTGAGCTATGGACTCGATGCCGTTCTCGGCGAAGGACCGTTCGCGACGACGCAGCAGCGACATCATCTCCGCGACCGTGCGGCGCACCCGGTCGGTGTCGTGCCGCCCCGCGACGGAACCGACGTGCGGCAGGCCGGCCAGACCGGACAACGTGCCACCACCGAAATCGAGACCGTAGAACTGCACCTGCTCGGCGTTGTGCGTGAGGGCCATCGACAGGACGAGGCTGCGCAGCAGTGTGGACTTCCCGGACTGCGGGCCGCCGACCACCACGACGTTGCCGGCCGACCCGGACAGGTCGACCACCAGCGGGTCGCGGCGTTGCTCGAACGGCCGGTCGACGACACCGACGACGGTGCGCAAGGTTGCGTGACGCGGCACGTCGCCGGTGAGCACCGACCTGGGCAGCAGCATGTCGAGCGACGGGGAGTCGTCGAGCGGAGGAAGCCACACCTCGTGCGCCGGTGTTCCGTGCCCCCGCATCCGGTCGACGACCACCTCGAGCACGCTCCGGCCGTCGCCCGCGGGAAGAACCGGGAGCGGCTCCGTGACCGGGGCGGGCGGACCGGCGTCGACCGGCACCGCCCGCGCGGTGAAGAGCCGGGGCCGGGACGTGCCGGCCGGCACCGCCGATCGGGTGCGCCGGGTGGGGCGGCCGGGCTCGTACGGCCCCGAGACGTACGCCGCGGAGAACCGCTGGATGTCGGCGGAATCGGTCCGCAGATATCCGGCGCCGGGTGTCGACGGCAGGTGGTAGGCGTCGGGAACGCCGAGAACGCTCCGCGATTCGTTTGCGGAGAAGGTCTTCAGGCCGATGCGGTACGACAAGTGGCTGTCGAGACCGCGGAGGCGACCCTCGTCGAGTCGTTGGCTGGCGAGCAGCAGGTGCATGTGCAGCGACCGGCCCAGGCGTCCGATCGCCGCGAAGAGGTCGGCGAATTCGGGCTGTTGAGAGAGCAGTTCGGAGAACTCGTCGACCACGATGAACAGCGCGGGCAGCGGGTCGAGCGGTGCACCTGCCGCCCTGGCCTTCTCGTAGTCGCCGACGTTGGCGAAGTTGCCTGCGGTCCGGAGCAGTTCCTGGCGGCGGTTCATCTCGCCTTCGAGGGCGTCCTTCATGCGGTCGACCATCGCGATCTCGTCGGCGAGGTTGGTGATCACCGCCGCGACGTGCGAGATCCGGTCCAGACCGAGGAAGGTCGCGCCGCCCTTGAAGTCCACGAGGACCAGGTTGAGTGCCTCCGGCGGGTGCGTCGCCACGAGACCGAGGACCAGCGTCCGCAGGAACTCGCTCTTTCCCGATCCGGTTGCGCCGATGCACAGTCCGTGCGGTCCCATCCCGTTCTCGGCGGCCTCCTTGAGGTCGAGTTCGACAGGCGCACCGTCGATGCCGACACCGATCGGTACCCGCAGGCGGTCGCGCCCGCGGCGTGGCACCCATACCTGCGCGGGGTCGAAGCGGGCCACGTCCCCGAGGCCCAGCAGCTCCTGCCAGCTCGACGGCCGGTCGTCGCCGGCGCTCTCGTCCACCGCTCCGCTCGTCACCCGGTACGGCGCGAGCAGTCTGGCCAACGTCTGTGCCTGCGGAGTCCCGATGCCGTCGGCATCGGCGAAGATGTCGACGTCGGTGCCGGTGGCGACCCCGACCCGTCCTTCCTCGACCACCAGGCGCAGGCCGCGCGTCGCGCTGAGCCGCGTGGCGTAGCCGGAGAGGTCGAGCACGGTCACTGCGTCGAGACCGTCGTCGAGCACCCCCGAACCCGATCCCGTGACCCCGCCGTCGACGACCACGACGAGGTGCACGGCACCCTCGGTGGCCGGGGCGTTCCGGACGAATCTGCTGCGACCGGCGAGGACCGCCGCGAGATCGGTCTCGAGTTCGAACAGCGAACCGAACACCGTGCGTGCACTGCCCGCACCGTCGCGCAGGACCGGGTTCTGCGCATGCGGCAGCCACTTGATCCATTCCCATTCCGCAGCGGTGTCGGGCCCGCACACGACGGCGACCTGCAGTGTGTCGGGACCGTGGAAGGTGCACGCCTGCGCGAGCATCCCCCGAGCGAGCGAGCGCGCCGCGCTGCGATCGCCCTCGAGGCCGATCGCCGCGAAACCCCGCAGCGACACAGCCGTGGGCAGCGCCTGCACCACCGAGTGCGCGCGCACGAACCTGCGCAGCGACAGGGCGGCGACGGGTTCGAGATCCTCGACCGGCCCGGTGTCCGGAGGCACGAGTCGGGTCGCGAGTCGCTGCCCGCCGCGCCCCACCCTGAGGTGACCGAAGTCGGGATCGGTGCTGCGCCGCTCCCACATCCGGACGGTGCCGGCGAGGGTCCACAGCAGGGCCGGGTCGGGATGCGACCATTCGAGCGCCCGACGTTGTTCGTGCGCCGTCTCGGTGACCTCGCGCCGGAGCTGGTCGAGATAGCGCAGATAGTCCTTGCGGTCCTCGTTCGCCTCGGCGGTCTTCGTTCCCCCGCTGCGACCACCGTTGGCGAGCATGCCCACCAGGGACACGACCATCATGAGCGGGAAGATCATCGCCATGGGGCTGCGTGCGGCGCCGGTGGTGAACATCAGCGCGACCATCCCGATCATCGCCGCGACCATCACGAGCGGGAGCAGTCTGGTCACCAGATTGCCGGGCGTGGCCCGGGGAATGTCCGGTGGCGGTTGGACACTCACCTCGCCGCTGGGAGCGCGCGGTGCCTCCCGCCGTGCTCTGCGTACGAAACGCACGGTACTCACGTTCGTCACCCCCCCGGAACGCCGTCGGCCGCCCCCTACGGCCCCACGGTCGTGGAAGACTAACCCATGGCTGCGACCTTCCGTGCTCCTGTTCGCCCCTCGGCCCCTCGACGGACAACTCGGGCACGACACCGGTCGGGACGATGTCGTATGGTCTGCGTCGTTCGGACTGCAGTGACGGGGGGAACCGAGGCCGATGACATCTGTGCGTGCGCGATCCGAGACCCCGGGGCAGGTGGGCGCCCCGGATCTGTGCCGGATCACCGTGCTCGCCCGCCACACCGAGGTCGATCTCGCACTGCCCCTCGACGTTCCGGTGGCGCTGCTGCTCCCGGGGATCGTGAATCTCGTCGCCGGCCACCGGCCCGACAACGACTTCGACGCGACACCCGAACGCACGGAACCCGACGGCTGGGCGCTCGCCCGGATCGGTCGGGCCCCGCTGTCCGGTGCGCTGAGTCTCGACGAGCACGGCGTCCGCGACGGGGAGATCCTCGTCCTGGAGGACGCCGGATCCCCCGCTCCTCCACCGTTGTTCGACGACGTCATGTACAGCGTCGCGGCCTCGGACCGGACCACGACGCCGTGGGGTGCGGGCCCGTCGGGTCTCATCGCGGCCGTCCTGGGTCCGGTCGCCCTCGCCGCGGGCTGCGTACCGTTGCTGTTCCTGCCCGACGGCGCGAGCCGTCTCGCCCTCGGAGCCGTGTGCGCCGCGCTGCCTCTCCTGGTGCTGCTCGCCGCAGGCATCCTCGCCCGGCTCCACGACGATCGACGGACCGCGACCGCGCTGCTGTGGTGCGCCTTCCCGCTCGCAGCGACGGCCGGGGCGCTGCTCGTTCCCGGCGAATCGCCGGCGCCGCGTCTCGTCCTCGCCGCGGCACTGACCGGTGCGGTCGCAGTGCTCGCCGTGCGTGCCACCCGCATCGGCCTCGCACCGTGCACGGCGGTCGCCGCGACCGCCGCGGTCGTCGTCGTGACGGCCACCCTCGCATCGACCACCGAACTCGAGGCGCGCGCCCTCGGAGCCGGAACGGTGGTGGTGGCGCTGCTGCTCGCCGGCACGGCACCACGCCTCGCGGCGATGCTCGCGAAACTCCCCATCCCCCCGGTCCCTGCTCCGGGCGCTCCGCTCGAACCGGAGACCCCCGAGAGCAGCGTGTCCGGGTTGCCGTCACAGGCGGAGCTCGAGCACCGTGCGAATCGGGCACGGAGCGCGCTCACCGGAATCGTCCACGCCGTCGTCCTACTCACGGCGGGCGGAGCGTGGTGCGCCGCGTTCCCGTTCGACGGAGACGTGTCCGTGCCCGCGGTAGCACTGGCCGTGGCGTCGGCCGTGGTCCTGGTCTTCCGAGGCCGCACCTACACCGCGACCGCGCAGGCGGCTCCCCTCGTGGCCGGTGGCGCGGTACTGCTGCTCGGGCTGCTCGTCGGTGCGGCAGCGAGCGGAGCGTTGCCGCCGTGGGCGGTGTTCGCATCCGCTACGGGTCTCGCGTGTGCCGGTTTCCTCTTCGGTGTGGTCGCGCCGCGACGGACGTTCACCCCGGTACAACGCCGGATCGCCGAGATCGCGGAGTACGCGACCATCGCCACCGTCGTGCCGTTGGCCTGCTGGGTCGCCGGTGTGTACGCGGCGATCCGCGGACTGTGACGGTGCGGCTGTCACACCGGTTCGCGGTCCTGGCCCTCGCCGCCCTGATAGCGACCACTACTCCGGGTCTCGCGACCGCCGCGCCCCCGGTACCCGATCCGGCGCAACTGCCCGCCGGCGCGACGCCTGCGCCTCCCGAGGCCACCGAGATGCGGGTGCTGTGCGCAGAACTGCCGGATGCTCCCGACGGACCGCAGATCCCTCGGGCACAACGCATCCTCGACTTCGCGTCCGTGTGGCCGATCACCCGGGGAGCGGGGCAGGTGGTCGCCGTCATCGACACCGGGGTCCATCCGCATCCGCGGTTGCCGGCCCCGAGGCCGGGTGGCGACTACGTGTCCACGGGTGACGGCACCGAGGACTGCGACGCGCACGGCACCCTCGTCGCCGGCCTGATCGCGGCGCGGCCGACACCCGGATCAGGTTTCGCCGGTGGCGCACCCGACGTGGGGATCATCGCCATCCGCCAGTCGAGCGGCCATTTCTCCGACCGCTCCCGATCGGACGACGATGCCGCGCGCAACGCCTCCGGATACGGCGACGTACGGACCCTCGCGGCGGCCGTCCGGCAGGCGGTGGATCTCGGCGCCACCGTCGTCAACATCTCCGAGGTCGCCTGCCGGACGGTCGCCGAAGGCCTCGTCGACGGTCCGCTGGGAGCGGCAGTGCAGTACGCGACGGATGTACACGACGCGGTCGTCGTCGCGGCGGCCGGCAACACCGACACCTGCCGCGAAGGCAATCCGCGCTCGGCGGATCCGGCCGATCCCGGTGCGGATCCGTGGGATTCGGTCGTCACCCTGGCATCACCGGCCTGGTACGACGAGTACGTCCTCACCGTCGGCGCGGTCGAGGACGACGGCACACCGGCCGGGTACAGTCTGCCCGGGCCGTGGGTCGACGTCGCCGCTCCCGGGAGCGGGCTCGTCTCACTCAATCCCGGCACCGACGGTCTGGCCGACCTGATCCCCGGCCCCCAGGGCGGCAGACCGGTGTCCGGGACGAGTTTCGCCGCGCCGCTCGTCGCGGCGACGGTCGCGCTGGTGCGCTCGCGGTACCCGCAGTTGTCCGCCCGAGAGGTGATGACGCGCATCGAGAGCACCGCCCACTCCCCCGCAGAAGGATGGAATCCGCAGGTGGGCCACGGGGTCGTCGACCCGCTCGCCGCCGTCACCGCGCCGCTGCCGGCCGGGCGCGCGGNCCGATGCCGGCGGTTGCCGTCGCCGAGCCGACTCCTCCCCCGGTACCGGATCACCGGCCGCGCACCATCGCACTGATCTCGGCTGCGGCCGTGATCGCCGCGACCGCCCTCGTTCTCGTCCTCACTGCACCGGCACGACGACTCGCCCGATCACGGACCTGAATCAGTTGCCTGCCCCGACGGGGACCGCCTCCGGGTCGGCGGCGACACCGTCGTGTGCGAGCAGCGCCTGTTCCCGGCCGAGCGCGGGTCCCGGAGCGAGCAACTGCAGGATGGGCCACGGGACCCGGGCGGGTGGATCCGTGAAGCCGAGTGCCGCAGCGGCGTCCGCATCGGTGATGCCGTACCGCACGCCGGTGTCGGCGACGTAGAACAACGAACCGAGACGGTCGGTGTCCGAGGTCAGCGAGGTGGTCTGCACGTATCTGCCGCGGCCCGGCGGGATGTGGATCGCGTCGACCTGCGGTCCGGCATCGTCCGCCTGGGCCGGGACCACCGGCACGGCGTCCTTGTCGGTGGGCAGGGCCGTCCCCGCGGACAACCGCAGAGTCGAGCGGTGCCGGTCGTTCTCGCCTGTGCCGGGCTGCCAGGTGGAGCACGCCACAGGCCTCTCCCCCGGATCGACGATGCGCGGGACGACCTCGGGAAAGGTGTCGACCGGCAGTTCGTGCACGACCGGCGCGGCTGCGAGGACGTCGGGTGGAATCACCGGAATCTCGGGTGCTCCTTGCGAATCCGAGAAGTGGATGAGATGTGCGGTGGCCCGCGAGACCTCCTGCACACCGTTCTCGAGCACTACGTGGAAACTCTGCCCGTCCGGTTCGGACACCGCGACGACCGACCCGACTCGCACACCCGGGATCGACATGCCCGGGACACCTCCGGCGCCGGTGATGTGGGGTGCCGCCAGCTTCGGCGATTCCGGCACGGCGGCGAGCAGTCCGGGACTCGCGGGGCGCGCACGGGAGACGTCGATGCCCAGCAGGCGCACGAGCGACCGGTCGTTCGGGTCGATTTCGGCGCGTCTGCCCTCGTAGAGCAAGTGGTATCTGCCGTCCGCGGCCACGAGGAGCGCTTCGTCGTCGGCGAGCACCGAGCCTGCCCGGTGGTCGGGTGTGCCGGCGAGCACGGCGGTGGTCGAGGACTGCAGACCGTTCGGGTCGGCGACGTCGCACACCGTCCACGGCACCTCCTCTGCATCATGGACCAGGGAGGACGGCGCACCCGGGATCCCCACCAGCGGTCCGCGTGGTCGTGTCGTCAGTTCCTCGTCGGCTACGACCGCCGGTTCGGTGGGCGATCCGAGGATCAGCCGGGCCGACGCGAGATTCAGGACGGGATGGAAGGTCGTGCCGATCGCGACGTAGAGCGCACCGGAGTCGCGTCCGACGACGACGGAAGCATCACCGATCCGGTCCTGGGGGCGGAACAGGGCAAGGGCGGCACAGCCTCCCAGCACGACACACGCGACGACGACTCCGACGACGAACGCCCGGAACTGGGAACGCATGGGATCGTGGATCATTCGTACGTCGCCCCGCACCAACGCATGATCCATGCGTCGTGCCAGGAAACGGTATCCACTGACCTGCCATCGCGTGGTCGGTTGCGCTGCCATCGATCTCCCCCCGTACGGCACGCTCTCTGGCGCAACACAGTACAGTCCAGTCGGGCGTCCACCACAGGCGCTCCGCGCGGTCAGGGGGAAGGTCGGCACCGCGCCGGAATCATTGCCGGCCGTCGTTCGGGGGGGGATCGATGCAACGAACCGTCTTCGAGTCGGGGGATTCACGGGTCAGCACAGCGCCCACCGGTGCACGGGTCAGCACAGCGCCCACCGGTGCACGGATCAGCACAGCAGCAGGTGATGCGAGAAGCCGTGTCGCCGTGCGGCTCGTGGGTGCCCAGTGCGTCGCCGCCCTCGTATGGACGCTGGCGGTGGTGTCGGGGGCGTCCGTGTGGGTGGCCTGCGCGATCGCCGTGCCACCGGCCGCGCTGTGCCTCGTGCGGATCGGCGGACGCGGCACAGCCGAATGGATCGCGACCGTTCTGCGCCGACGCCCGGACGACGTCTCCGTCTCGGGTGTCCTCCGCGACTTCCACGTCGGGTCGGCAGTCCCGGTGGGGGTGCTATGGGACGGCCCGTACGCGACCGTGGTTCTCGAACCGTTCTCACCGGCCGGTGCGATCACCCGACTCGGGCGCGACAGCGAGGAGACGGGGCGAACGCTCCCCCTCGACGCGATCGCCGCCTGCCTGTACCGGCACGACGTCGTCCTGGACGGGATCGATGTCGTGGTGCAGGGGCGCCGGGTTCGCGACTCGACCCCCGCGGGGCAGGCCTACGCACAGTTGCTGGGCCCGCTTCCCGCCGCGGCCGAACGCACGGTGCGGGTGGTGCTCCGACTCGACGTCACGTCCTGCGCGGCCGCTGCCGCCCGTCGGGGCGGAGGCTCCGAGGGTGCCGCCCGGACCGTCGTCGCGGCGGCGCGGCGCGTGATCCGCGCGCTCGGCGACGCCGGGTACGGTGCGCGACTGCTCACCGCGAGCGAGATCGAACAGGCCGCGCTGCGCATCTCCCACGGGGTCCCGGCGACGGAGTGGGCCCCGACGCGCCGGCACGTCGCCCTGGCCTCCGCGTTCGACTCGGGCGGCGCCTTCGACCCACGTCGGATCGACCGCCGCCACACGGCGGCGATCTGGTCGCATCCAACTTTGGCGTCGACACTGGTCCTCCGGTTGCGACCGGGTGATGACGGGTCGGTTCGGGTCGGGGCGCTGGCACGGTTCACCACGCGCGAGGCGGACGTCCCCTCGGTGGCCGGACTGTTCCCGGCGTACGGACGTCACGCCGAACTCCTCACAGCGGCATTGCCCCTCGGGGTTCCGCAACTGGAAGACCGGGTTCCCTTGCGCGAATCGCGTAGCGGGGAACTCGACGCCCTCGCTCTTCCGGCCGGTGGGTGTGGGCAGCTCATCGGATCGGACGACGCCGGTCGCGCCGTCACCGCGCGTCTCACCGGTCCCGGAGTCCGCTCGGTCCACATCGCGGGCGAGTTGTATCTCGCCCAGCAGGTGGTCTTCCGCGCCGTCGCGGTGGGGGCGCGGGTCGTCGTCCACACCGACCGGTCCGGTGCGTGGCGCGGCCTGGTCGGATCCGCGGCCGGACCCGACCGGCTGCGTCTGGCGGGCGAGTACGCGGGCGACCACGATTTCGACACGGTCGTCTACGACGGCGTCCCGCCCACCTCGTCCATGCCGCACGCGACCGCGATCCACGTGCACATCCACCCGGACGGATGGCCGCGCGAGCGCCCCACGGTGTCGTTGCTCCAACCCGGAGCGGCCGGGGGCCGTGTGGTGCTCACGGTAGGCGGCGAACGCACGCCTCTCACCCTCGTGACGATCGCGGCGGAGAGCACCCATCTCGGCCGGTCGCGCATGCCGGATCCGGCGCCTCAGCCGGGATAGCGGTCGAGGGCGGTTCCGGCGCGGACGGTGCGGGCCCACCAGGCGATCTGGTCGAGCATGCGTTCCGCGCCGTCGATCGCGGCCTCGTCCGTGGTGGTGCCGTCGGCCGCGAAGGCGTGCTTGACGCGGTGGAAGCTCACCGACTGCCGCACCGGCACCATGTGGACCTCGACGACGACCTGCCGCAACTGCTCGACCGCGCGCAATCCGCCGGACAGGCCACCGTAGGAGACGAATCCGACCGACTTGGTGCGCCATTCGTGCTTGACGGTGTCGATGGCCGTCTTCAGCGCGGCGGGATAGCCGTGGTTGTACTCGGAGGTCACCACCACGAAGGCGTCCGCAGCACCGATGCGACCGGTGAAGGCGTCGGCGTCGGGACCGCCCGAGAGGTCGTGCGGGAGCGGAGTCTCGGCGAGATCGAGAACGCCGACGTCGAACTCGGGCCGACGCCGTGCGGTGGCCGCGAACCAGTCTGCGACGACCGGCGCGATGCGACCGGCGCGGACACTCGCGACGACGACCTCGAGGCGGATCGGATCGTTCGGTGCAGCCGTGGTCATAGGGTCGATCGTAGGTGCGGTGCGGTCGAGAGCCCGTGCGCGAGCAGTGCGGCGAGTTCCCGGTAGGCACGTGCGTCCTCGAGACCGGTCGCCTCGGCCACCTGTCGTTGCTGGATGCGGACCATGACCGAGGCGACGACGTCAGCGACGAAGGCCGCGTGGACGTCGCGCAGTTCGCCGGCCGCAACTCCCTCGGAGATGAGCTGGCGGACGCGGTCGGCGGCGAACCGGGTGTTGCGTTCGTAGACCTCGCGCGCGACCGGCGTGTGGGCGATGTCCTCCATGAACCGCGTGGAGGCGGGTTCGAGTTCGCGCCCCACGGCCTCGAGATAGGCGCCGATGCGAGCCTGGGCGTCCGCGGCCCGCGCGACGTCGGCCTCCACCCGGTCGGCGGCACCCTTGAAGAAGTGGACGGTCGCCGCGTAGACGAGCCGGTCCTTGTTCTCCGCGAGTGCGTAGAGCGTCGATTTCGAGCAGCGCAGACGCGCGGCGATGTCGTCGAGGGTCAGGTGCGCGAAGCCTTCTGCCAGGAACAACGCGACCAGATCGTCGAACAGTTGCGCCTGCCGGGCGGTGGGCCGCCGGCTACCGACTCTTGCCATACCGAGAACAGTACTGCAGTATCGTCCTCAGTACTATTCTTGGTCCCCAGTCTTCCAGGAGGAACCACCGTGCCCGTCGAGCGTCTGCTTCCCACCCGCGAGGCCTACGACCTGATCGACCTCACCCGCGACGTCGCCGACAAGGTGCTCGCCCCGCGCGTCGACGAGCACGAGCGCAAGGAGACCTTCCCCGAGGGCGTCTTCCCCGCACTCGGCGCCGCAGGGCTGCTGAGCCTGCCGTACCCCGAGGAGTTCGGCGGCGGCGACCAACCCTACGAGGTCTACCTGCAGGTCCTCGAGGAACTCGGCGCCCGCTGGGCTGCCGTGGCGGTTGCGGTGAGCGTGCACGGACTGTCGTGCTTCGCGCTCGCCACCCACGGCACCGACGAACAGAAGAACAAGTGGCTCCCGGAGATGCTGGGAGGCAACACCATCGGCGCGTACAGCCTCTCCGAGCCGCAGGCCGGATCCGACGCCGCGGCCCTCGCGTGCCGTGCGAAGCCCGTCGACGGCGGCTACCGCATCACCGGCTCGAAGGCGTGGATCACCAACGGCGGCAAGGCCGACTTCTACACCCTGTTCGCCCGCACAGCCGACACCGGCAGCAAGGGCATCTCGTGCTTCCTCGTGCCCGCCGGCACCGAGGGCCTGTCCTTCGGCAAGCCCGAGGAGAAGATGGGCCTGCACGCCATCCCCACCACCTCCGCCCACTACGACGACGCCTTCGTCCCGGCCGAGCGCCGGATCGGCGCCGAGGGACAGGGACTGCCGATCGCGTTCAGCGCACTGGATTCCGGACGCCTGGGGATCGCCGCCGTCGCGACGGGTCTGGCCCAGGCCGCCCTCGACGAGGCGACGGCCTACGCCAAGGAACGGCAGGCCTTCGGCAAGCGCATCATCGACCACCAGGGCCTCGGCTTCGTTCTCGCCGACATGGCCGCCGCCGTCGACTCGGCCCGCGCCACCTATCTCGACGCTGCCCGGCGCAAGGACGCCGGCCTGCCCTACTCGCGGCAGGCGTCGGTGGCCAAGCTCGTCGCGACGGATGCCGCCATGAAGGTCACGACCGACGCTGTGCAGGTACTCGGTGGATACGGCTACACCCGCGACTTCCCGGTCGAGCGCTTCATGCGCGACGCGAAGATCACGCAGATCTTCGAGGGCACCAATCAGATTCAGCGACTCGTGATCGCGCGGTCCCTCGCGGGGTGAACGATCACAAGCCGGAAGCGACAGGGGTTTTCGCGGCGAAAGATCGCTAGAGTGCCTTCATGCCGGACGCCCTGGAGCGGCTCACTCCACAGCAACGCCACCTGCTGACGCAGCGGTTCGGCCGCATCGTCGTGGTCTCCGACATGAGTTGGGGACTGGTGTCGACCACTGTCCTCGAGGTCGACACCGACGACGGGCTGCTGGTCGTGAAGGCGGGCGGAACTCCGGATCGGCACATCGGCCGCGAGATCAGCGCGCACGAGCGGTGGACCGCTCCGTGGGTACGGTGCGGTCGGGCCGCCCGCATGGTGTTCGCAGACCGCGCGACGAAACTCGTCGTGACGGAATACCTTCCGGGGCGGCTCGTCCTGGGCACCGCCGCGTCGTCCCGTCTCGACGTCTACGAACAGGCCGGCGCGCTGCTCGCCCAGTTCCATCGCCAGGAGCATGTGGTGGACGAGGGGTACGAGCGATCGGCGAACACGAAGACGCTGCGGTGGCTCGCGGCGCCGCACCGTATCGGTCCCGACGTCGCCGACCGATTGCGCTCGATGGTCGAGGGATGGCCGACACCGACGGCCACCCTGGTGCCCACCCACGGCGACTGGCAGAGCCGCAACTGGCTCGCCGACGACATCGGTGTGGTGAAGGTGATCGACTTCGGGCGTGCCGGGATGCGCCCGGCGGGTGAGGACTTCGAGCGGCTCGCGGTACGCGAGTTCCTCCGGGTCCCCGGTGCCGAGCAGGCCTTCCTGCGTGGCTACGGCGAGGATCCCCGTGAGGAGGACGCCTGGTTCCGCCGACGTGTCCGCGCGGCGGTCGCGGTCGCGGTGTGGGCCTTCCATGTGGGCGACGACTGCTACGAGGCCGAGGGCCACCGCATGATCGCCGAGGCGCTCGGCCGCTTCCCGGTTCGCTCGGTGCGCTCATCAGCAACGTCCTCGAGTTCCTGGACTGGCTGATCCGACGAGCATGTGAGAACGCCTGAGGGGGTGAGGTCGCGGACCTCACCCCCCGGGTGTCTTTTCGAGCGCAGCGCTCTCGGCTCAGGCGCCGATGGCCTCGCCGAGCACGGGCCACGACTCGTGCAGGGCCTCCTGCCAGTAGCCCCAGGTGTGGGTACCGTCGGGCCGGACCGAGTAGGTCGCCTCGACCCCGGCTGCGTCCAGCGCACCGCGCAGTCGCGTCGTGCAATCGTTCACGCCGGCCTCGATGAGCCCGAGCAGAGCCACATCGGGAAGGACGGCGACACCGTCCTGCTCCCATGCCTTCAATTCGTACGGACCCGGGACACCGCTGCTCGTGGAGACGTACACGGCCTTGCCGCGCAGCTTCTCGGCGTTGAGCACGACGTCCTGTTCGGTCCAGTGCTCACCGGCGACCGGTCCCCACATGTTCTCGACCTCGCCCCCGCCGAACGCGACGACGATCTCCGCATAGCGCGAACCGATATCCGACGCGGTCTCGGCGCATCCACTGTACGAACCCACCGCCTGGTAGAGATCGGGCGCCTGCTGGGCGAGCGCCAGCGCCGACGTCGCCGACATCGACACACCGGCGATCGCGTTGCGGCCGCTCGCACCGAGTGTCTCGTCGACCACGGAGGGGATCTCCTCGGTGAGGAAGGTCGTCCACTTGTTGCGTCCGAGAACGGGATCGTCCTCGAGCCAGTCGGTGTAGTAGCTGAACGCGCCACCGACCGGAGTGACGACGTTGACGTTCTTGTCGCCGAAGAACTCCACGATGTCGGTCTGCTCGCGCCAGGTCGCCCGGTCCAGTCCCCCACCGGCACCGTTGAGCAGGTAGAAGACCGGTCGCGGCGCGCTCGTGTCGGCCGGTCGCAGCACCTGCAGCTCGATGGTGCGTTCCATCGACGGCGAGTACACGAACAGCGACCAATCGCGGTCGGTGTGCTTCTCGATGCGTTCGACAGTCGCGCTCTGCGACCGGGTCTCGCCGGTCGCGGCGGCCGGGAGATCCTCGGCGTGGGCGACCGCGGCACCGGACAGGACCAGCGACGAGACGGCGAGCGCCCCGATCGTCCCCATCAACGCAAACCGTCGTGCGCGCACATTCGTTCCCTTCATCCGCAACAGCCGGGCGTGATGGGCCCGCGCATCTCCCGCGTCGCAGCGTTGCGCGCGGCGAGTTCCTCGTCAGCAGGGTAGTCGACGCGAACCAGTGACAGGCCGTGGGCCGGTGCCACCGCGACGGACGCCGCACGTTCGCGTTCGTCGAGCAGGGCCGTCATCCACTCGACGCTGCGACGCCCCTCCCCCACGGCCAGGGCCCCGCCGACGAGGCTGCGCACCATCGACCAGCAGAAGGCGTCGGCGCTGACATAGGCGGTGAGGATGTCACCTTCGCGGGTCCAGTCGTATCGCTGCAGTTCACGTACGGTCGTCGCACCCTCCCGCCGCTTGCAGAAGGCGGCGAAGTCGTGCAGGCCGAGCAGCGACTGCGACGCGCGTTGCATCGCATCGAGATCGACGGCCTTCGGCCACGCGACGGTGTCGCGGGCACGCAGCGGCTCGGCGCCGTACACCGCTGTGGTGAGGCGGTATTCGTAGTGGCGCCGGATCGCCGAGAAACGCGCGTCGAAATGTTCGGGGGCGACGGAGATCCCGGTGACCCGCACGTCGCGGGGCAGGAACCGTGCGAGACGGCGGACCCAGCGCGACGGATCGTCGGGCAGCACCGCGGAGGGGACGTCGACGTGGGCGACCTGCCCGGAAGCGTGCACGCCGGCGTCGGTGCGACCGGCGACGGTGAGCAGCACGGGGGTGCGGACGATCGCGGAGAGCTTTTCCTCGATCTCCCCGCACACCGTGCGACGTCCGGGCTGCCGTGCCCAGCCGGAGAAGTCGGTGCCGTCGTACGCGATGTCGAGTCGCAGTCGGGTTGTCTCGTGAGNTGGCCTCGTCCGCCTCGGGTGCGTCGGCAGCCGTGGCGTTGGTGTCCTCGACACCCTCGACGACGGCGTCGGCGTTCGCGACCTCGGCGTCGGTGGCCTCGGCCTCGACGGCCTGGACCGCGTTGTCCTCGGCGGGTGCCTGCGAGGCGGCGACGCGGCGAGCGCGGTCGGCCTCGGAGGTGACGGTCTTCTCGCGCACCAGCTCGATGATGGCCATGGGGGCGTTGTCGCCCTTGCGCGGCATCGTCTTGATGATGCGGGTGTAACCGCCGTTGCGGTCCTCGAAGGAGGGACCGATCTCCGCGAACAGCGAGTGGACGACGTCCTTGTTGCGGATGACCTTCAGCACCTCACGACGCGAGGCCAGCGTGCCGGCCTTGGCGTGCGTGACGAGCTTCTCGGCGTACGGGCGCAGGGCCTTGGCCTTGGCCTCGGTGGTGGTGATGCGGCCGTGCTCGAAGAGCGCGGTGGCCAGGTTGGCCATGAGCGCCTTCTGATGCGAGGCCGATCCGCCGAAGCGGGCGCCCTTCTTGGGCTTGGGCATGATTTTCTCCTAGTAACGGACCGTGAGCTGCTACAGCTGCTCGGTCTCGGCGTAGTCCTCGTTGCCGTCGTTGTCACCGAAGGAGCCGGCCTCGGTATCGCTCCAGGTACCGGTCGCGGCGGCGTAGCCGGCGACGGTGCTGGGGTCGAACGATGCCGGGCTGTCCTTGAGGGACAGGCCGAGCGAGTGCAGCTTGACCTTGACCTCGTCGATGGACTTCTGGCCGAAGTTGCGGATGTCGAGCAGGTCGGATTCCGTCCGTGCCACGAGCTCGCCGACGGTGTGGACACCTTCGCGCTTGAGGCAGTTGTAGGACCGGACCGTGAGGTCGAGGTCCTCGATCGGAAGTCCGAAGGAGGCGATGTGGTCGGCCTCGGCGGGCGAGGGACCGATCTCGATGCCTTCTGCTTCGACGTTCAGCTCACGAGCCAGACCGAAGAGCTCCACGAGGGTCTTGCCCGCCGAGGCGAGCGCGTCCCGCGCGCTGATCGAGTTCTTGGTCTCCACGTCGAGAATGAGCCGATCGAAGTCGGTGCGCTGCTCGACGCGGGTCGCTTCCACCTTGTACGTCACCTTGAGCACCGGCGAGTAGATCGAGTCGACCGGAATACGGCCGATCTCGGCGCCGGACGCCTTGTTCTGCACGGCAGGAACGTAGCCGCGACCGCGCTCGACGACGAGCTCGATCTCCAGCTTGCCCTTGTCGTTCAGGGTGGCGATGTGCAGATCCGGGTTGTGGATGGTGACACCGGCCGGGGGCACGATGTCGCCGGCCGTGACCGTGCCCGGCCCCTGCTTGCGGACATACATGGTGACCGGCTCGTCCTCTTCGGAGCTCACCACGAGACCCTTGAGGTTCAGGATGATGTCGGTGACATCCTCCTTCACCCCGGGAACGGTGGTGAACTCGTGGAGAACGCCGTCGATGCGGATGCTGGTGACAGCGGCGCCCGGGATCGACGAGAGCAGGGTGCGACGAAGCGAGTTGCCGAGGGTGTACCCGAAGCCAGGCTCGAGCGGCTCGATGACGAACTTCGAGCGGTTTTCAGCGATGACCTCTTCGGTCAGTGCGGGTCGCTGAGAGATGAGCATCTGTTGCCTCCTTGTGGGCGTCCGCCATATGACGCCCTAGTGGAATGGAGCGGTGTCCTCCCGCCCGGACGGACCCGAGGACACCACGACACCGAGGTGTCTTACTTCGAGTAGTACTCGACGATCAGCTGTTCCTGCAGCGGGATGTCGATCTGCGCGCGCTCGGGGAGCTGGTGGACCAGCACTCGCAGACGCGGGCCGACGACCTGCAGCCAACCCGGAACCGGGCGCTCGCCCTGGGTCTCGCGGGCGACCTGGAAGGGCAGCGTGCTCAGCGACTTCTCGCGGACATCGATGATGTCGTACTGCGAGACGCGGTAGCTGGGGATGTCGACCTTCTTGCCGTTGACCAGGAAGTGGCCGTGGCTCACCAGCTGGCGGGCCTGACGACGCGTGCGGGCGAGGCCGGCACGGTAGACGACGTTGTCCAGGCGCGACTCGAGGATGACCAGCAGAACCTCACCGGTCTTCCCGGGGCGGCTTGCGGCCTCTTCGTAGTAGCGACGGAACTGCTTCTCCATGACGCCGTACGAGAAGCGGGCCTTCTGCTTCTCCTGCAGCTGGAGCAGGTACTCGCTCTCCTTGATCCGCGCGCGGCCGTGCTGGCCGGGCGGGTAGGGGCGACGCTCGAAGGCCTGATCGCCTCCGACCAGGTCGACACGGAGACGACGCGACTTACGGGTAACGGGACCGGTATAACGAGCCATTTTTCTTTACCTTCCTTTCCCGTTAGACGCGACGCCGCTTGGGCGGACGGCAACCGTTGTGGGGCTGCGGGGTGACATCGGAGATGGTGCCGACCTCGAGGCCTGCGGCCTGGAGGGAACGGATCGCCGTCTCGCGGCCCGAGCCCGGGCCCTTGACGAAGACGTCGACCTTCTTGACACCGTGTTCCTGCGCCTTGCGGGCGGCGTTCTCGGCGGCGAGCTGTGCGGCGAACGGGGTCGACTTGCGCGAACCCTTGAAGCCGACGTGGCCGGAGGACGCCCAGGAGATCACGTTGCCCTGCGGGTCCGTGATGGACACGATGGTGTTGTTGAACGTGCTCTTGATGTGAGCGGCACCGTGCGGAACGTTCTTCTTGTCCCTGCGCCGTGCCTTCTGGGTCTTCTTCGGACCGGTGCTGCGTGACTTGGGAGGCATTACTTCTTCTTTCCTGCGACGGTGCGCTTCGGACCCTTGCGGGTGCGGGCGTTGGTCTTGGTGCGCTGTCCACGCACGGGCAGACCACGACGGTGTCGCAGGCCCTGGTAGCAGCCGATCTCGATCTTGCGGCGGATGTCCGCCTGAACCTCGCGACGGAGGTCACCCTCGACCTTGTAGCTCTCCTCGATGTACTCGCGGAGCTTGGCGAGGTCCTCGTCCGTCAGATCCTTGCTGCGCAGGTCCGGGTTGACACCCGTGGCCTCGAGGATCTCCTGGGAGCGGGTACGGCCGATGCCGTAGATGTACGTGAGTGCGATCTCCATCCGCTTTTCGCGGGGAAGATCGACACCTGCGAGACGTGCCATGTGGCATTCCTATTCGGTGTGCGGAGGTCTGCTCCCAGCCCGTCCCCTGCGTCGAAGAACTGTGTGATTCAAAAACACAGTGGGGCCCCGGCCTCCGTACCGGGGGTTGATCGCGCAGCTCCTCGACGGATCGAGGATCGTAACCACGCGACTGGTGCTGGAAGGTCTTCGTGCTTGTTGCCAAGCAGATCTTCGAGACGAAGGTGGATCTAGCCCTGACGCTGCTTGTGACGCAGGTTCTCGCAGATCACCATGACCCGACCGTTACGGCGGATCACCTTGCACTTCTCGCAGATCTTCTTGACGCTAGGCTGAACCTTCACGTAAGTCCGATCTCCTGTATGTGCGCCGCCGGACACGGCAGAGCCGGCCCGGCGACATGATTCTCCCCGACCGTGTAGCCGGGGAAGCTTCGTTACTTGTAGCGGTAGACGATGCGTCCACGCGTGAGGTCGTAGGGAGAAAGCTCCACGACAACGCGGTCCTCGGGAAGGATACGAATGTAGTGCTGACGCATCTTTCCGCTGATGTGGGCGAGAACCTTGTGCCCGTTCTCCAGCTCGATGCGGAACATCGCATTGGGCAGCGGTTCGATTACCCGGCCCTCGACCTCGATTGCCCCGTCTTTCTTAGCCATATCCTCCGCGATCCGTTGTTCGGCGTTGTGGTTGCATCGGCATCCGTTACCGTGACGCTCGGCAACTCCGGGACCGGACACGAACCGAAATTCGAAGGAATTCGACACGGGACCGATCGGAGCGCAGCGCGCACCACCGATCAATGGTACGGGAAGTTGACCGTCCAGGACAAATGAGCTCCGGCACACTCGTGCCCACGACCAGGAGGAGGACCGCACGTGCGGGCGTTGATCCAGCGGGTGACCACGGCGGCGGTGGCGGTCGACGGAGCCGAGGTGGCTCGCATCACGCCGGCCGAAGACGGTCACGGTCTGCTCGTGCTGGTCGGCGTCACGCACGACGACGACGAGACCAAGGCCGCGACGCTCGCCCGGAAGGTGTGGACGATGCGCATCCTCGAGGACGAGCGATCCGCCTCCGACGTCGACGCCCCGATCCTGGTGGTCAGCCAGTTCACGCTCATGGCCGACACGAGGAAGAGCAGGCGTCCGTCGTGGTCGGCCGCCGCTCCCCGCCCGATCGCCGAACCTCTCGTCGATGCGTTCGCGAACGCTCTACGAGATCTCGGCGCGACGGTGGAGACCGGGAAGTTCGGGGCCCACATGGAGGTGAGCCTCGTCAACGACGGACCGGTCACGCTCCTCGTCGACGTATGACGCCGCGGAGTACGACCGCTCGCGTCACTCCGGCCGGACGGTGAGGATACGGGGGCCGTCCTCGGTGACCGCTACCGTGTGCTCCCAGTGCGCGGCCCGGCTGCCGTCGACGGTCACCACCGTCCACTCGTCGTCGAGGACCTCGGTTTCGTAGGTACCGAGGGTGAGCATCGGCTCGACGGCGAGCACCGATCCGACGACGAGCTTCGGGCCCTTGCCCGGCTTGCCTTCGTTGGGGAGGAACGGATCCATGTGCATCTCGCGCCCGATACCGTGACCGCCGTAGCCGTCGACGATGCCGTACAAGCGGCCGTGCACCTTCTCGGCGGCATGCGTGCCTTGCTCGATCGCATGCGACACGTCGGTCAGGCGGTTGCCCGGGAGCATCGCCGCGATACCGGCCTCGAGCGACAGACGGGTGGCCTCGCTCAGGTCGATGTCGGCCTGCGACAGCTCCCCGATCCCGAAGGTCCATGCCGAGTCGCCGTGCCAGCCGTCGAGGATCGCGCCGCAGTCGATCGACACGAGGTCGCCCTCGGCGAGCACCACCGACACCGACGGGATGCCGTGGACGACGACCTCGTTGACCGACGAACAGATCGAACCGGTGAAGCCGTGGTAGCCCAGGAAGGACGGAACGGCCCCCGCATCGCGGATGACCGATTCCGCCACCTGGTCGAGTTCCAGGGTGCTCACGCCCGGCTTGGCGGCCTCGCGCACTGCGACGAGTGCGGCACCGACCACGGCTCCCGCCGCCGCCATCGCGTCGAGTTCACCCGAGGTGCGGAACGGAACCACTGAGCGCTTGCGCCCGAAACCCATGTCGAACTACCCGTCTACTTTCCGAGTGCGGACAGAGCCCGCGAATTGATCTCCTCGACCTCACCGATCGCGTCGACCGTGATGATCGAGTCGGCGTAGTAGTCGAGCAGCGGGGCCGTCTCCTCACGGTAGACCCGGAGACGGTTGCGGATCACGTCTTCGGTGTCGTCGGCGCGACCGCGGGCGAGCATGCGCTCGACCACGACGTCCTCGTCGATGACGAAGGACAGCACGCCGTCGAGCTCGACACCGAGATCCTTCAGGATGTTCTCGAGTTCCTTGGCCTGCTCCACGCTGCGCGGGAAGCCGTCGAGGAGGAAGCCGTTGGCGGCGTCGGGCTCGGCCAGACGCTCACGCACCATGTTGTTGGTGATCTCGGCGGGAACGAGCTCCCCCGCGTCGATGTACTTCTTGGCCTCGACGCCGAGCGGGGTGCCCTGCCCGATGTTCGCGCGGAAAAGATCGCCCGTCGAGATGGCGGGGACGCCGAGCTTCTCGGACAGAATCGCGGCCTGTGTGCCCTTGCCGGCACCGGGAGGACCGAGCAGTACAAGTCTCACTTGAGGAACCCTTCGTAGTTGCGCTGCATCAGTTGACTTTCGATCTGCTTGACAGTGTCCAGCGCGACACTGACGAGAATGAGAACCGCGGCGCCACCGAAGATGCTCGAGGCCGTCTGGCTGCCGGACAGGAAGAAGTTCGGCAGCGTCGCGATGAGACCGAGGTAGATCGAGCCCGGAACCGTGATGCGGTTGAGCACGAAACTGAGATATTCGGCGGTCGGGCGACCGGGGCGGATGCCCGGGATGAAGCCGCCGTATTTCTTCATCTCGTCGGCCCGCTCCTCCGGATTGAAGGTGATGGCGACGTAGAAGAAGACGAAGAACACGATCAGGGCGAAGTAGATCGCGATGTAGACCGGGTTGTTCGGATTGACCAGGTACTCGTTGATGATCCGCTGCCACCAACTCGGATCCGGGTTTGTCGTGGCACCGGTGAGCTGCGCGACGAGATTGGGCAGGTACAGCAGCGACGACGCGAAGATGACGGGGATGATGCCCGCCTGGTTGACCTTCAGCGGCAGGTAGGTCGACGAACCGCCGTACATACGACGGCCGACCATGCGCTTGGCGTACTGCACCGGGATCCGGCGCTGACCCTGCTCGATGAACACGACAC
Source organism: Rhodococcus sp. Chr-9 (assembly GCF_000801125.1). Taxonomy (NCBI): domain Bacteria; kingdom Bacillati; phylum Actinomycetota; class Actinomycetes; order Mycobacteriales; family Nocardiaceae; genus Rhodococcus; species Rhodococcus sp. Chr-9. Next base: position 271,060 of record NZ_JTIZ01000071.1, read on the forward strand.
CCGTGATCAGGGCCAGGGCCACGACGCAGACGATCGCGAAGACGAGGCCGCCGCGGGATTCGAGGATCATGCGACCCTCGCTCGGCAGCGCGGCCGCGATACCGGCGAAGATCAGCAGCGACATGCCGTTGCCGACACCGCGTTCGGTGATGAGCTCACCGAACCACATGACGACGGCGGCACCGGCGGTCATCACCAGCACGATGACGACCATCCCGAAGATGCTGTCGTCGGCGAGGATCGGCTCCGAGCAGCCCTGCAGCAGCTGCCCTCGGGCGGCGAGCGCGACGATGCCGGTGGCCTGCAGGACGGCGAGCGCGACGGCGAGATAACGCGTGTACTGCGTCATCTTGGCCTGGCCGGACTGGCCCTCCTTGCGCAGTTCCTCGAAGCGTGGAATGACCACGGTGAGCAGCTGGACGATGATGCTCGCGGTGATGAACGGCATGATGCCGATCGCGAAGACCGACAACTGCAGTAGCGCGCCGCCGGAGAACAGATTGATCAGCGAGTAGATGCCGGCCTGCTCGCTGCCGGCGAGCTGATCGACACAGGCCTGGACGTTGCCGTAGTCGACGCCCGGGGACGGCACGGTAGCACCGAGGCGGTACAGCGCCACGAGCCCGAGGGCGATGAGAATCTTCCGCCTCAGGTCCGGTGTCCTGAGGGCCGAGACGAAGGCGGAAAGCAAAGATCCTCCTGGCGGGCCGATCGGGGACGACGGATCGAGAGGGATCCGTCGGACGGTAGACAACTCTGAAACTCTAACAGTGGGCCCCGATGAGAGGCGTAGCCCGGTAGCCTATGTCACCGCTGCGAACGCAGCTTGGGACACCGGTGCGAACGCGCGAACGGCCGCGGTGCAGGTATCTGCACCGCGGCCGTTCGACAGCCGTGACTCACACGCGAAAGTACAGGTCAGGCCTGGACGGTCGCGCTGCCACCGGCTGCAGCGATCTTCTCCTGAGCGGAGGCCGAGAACTTGTCGGCGGTGACCTGCACGGCCACCGTCAGCTCGCCTTCGCCGAGGACCTTGACGAGCTGGTTCTTGCGAACCAGACCCTTCGCCACGAGGTCCGCGACACCGATCTGTCCACCCTCGGGGAACACGCGAGCGATGTCCCCGACGTTGACGATCTGGTACTCGGTACGGAATGCGTTCTTGAAGCCCTTGAGCTTCGGCAGACGCATGTGGATGGGCATCTGGCCACCCTCGAAGGCCGGCGACACGTTCTTGCGTGCCTTCGTGCCCTTCGTACCGCGGCCGGCGGTCTTGCCCTTCGAACCCTCACCGCGTCCGACGCGGGTCTTGTCCGTCTTCGCACCCGGAGCCGGGCGCAGGTGATGCAGCTTGATGGTCATTCTCAGACCTCCTCAACGGTGACGAGGTGACGCACCACGTTGATGAGGCCACGATTCTGCGCATTGTCCTCGCGGACGACGGACTGGCGGATCTTCCGCAGACCGAGGGTCCGGAGGCTGTCGCGCTGATTCGACTTGGCCCCGATGGTGCTCTTGATCTGGGTGATCTTCAGCTCTGCCATTACTTCACGCTCCCAGCAGCCTGTGCACGTGCGCGCAGCATGCCGGCGGGGGCAACTTCCTCGAGGGTGAGGCCACGGCGAGCCGCGACTTCCTCGGGACGCTGCAGACCCTTGAGGGCCGCAACCGTCGCGTGCACCACATTGATGGCGTTGTCGGAGCCGAGCGACTTCGACAGGATGTCGTGGACACCCGCACACTCCAGCACCGCGCGCACAGCGCCACCGGCGATGACACCGGTACCGGGGGAAGCCGGACGCAGCAGGACGACACCGGCTGCAGCCTCTCCCTGGACGGGGTGGGTGATGGTTCCGCCGATGAGCGGGACGCGGAAGAAGTTCTTGCGAGCTTCCTCGACACCCTTCTGGATGGCCGCGGGAACTTCCTTGGCCTTGCCGTAGCCGACGCCGACCAGGCCGTTGCCGTCGCCCACGATCACCAGAGCGGTGAAGCTGAAGCGACGACCGCCCTTGACGACCTTCGACACACGGTTGATCGAGACGACACGCTCGATGTAGTTCGACTTCTCGGCAGCGTTGCCGCCGCGCGAGTCGCGGTCGCGGCGGTCGCGACCGCCACGGTTGTCACCGCTGTTGGGGTTCTGTCCGGCGGGGCCGTTGCCGCCGTCACGCCGCTGACGTCCCGGCATCAGGCGTTCCTTCCGTTCGAGAAAATGGTCATCAGAACTTCAACCCGCTTTCGCGAGCCGCGTCCGCGAGGGCCGCGATGCGTCCGCTGTAGGTGTGGCCACCGCGGTCGAAGACCACGGCTTCCACGCCGGCAGCCTTCGCGCGCTCGGCGATCAGCTGACCGACCTTCGCGCCGCGAGCCTTCTTGTCGCCCTCGAGAGCGCGCACATCGGGTTCGATGGACGACGCTGCGGCGAGAGTGGTGCCCGTCAGGTCGTCGACCAGCTGCACGTGCAGGTGGCGCGAGGACCGGTTGACGACGAGGCGGGGACGCTCGGCGGTGCCGGAGATCTTCTTGCGGAGGCGGAAGTGACGACGCGTCTTCGAAAGGCGACGCGTGGTGGAGGCGTCCTTGCCGCGCGGGATGCGCTTGGCCTTCTGGTTCTCGGTCTGGCTCATGATCACTTACCCGTCTTTCCGACCTTGCGACGGACCTGTTCACCCTCGTAGCGGATGCCCTTGCCCTTGTAGGGGTCGGACTTGCGCAGCCGGCGGATGTTGGCCGCGATCTGGCCGACCTTCTGCTTGTCGATGCCCGAGATCGAGAAGCGCGTGGGGTTCTCGACGGCGAACGTGATGCCCTCGGGCGCCTCGATCAGCACGGGGTGGCTGTAGCCGAGCGAGAACTCGAGGTCCTTGCCCTTGAGGGCCACGCGGTAGCCGACGCCGTGGATCTCCATCTTGGTGGTGTAACCCTCGGTGACACCGACGATGAGGTTCTGCACGAGCGTCCGCGACAGGCCGTGCAGCGCGCGGCTGCGACGCTCGTCGTTCGGGCGCGTGACGTTGATTGCCCCGTCCTCACCCTTGGCGACGGCGATCGGCTCGGCGATCGTCAGGGACAGGTTGCCCTTGGGGCCCTTGACTGCAACATCCTGGCCGTCGATGGTGATCTCGACGCCCGAAGGAACTGCAACGGGGAGTTTTCCGATTCGCGACATTGTGGTGGCCTCCCTTTACCAGACGTAGGCGAGGACTTCCCCGCCCACTCCCTGCTTGGCCGCCTGGCGATCGGTGAGCAGGCCGGAGGACGTGGAGATGATCGCCACGCCGAGGCCGCCCAGGACCTTGGGCAGGTTGGTGGATTTCGCGTACACGCGCAGGCCGGGCTTCGACACGCGGCGCACGCCGGCAAGGCTGCGCTCACGGGAAGGTCCGTACTTGAGGTCGACGATGAGGGTCTTGCCCACCTCGGCGTCCTCGGTGCGGTAGTCGGAGATGTAGCCCTCGCGCTTGAGGATCTCGGCGATGTTCACCTTGATCTTCGAGGACGGGAGCTTGACCTCGTCGTGGTACGCCGTGTTGGCGTTACGCAGACGCGTCAAGAAGTCTGCGATGGGGTCGGTCATGGTCATGGCTGACCTGTTCACCTTTCTCGATGCGGTTCCCATGCAACGCCGGAACATGCCGGCCGTGGGCCTACATCGAAACTCGGTTTCGATAGCGGATTCGTCGACGGATCGGCGACGAACCCATGACAGCGTGACAGTGGGCGGAGAACTTCTCGGTCCTCCGCCCACCGCTCACGTCACCAGGAGCTCTTGTGAACTCCCGGAAGTTCTCCGCGGTGTGCCATCTCGCGAAGGCAGATGCGGCAGAGTCCGAACTTGCGGAAGACCGAGTGCGGGCGCCCGCAGCGCTGGCAGCGGGTGTAGGCGCGCACCGCGAACTTCGGCTTCTTGTTGGCCTTGTTGACCAGTGCCTTCTTAGCCATGGGCTCAGTTCTCCTTGAACGGGAAGCCGAGGTGCTTGAGCAGGGCACGGCCTTCTTCGTTGTTGGTAGCGGTGGTCACGACAGTGATGTCCATGCCGCGCGGGCGATCGATCTTGTCCACGTCGATCTCGTGGAACATCGACTGCTCGTTCAGGCCGAACGTGTAGTTGCCGTTGCCGTCGAACTGGTTGCCGTTGAGGCCGCGGAAGTCCCGGATACGGGGAAGCGCGATGGACACGAGACGGTCCAGGAACTCCCACATGCGGTCGCCGCGCAGCGTGACGCGCGCACCGATCGGCATGCCCTCGCGCAGCTTGAACTGTGCGATGGACTTGCGGGCCTTACGGATCTCCGGCTTCTGACCGGTGATGAGCGCGAGGTCGTTGACGGCTCCGTTGATGAGCTTCGCGTCGCGGGCGGCGTCGCCGACACCCATGTTGACGACGACCTTCACGACGCCGGGGATCTGCATGACGTTCGCGTAGTCGAACTCCGCGTTCAGCGCGTCCTTGATCTCGGCGCGGTAGCGGGCCTTCAGGCGCGGCTGGGTCTTGTTCTCGGTGGAAGTCATGTCAGAGGTCCTTCCCGTTCTTCCGGGAAATCCGAACGCGCTTGCCGGTTTCCTCATCGGTGCGGTAGCCCACGCGGGTGGGGTTTCCGTCCGAGTCGACGACCGCAACGTTGGAAACGTGGATCGGGGCCTCCTGCGTCACGATGCCGCCGGAGGAGGCGCCACGCTCGTTCGCAGAGACGGCGGTGTGCTTCTTGATACGGTTCACGCCCTCGACGAGGACCTTGCCGGTCGCCGGGTAGGCCGCGATGACCTTGCCCTTGGCGCCCTTGTCCTTGCCCGAGATGACGAGCACGGTGTCACCCTTGTGCACCTTCATCACAGCACCTCCGGAGCGAGCGAGACGATCTTCATGAACCGCTTGTCGCGGAGCTCGCGACCGACGGGTCCGAAGATGCGGGTGCCGCGAGGATCGTTGTCGCCCTTGATGATGACGGCAGCGTTCTCGTCGAACTTGATGTAGGAACCGTCCGGACGGCGGCGCTCCTTGGCGGTGCGCACGATCACGGCCTTGACGACATCGCCACGCTTGACGTTGCCGCCGGGGATCGCGTCCTTGACGGTGGCGACGATGACGTCACCGATTCCGGCGTAGCGACGGGACGAGCCACCGAGAACGCGGATGCAGAGGATCTCCTTGGCACCCGTGTTGTCGGCGACGCGCAGTCGCGACTCCTGCTGGATCACTTACTTCTCCTTGACCTGGATTGGTGTGTACGTCAGATTTCCGACCTGGACGTACGCGGTCGTCGGTTGCCTGCGGCGCACGCGCGAATCACACACGGGTCCCGTAAGCAACCCGTCCAGAGTAGGCCATATACCGTACGCAGGGCAAATTCGCGAATTGTGATGTCACTCCCCACCCCGGAACCGGGCGTGTCGCAGCGACGTCCACCGCTCCCCCACGCGAGGGCTGCACCTACTACCCGACGCACAGCACCCCACCGCCCGCGGTGCGGGTGGTGGGGTGCTGCATGTTCTCGGTCCTGTCGAGGACGAGGAGGCCTTACTTGGCCTTCTCGAGCACCTCGACCAGACGCCAGCGCTTCGACGCGGACAGCGGACGGGTCTCCATCAGCTGCACGCGGTCGCCGATGCCGGCCAGACCGTTCTCGTCGTGCGCCTTCACCTTGGTCGTACGGCGGATGATCTTGCCGTACAGCGGGTGCTTCACCCGGTCCTCGAGCTCGACGACGATGGTCTTCTCCATCTTGTCCGAGACGACGTAACCGATGCGGACCTTACGGCTCGCGCGCTGTTCCTGGTTGCTCACTGCCTTTTCCTCACTCATGCCACGTCACCCGCATTCGGGCCGGTGGCCAGTCCGAGCTCGCGCTCGCGCAGCACCGTGTAGATACGGGCGATCTCGTTGCGCACCACGCGGAGCCGACGGTTGTTGTCCAGCTGGCCGGTGGCCATCTGGAAGCGGAGGTTGAACAGCTCTTCCTTGGCTTCGCGGAGCTTGTCGGTCAGCTCTTCGTCGCTCAGCTCGCGGAGTTCCGCGGCGGGGGTACCGGTAGCCATCAGAACTGCTCCTCCCTCGTCACGATGCGGCACTTGCAGGGGAGCTTGTGCATCGCGCGACGCAGAGCCTCGCGCGCAATCTCCTCGTTGGGGTAGCTCATCTCGAACAGCACGCGACCGGGCTTGACGTTCGCGACCCACCACTCCGGCGAACCCTTACCGGAACCCATGCGGGTCTCGGCAGGCTTCTTGGTGAGGGGGCGATCCGGGAAGATGTTGATCCAGATCTTGCCGCCACGCTTGATGTGCCGGGTCATGGCGATACGAGCGGACTCGATCTGCCGGTTGGTGATGTAGGCCGGCTCGAGAGCCTGGATGCCGTAGTCACCGAAGGCCACCTGGGTTCCGCCCTTGGCGGCACCCGTACGGCTCGGATGGTGCTGCTTGCGGTGTTTGACCCGCCGGGGGATCAACATTGCGTCAGCCCTCCTTGTTCTCGGTCGAGGCAGGAGCGTCGCTCGATGCGGCGCGGCCGGCCTCGGTGCTCGTCGCGGTGGTGCCCGACGCGCCGGAACGACGCGGGCGGCTCGGACGCTCACGACGCGGCCGGTCGGCGGGAGCAGCTGCAGCAGCAGCGAGCTCACGACGGCCACCGACGATGTCGCCCTTGTAGATCCAGACCTTCACGCCGATGCGGCCGAAGGTGGTCCGTGCCTCGTAGAGGCCGTAATCGATGTCCGCGCGCAGCGTGTGCAGCGGGACGCGACCTTCGCGGTAGAACTCCGAACGCGACATCTCGGCGCCACCGAGGCGGCCCGAGCACTGCACGCGGATGCCCTTGACGTTCGGCTGACGCATGGCCGACTGGATGGCCTTGCGCATCGCACGACGGAAGGCGACACGGTTCGAGAGCTGCTCGGCGACGCCCTGCGCCACGAGCTGAGCCTCGGACTCCGAGTTCTTGACCTCGAGGATGTTCAGCTGGACCTGCTTACCGGTCAGCTTCTCGAGCTCGGCGCGGATGCGATCGGCCTCGGCGCCGCGGCGTCCGATGACGATCCCGGGACGAGCGGTGTGGATGTCCACACGCACACGGTCGCGGGTGCGCTCGATCTCGACCTTCGCGATGCCGGCGCGTTCGAGGCCGGAGGCCAGGAACTTGCGGATCGCGACATCTTCCTTGACGTAGTCCGCGTACTGCTTGTCCGCGTACCAACGAGACTTCCAGTCGGTGGTGACGCCCAGACGGAAGCCGTGCGGGTTGATCTTCTGGCCCACTACTGAGCTCCCTTCCGGCGGTTACGAGTCGAGGCCGACCCGACGCTTTCCACGATCACGGTGATGTGGCTCGACCGCTTGCGGATGCGGAACGCACGGCCCTGGGCACGCGGCTGGAACCGCTTCAGGGTCGCACCCTCGTCCACGTACGCAGTCGCGACGACGAGCGTGCTGGGGTCGAGGTTGTAGTTGTTCTGCGCGTTCGCAGCGGCCGACGCGATCACTTTGGCGACCGGCTCGGCCGCGGCCTGCGGCGCGAACTTGAGGATGGCCAGGGCCTCCTCGACGGACTTACCGCGAACGATGTCGACGACGCGGCGCGCCTTCATCGGGGTCACGCGCACGTGGCGCGCAACAGCCCGAGCGCTGTTGGTGGTGGTTTCAGTGCTCATCGACGCTTGCTCTTCCGGTCGTCCTTGATGTGGCCCTTGAACGTACGGGTCGGCGCGAACTCACCGAGCTTGTGACCGACCATGGACTCCGAGACGAACACCGGCACGTGCTTGCGTCCATCGTGGACAGCGAACGTATGACCGATGAAGTCGGGCAGAATCGTGGAACGGCGCGACCAGGTCTTGATGACCTGCTTGGTGCCCTTCTCGTTCTGCGTGTCCACCTTCGCCAGGAGGTGGTCGTCGACGAACGGGCCCTTCTTGAGGCTGCGTGGCATTCTCTAACTCCCTCCTTGACTAGCGCTTCTTGCCGGTACGGCGACGACGGACGATGAGCTTGTCGGACGCCTTGTTCTTGCGGGTGCGGCCCTCGGGCTTGCCCCACGGGCTGACCGGGTGGCGACCACCCGAGGTCTTGCCCTCGCCACCACCGTGCGGGTGGTCGACCGGGTTCATCACGACACCACGGACGGTCGGGCGCTTGCCCTTCCAGCGCATACGGCCGGCCTTGCCCCAGTTGATGTTCGACTGCTCGGCGTTGCCGACCTCGCCGACGGTGGCGCGGCAGCGCACGTCGACGCGACGGATCTCGCCGGAGGGCATACGCAGCGTGGCGTAGGTGCCTTCCTTACCGAGGAGCTGGATGCTCGCACCGGCGGAGCGGGCCATCTTGGCGCCGCCACCCGGACGCAGCTCGACCGCGTGGATGGTCGTACCCGTCGGGATGTTGCGCAGCGGCAGGTTGTTGCCGGGCTTGATGTCGGCGTTGGGGCCCGACTCGACGGGAGCACCCTGCACGAGGCCCTTGGGGGCGATGATGTAGCGCTTCTCGCCGTCCACGTAGTGGAGCAGCGCGATGCGCGCGGTGCGGTTGGGGTCGTACTCGATGTGAGCGACCTTGGCCGGCACGCCGTCCTTGTCGTTGCGACGGAAATCGATCAGGCGGTAGGCGCGCTTGTGTCCGCCACCCTTGTGACGGGTGGTGATGCGGCCGTGCGCGTTACGTCCACCGCGACCGTGCAGCGGGCGGATCAGCGACTTCTCGGGCGTCGACCGAGTGATCTCGGCGAAGTCCGACACGCTGGCGCCACGGCGGCCCGGCGTAGTCGGCTTGTACTTACGGATTGCCATGAGTCTTCTCGTCCTCTATCTCTCGAGAGTTCCGATCGCTAGGCGACCGGGCCTCCGAAGATCTCGATGGGCTTGCTGTCGGCCGTGAGGGTCACGAGCGCGCGCTTGGTGTTCTTGCGCTTGCCGTAACCGAACCGGGTCCGCTTGCGCTTGCCCTGACGGTTGGCGGTGTTGACGCTGCTCACCTTGACGCCGAAGACCTTCTCGACGGCAATCTTGATCTGCGTCTTGTTCGAGTCCGGGTGGACCAGGAAGGTGTAGGTGCCCTCTTCCATCAGCCCGTAGGACTTCTCGGAGACGACGGGAGCCAGCAGGATGTCGCGAGGATCGGCGATCGTGCTCACTTGCTCTCCTCCTTCACTTCCTGGCCGGACTCGGCCGGCCCGTGGATGAACGTGTTGAGCGCCTCGACGCTGAACACGACGTCATCGCTGTAGAGCACGTCGTAGGTGTTCAGCTGATCCGGCGCGAGCGCGTGGACGTTGGGAAGGTTCTGAACCGACTTCCACGCCGCCACGTCTTCACGGCCGACGACGAGCAGGACCTTCTTGCGGTCGCTGATCTCGCCCAGGAACGTGCGAGCACTCTTCGTCGACGGGGTCTGACCCGCGACGAGTTCGGTGATCACGTGGATGCGCTCGTTGCGCGCCCGGTCGGAGAGGGCTCCGCGCAGGGCGGCGGCCTTCATCTTCTTGGGGGTGCGCTGGCTGTAGTCGCGCGGCTGCGGGCCGTGGACGGCGCCACCGCCGGCGAACTGCGGCGCACGGGTCGAGCCCTGACGTGCGCGGCCGGTGCCCTTCTGGCGGTACGGCTTCTTGCCACCGCCGCGGACCTCGCCGCGGGTCTTGGTGGCGTGCGTTCCCTGGCGGGCCGCGGCGAGCTGCGCGGTGACGACCTGGTGCAGCAGCGCGATGTTCGCGGGAGCGTCGAAGATCTCGGCGGGGAGATCGACGGAGCCGGAGGTCTGGCCACCGGGGGCCTTGACGTCCAGGGTCAGCTTGGTTGCGGTCTCGGTGCTGGTCATGCCCGTGCACCACCCTTCACTGCGGTCTTGACGATCACGAGGCCGCCCTTGCGACCCGGGATCGCGCCCTTGATCAGCAGCAGACCGTTCTCGGCGTCCACCTTGTGGACCGAGAGGTTCTGCGTCGTGATGCGGTCGGAGCCCATACGGCCGGACATGCGCGTGCCCTTGAACACGCGGCCCGGGGTGGCGCAACCACCGATGGAGCCCGGACGACGGTGCACGGCCTGCGTACCGTGCGACGCACCCTGGCCGGCGAAGCCGTGACGCTTCATGGTGCCGGCGAAGCCCTTGCCCTTCGAGGTGCCGGTGACGTCGACGTAGGCGCCGTCCTCGAACACCTCGGCGGTGAGTTCCTGGCCGACCTCGTACTCGGAGGCGTCCTCGATCCGGAGCTCGACCAGGTGACGGCGCGGCGTGACGCCGGCCTTCTCGAACTGGCCGCGAACCGGCTTGTTGACCTTGCGCGGCGCGATGGCACCGTAGGCGAGCTGCACGGCGTTGTAGCCGTCGCGCTCCTCGGTGCGGATCTGCGTGACCACGTTCGGTCCGGCCTTGACGACGGTGACCGGGACAACCCGGTTGTTCTCGTCGAAGACCTGGGTCATGCCGAGCTTGGTGCCCAGGATTCCCTTGATCTGGTTAGTCATGTGTTGTCTCCGCTGCGTCTTTCACAAGCTCGCTGTAATCGAATGTCACTGAATGTTGACGTCGACACTCGCCGGGAGATCGATGCGCATGAGCGCGTCGACGGTCTTCGGCGTCGGGTCGAGGATGTCGATGAGCCGCTTGTGCGTCCGCATCTCGAAGTGCTCGCGCGAGTCCTTGTACTTGTGCGGCGAGCGGATGACGCAGTACACGTTCTTTTCAGTGGGCAACGGCACCGGGCCGACCACGCGGGCACCCGTACGGGTCACCGTCTCGACGATCTTGCGCGCAGATGCGTCGATCGCCTCGTGGTCATAGGCCTTGAGCCTGATGCGGATCTTCTGTCCCGCCACGCTTAGTGTCCTTTTCTTGCCGCGTTTCGTGATCCCCGGCGGAGCCGGAAACCACCTCGTCTGCACAGTTCCCCGGGGAACGGCGACCGAGAACAGCGCTCGAAACACAGTGCGAGCCGGACGTATCCGATCCGCTTGCCGCTGTTCATCTGTCATTGTTCTCCGGCCCACGCGGTCGGGCGTGTCGGCCCGCCGCTCATTCCCCGGCGTCGATGCTCGAAGGCTTCGACACCGCAAGGAACGGAACCGGCTGCGCTCCACAGGAGCACACAGGGGTACTGCTTCCGTCTTGCATGTGGCCGCGACCAGGCCGTGAGGCTCGATCCGCGACTGTCACGTCTTTCCCGATCCGAGCCGCGAAACATCCATGGCCCGGTCAAGGCAACCCGACCAGTATGCAGGAGCACGGCCGAGAGTTCAACTCACGACGGTGCGTGATGTACACCTCGGCAATACGCCGTGCGGTCGGATCCGCGTGGTCGAACCTAGCCGATGAGGTTCATCGGCAGGGTCCGAACCGGAGCGGCCGCCCCGATCGTATTCGTCGGGTCGGGACCGGGGCCCGGCTGCACCTGCGCGACCTCGGGGACCCGTGCGCCGGCGGCGACGAGCTGCGGCTCGTCGCGCCAGATCGGCAGTGCCTCCTGCAGTTCGAGCCCGATGCCGATGAGATGTTCGTCCTGCCACGGCCGCGCACCGAGCTGCACACCGACCGGCATCCCCGTCGCGGCGGAGTACCCGGCGGGCAGGGTCACCACGGGGGCACCGGAGTAGTTCGCCCATCGCACGGGGCCCGTCACTCCGGCCGTGACACTGATGCCGAGGAACTCCTGGCGTCGTGCGCCGTCGACGGAGGCGCCGGGCAGCATGATCGCGTCGAGATCCTGGTCGACGAACATCCGGTTGTAGTCGCTCTGGTACCGCAGACGGTCGCGTTCGAAGGTGAGGTAGTCGCCCACCGGCACGGCCAGCGAGGCCACCGCCGTGCCCGCGGCCACCGCGTTCTCGGGGCGATACAGGCCGAGCCGGTCGGTGAACTGCTGGTGGTAGGCACCCATCTCGACCTGGTCGCCGGTCGCGAGGGATTCCGGCAGGGACGGCATCGTCACCGGGACCGTGACCGCACCGAGCGATTCCGCCACCCGTGCCGCGTCGTCGACGACGCGCTGCACCGCCTCGGGGGGTGCGGGATTCGTGTTCACGGGCAGTCCGATCCGCACGCCGGCGAGGGGACTCGCTCCCCCGGCGGCCGTCACCGGATAACCGCCCTCGGGAACGTCGGGGCCGAGTGCCGTGATCGGGTCGGCCGGATCCGCGCCCGCGAGCACGGTCATCATCAGGGACGCGTCGGCGACGCTGCGGCCCATCGGACCCACGTGGTCGCGGGTCCAGGTCAGCGGGATCATGCCGTGCGAGGTGATGCGCCCGTAGGTCGGCTTGATCGACGAGACACCGCAGGCGCTCGCCGGGAACCGGACCGAACCGCCGGTGTCGCTACCGATCGCGAGGGGCGCGAACCGCGCGGCGAGCACGGCCGCGCTGCCGCCGGACGATCCGCCGGGCGACATCTCGGTGTTCCACGGATTGCCCACCTGAGGGGTGGCGACACCGATCGCGAACTCGTCGGTGTGCGCGTGCCCCATGAGCACCGCACCGGCGTCCTCGAGTCGACGCCACACACCCGAGTGCCCGGCCGCGATGTTGCCCTCGAGGACGCGACTCGACGCGGTGAGCGGAAGCCCGGACACCGCGAAGATGTCCTTGAGAGCGATCGGGAGCCCGCACACGAGCGGCGCCGGGGCCCGATCGCGGCGCGCACGGGCGAGGCGCTCCCCCGCCGCCTCGGCCGCCGCGTAGGCCACTTCGGGGTAGAGCCGGATCCACGCACCGATCGCTCCGTCGTACGAGCGCGTGCGGTCCAGACAGGCATCGAGCAGTTCGCGCGGGTGCAGTTCGCCGGCGTGCAGCAGCGCTGCCGCCTCGACCGCACTCATCCTCGCGGGATCGGTGACGGTGTCGGGTGGAGGAAGCCTGCGTGGCGGAGCCGCACGACCGCTCCCCGCGGTCGCACCCCACGCGAACAATCCGCCGGCGGCCCCTCCCAGTAACCGTCGGCGTGATACTCCGGTGCTCACCCGCCAACCGAACCATCCAGTGCGTTGCGAGCCAGGTTAGGGCACGGTAGGTGTGCCACATGTCACCTCCGGCTGTGATGCTACCGAGACCGTGAAGTGACAAGGCGGATCATGTACTAGGAGAAGGCGCGCAGCTGGGGGACGGATGCGGTCGCCTCGCACGAACGGTTGCTGCAGGCGTTGCGCACCGGTGACGTCGAGGCCGCCGGACGCGAGACGCGCGAACACTTCACCGACGGGGCCCATCGACTCGTCGAACACCTCGACGATCTCGGCGTCTGGTCCTGACCGGCCGGCGTGGACACCCCAAGGGGCAGGGCGTCGGCGCCGACGCGCATGTCCGTCCGCCCCTCCCGGGACCGTTCGCCCCGGTACGATTCCGACGGTGACGGACCGACCCGTCCCCGACGGGGACCGAGATCTACGGCGGGGTGTGATGTGAGCGATCACGACCAGGCAGTTCTCGTGGAGGACGTCCACAAGTCGTTCGGCGACGTCCACGCACTCGACGGGATCAGCTTCTCTGCACCGCCGGGCCGTGTCCTCGGCATCCTCGGCCCCAACGGCGCCGGCAAGACCACGATGGTCAAGGTGCTGTCGACGCTGTTGCGCCCCACCTCGGGTCGCGCCGTGGTCGCCGGGCACGACGTGGTCGCCGACGCCGCGGCGGTCCGGCGTTCGATCATGATGACCGGCCAGTTCGCAGCACTCGACGACACTCTCACCGGCCGGGAGAACCTGATCCTGTTCGGGCGCCTGATGGGCCTGGACAAGAAGTCCGCTACCCGGCGCGCCGACGATCTGCTCCGGGAATTCGATCTCGTCGACGCCGGTCGCCGTCCAGTGAAGGGCTACTCCGGCGGTATGCGTCGACGGGTCGACATCGCGTGCGGCCTCGTGGTCCGGCCCAAGGTGGTCTTCCTCGACGAGCCGACCACCGGTCTCGACCCGCGCAGCCGGCAGGGTGTGTGGTCGCTGGTGGCAGCGCTCAAGGAGCAGGGCATCACGGTGCTGCTGACCACGCAGTACCTCGAAGAGGCCGACGTGCTGAGCGACAACATCATCGTCATCGACAAGGGCACCGTGATCGCGGAGGGCACCGCGAACCAGCTGAAGTCCTCCGCCGGTGGCACCCACTGCGAGATCGTTCCGGTGGACCCGCGGGCGATCCCCGAGATCCTGCACGTCCTGGACGGTCTCCTCCCCCAGGACGTGCTCGTGGGCACGGTCCCCGACACGGATCGGGTGTCCGTCCCGGCGCCCGACGGCGCCGCGACCCTCACCGAGGTGCTGCGGCGCATCGAACCCCTGGGCATCGAACTCGCCGACATCGGCCTGCGACGTCCTTCGCTCGACGACGTCTTCCTCCGCCTCACCAGGCACTCCGCATCCGCTCCCGACGGCAGCGACCCGGCGGACGGTGGCCTCACGGACGGCGGCCCGGCAGCACTTCCCGACCCGGAGCGGGCGGAGCCTGCGTCGGCAGGTGAGCGGCCGTGACGGCCCGCACCGACGAGACGGTCCGCGGGACGGAGACCCCCACGGTCTCGTTCACCGACTCCTCGTCCACCCTTCCCGCACGCCGGGGAGGCGTCCACCGCCGGATCACGCCGTCGGGGGTCGAGCAGTGGTGGGTGCTGACGCTCCGGTCGTTGCGCACGATGGCGCGGTACGGCGAGCTGGTCCTCGCGGTCCTGGCACCGTTCGTCTTCGGTCTCGGTTTCTATCTGCCGCTCAAATTCGTCATGCAGTTGCAGGGCATCGACTACGCGCAATTCCTGATGCCCATCATCGTGCTGCAGTCGATGGCCTTCACCGCCATCTCGGCGGCGCAGCTGGCAGCGCAGGAGGGCACGACCGGCGTGACCTCGCGTCTGCAGACGCTGCCCGTCGCCCCGGCGGCGCCCCTGGCCTCACGGATGACGGCGAGCATGGTGCGGTCGGTCATCTCCTTGGCCGCCGCGATCGGATTCGGTTATTTCATCGGTTTCCGTTTCTCCGCCGGCCCCGGGCAGGCAGTGTTGTTCTGCGCGACCGCACTGATCATCAGCCTGTTGTTGTGCCTGGGCGCCGACGCGATCGGATGTCTGTCCCGGAGCCCCGAGGCGACAGCGCAGGCGCTGACCCTGCCGCAGCTGATCCTCGGGATGCTCTCGTGCGGTTTCGTGCCCGAGGAGGGATTTCCCGAGTGGATCAGACCGTTCGTCCGCAACCAGCCGATCTCGCAGTTCTCCTTCGCGATGCGCGATATGGCCCAGGACGGGGTGACCTGGGAAGTCTTCCGGCCGAGCCTGTTCTGGATGATCGGGCTGGCCGTGATCTGCATCCCGGGCGCCGTGTGGGCCGCGACGAGGCGGGAGTGAATCGATGAGCGAGACCGTCGAGACACAGCAGGCGCGGGCCCGATCGCGAGAGCGGGCAGGGACGCCGGGCCGCGCCTTCGCCTATCCCGAACCGGATCGCATCCGCAGCGAGAGTTCCCTCGGTGCGTTGTGGGAGCACAGCCGCCTGCAGTGCGGTCGACTGCTGCTCAGATGGGCCCGTGATCCCGCCACGATGATCCAGGCGCTCATCTATCCGGCGCTCACCCTGGTGATGTTCCGCATCGTGCTCGGCGACAGCATCACCGCCGCGACCGGCTATTCGTCGATCTTCGGCACCGTCCCCATGATCGTGCTCGTCGGCGCAATGTTCGGCTCGGTGGTCAGCGCGGTGGGATTGCGCACCGAACGCGATTCCGGCCTGCTGAGCCGCTTCCACACGCTGCCCGTTCATCGTTCGGCGGGGCTCGTGGGCCGGTTGATGGCCGAGATGGTGCGCGTGTTCGTCACCTCTCTCGTGATCTTCGCCGCCGGCATGGCGCTTGGCTTCCGGTTCACCCAGGGCCTCGGTCCCACCCTGCTCATCCTCGTGGTCCCACTGATCTTCGGTCTGGGCTTCGCGATGATGGTGACCGCTCTGGCGACTCTGCCGGGGCGCACGCCCCTGGTCGAGACCGTCTCGATTTTGTGCACCCTGCTCATGTTCTTCAACTCGGGGTTCGTGCCGGTCATGGCGTATCCGAGCTGGTTGCAACCCGTCGTGGCGAACCAGCCGATGTCCTGCGCGATCGACACCATGCGCTCGCTCGCAATGGGCGGTCCGATCGCGGAACCGTTCCTGAAGACCCTCCTGTGGTCGGCCGGGATGGTGGCGATCTTCGTGCTGCCGGCGCTACGCGGCTATCGGCACGCAGCACAGACCGGATGACAAGGCTTCTTCTCGGCCCGTTCACTCACGGGCAAACTCCTCTCCCCGCCTCCGAGGAAGACGCGGCGCAGTGAGAACCGCTCGGCCACGGGATCGTACGGGCGGTACGCGAGCCACGCCGCCAGGTGCCCCAGCCAGTGTGCACCCACGGCGATTCGGAATCGAATTCCGACGACACCGTGCAATTTTCCCGTGGCAAGTGTGGCCTTCGTGTACTTCACGAATCTCGTAGGCGACGTGTAGGCCCGGCGGGGCGATACCTCGACTCGCATGCGGTCGAGTTGGGCGATACCGAAACCGGCCTTGGTCAGGCATATCCCGAGGTCGAAGTCCTCGTGGACTCCGAGGTCCATACTGATTCGGTCACACACTTGCTCCCACGCGGACGCACGAATCGCCATGTTGGCCCCGTGCAGATTCGCCAGGCGCTTCTCTCCGCCGATCATTCCTCGATCGACCTGCCAGTCCACGACACGCTTCTTGAGACCCCGATAGGGTGAGTCGTACGAATCGTTCAGACCGGTGATTCCGCCGATCGCTGCCGTATCGCTCCGATCGAAGTAGCAGCGGACGACGTGCGCCCAATCCTTCGATACCCGAGTGTCTGCGTCGATCCTCGCAAGGATGTCACCGGAAGCCGACGCGAAACCCTGGTTCCGGGCGTGAACGACACCGGGCTTCGACTCGAAGACCAGATGTACTTTGGGATTCTGTGCCACGAGGCGCCGAACGATGTCGGGGCCAGCGTCGGTCGAATTGTTGTCGACGACGATGATCTCGGCGATCTCCGACTCCTGGGCCAGCAGTGACTGCAGACACTGCTCGATATAGTCCTGCTCGTCGAACATCGGAATCACAACCGACAACCGTGTTCTCGACATAGGTGCTTAGACAAACATATTTTTTGGGAAAAGTATCGACACCGAACCGGAAGTGTCGAACGACACAGCTTGGAGTGTGGAGTGCAGAAAAGGACGGGTGTTCGACGTCCGTCCGATAACTCCCCTATGGGGGATATGCCCTTGCATATCCCCCATAGGCAGGACGTTACTCGGTGGCAGCGTCGAGTCCGAGAGCCTTGGCCAGTACGGGCCACGAATCCTTCAGGTCGTCCTGCCAATACCCCCACGAATGTGATCCGGAGGGACGGAAGTTGTAAGTGGCAGGGATATCCAATTCCACGAGTCGATCACGGAGATTATGGGTGCAGTAATTCGTCGCTGCCTCGATCACTCCCCCGACGATGATCTGGTTTGCGAGAACGTCCACCTGACCGTCGATCTCCGGGCCGTTCAGAGTGTCGTAGGGACCGGGCAAGCCGTTGCCGTTCGAGATGTACAGCTCCATTCCCCGCAGTTCCTCGGCGTGAACATAGGGGTCCTTCTCCACCCAGGTCGGGTCGTCGTCCTCACCCCACATGTTGCGAGTATCGCCGCCGCCCCAAGTCTCGGTCGTGATCTTCACGAACTGCTGCCCGATCGGGTCCGACGTCTGCGCGCAACCGCTGTACGCAGCCACGCCCTTGTAGAGTCCGTCGCCCTCGATCGCAAGCTGCAGGACCGACGTACCCGACGACGACAGACCCGCGATCGCATTCACACCGTTCGTTCCGAGTGCCGCATCGATGAGTGGCGGAACCTCCTTCGTCAGGAAGGTCTCCCACTTGTTCACACCGAGGACGGGGTCCTCCTGCTCCCAATCCGTGTAGTAACTCCACCGCCCTCCGACCGGCGACACCACGTTCAAGTTCTTGTCCTTGAAGAAATCGATCGCGTCGGTCCGGTAACGCCAGGTCGCGCTGTCCTCACCGCCGCCTGCGCCGTTGAGGAGATACAGGGTCGGGCGTGGTTCACTCGTGTCTGCGGGGCGCCAGACGTCGAGCAGGACCTCCTTGTCCATCGACGCGGAGTACACGTACACGAGGAGCTGCTGCTCGCCGTAGTTCTCGATGCGCGAAATCTTGGAACCGTTCTCGCTCGTCACCGCTTCGATCGGCTGGAGTGTCTCGGCCACCGGATCAGGGATCGGCTCAGCGTTCGCCGGGACCACGCTCGCGGCGGTCGAGAACAAGGCAATCGCCGCGCCGGCTGTCAGCACGCGCAGTCGCCCGAAGGATCCTGACTTCGGTTGCTTCATCGATTCTTCACCTTTTCGGTTGAGCTGCAGGGTCGCCGTTGCCAGCCGAACGGCCGTGCCGGGGCACGAGCGACAATAGCCGACGGAAGTCTACGTGCAGGGATGCCCGTCGCTCCAGACGAGCGTCCCGTCACGTCCCCTTGGCGGATTCTGCCCCTGCGGACCCGACGATGCGAGCGAGTCTGCGGACACAATAGAGGTAGTGGTCATTTCACCAGATCGGAGCGACTCGTCTTCAGACCACCGAGGGCTTCGACGAGTTCGGTGAAGGATGCCTCGAGCAGTTCACGGAAACGATGCGATCCGGGAACGGCTGCCCGGGAGGCAGTGAAGGAGATGGTGAGTTCGGTACCCAGCGATGCGACTGCAAATGCCGTGCCGGAGTCCGCGGAGACCACCCCGAACGCCGAAATCCCGCTTCGCCCGCACAGTTGCACGTCGGCAGATCCGCGAGGCACATTCGTGACGAGAGCATTCGCGGCAATGCGCTTACCCTTCTTCACGGCGCGTCGGGTCGACGCGATCACTCGCTTCGCGGCCCACCACGGATAATCGTCCAAGGCCGTTGTCGCCGCGAGTACCAGAGAGTTGCGACTGCGACGCTTCTCGTGCATCGTTCCCGCCACGATGCCGGCGAAGCGCACGACCGGGTCGGGTTCGTCCGCCTGAAGGTCGACCAGGATCATGCCGAACTGGTTCGAGGCTTCGTCCTTCGATGTCCATCGGGAAGCGAGAGGTACGAGCGACATCGGAACCCCGACCACCACCGACGACCCGTCGAGTTCCTCGTGCTCCCGCAGATAGGACCGCATCGCACCTGCGATGACCGCCAATGCGAAGTCGTTCACCGTCGCTTCCGGGAGTGCAGCCCGCGCCGCGTGCACAGTCTCGAGCGGCCACCGAGCCAGATCGAACGCGAGATCGTTGTTGCGTGGTAGTTCGTTGAACCTGTTGGCTCGGGCCTCGGGCAAGGACGGGAGCTCATCGAGAGTCCCGAGTTCGGCAACCGCGTTCCTGGCACGCCGAGCTGCCAGCAACATCTTCGTGATCTGCCCCGGGAGCATACCGACCTGGCGGACGAAATTCGGTGGCGCTGTGAACTTCTGGTCCCTGTCGCTGCAGTCGGCCAGCACATCCGGTGCGTCGAACAACTTCCGGCCGATCGCGACCGCCTCGACGCCATCCCCCATCGAATGATGGAACTTCAACGCCACGAAGGTGGCCCCGTCATCGATACCTGGCACGGCACGCGCCCCGGTCAGCGCGTATACCTCCCACGGCGGGCGACGCAGGTCCATCGGGGTTGTGAGGACCCGGAGCAATTCGCGTCGCACCGCACCCCAGCCACCACCGTCGAGGTCGATGCAGTGGACATGATCCTCCACCTGCATATCCGTCACCGATCGCCAGGACGGATACGCGAGCGGCGACCGGAACTCGACGACCTCCGTGAATACCCGCGAACGAGAAAGTCGGGCACTCACCCAGGGCCTCGGCAAAGTCGTAAGTAAGACCAGCTGACCTGCGGTT